>JBFWWW010000031.1:0-28336 GCA_050245975.1 Hyphomicrobiaceae bacterium
ATGCGCTGTGCCTCGGCCGGTGCATCGGTCAGCAGAGCGCGCAGCAGCAGCAGGGCGAGATAGCCGCCCATGCTCGAGCCGACCAGGATTTGCGGCCCCAGCGTCCGGGCGAAGGCGGCGCGCGCCTCCTCGAGCCATCGGCTCAGCGTGCCGTCCTCGAACCGCCCGCCGGACTGGCCGTGACCCGAATAGTCGAAGCGAAGGCAGCCGTAACCTCGCTCGCGCGCGAATTCGGCAAGCGCCGAGGCCTTGGTGCTCGTCATCTCGGATTTGAAGCCGCACAGCCAGATGAGCCCGGGGCGTCCGGACGTCCCGTCTTCCGCGACGGAGTCCTGCAAATAGGCGATGCGGCGATGCGCGGCGCCCGTGCCGCAATCGAAAAATTGCAGTTGCGTCGCCGCCATCCTATGAAGCCTCGACTCGCTGAGGGGGGAGCGACCGCGTGCCGCCACACAAGTCCACCATGCCCAGGCCCATCATACCCAGGCCCACCATACTTCAGATCCTTCCCCGCCTCGACACCGGCGGCGCCGAACGCGCCGCGCCCGAGATCGCGCAGGCCCTGGCGGCTGCCGGCGCGCGCGCGCTGGTCGCCGCAGAGCCCGGCCGGCTGGTGGCCGACGTGCGCGCCGCCGGCGGCGAGTTCATAGAATTTCCCGCCGCCACCAAGAACCCGGTGCGCATCCTCGCCAACGCGCGCGCCCTGATGCGCCTCATCACGGCGGAGGGGATCGACCTCGTCCACGCCCGCAGCCGCGCCCCGGCCTGGAGCGCGCTCATCGCGGCACGGCGGACGGGGCGCCCCTTCGTCACCACCTATCACGGCGCCTACAACGAGCCCAACGCCATCAAGCGGCTCTACAACAGCGTCATGGCGCGCAGCGATGTCGTGATCGCCAATTCCCGCTACACGGCCGACCTCATCAAGTCGCGCTACGGCACGCCGGAGGCGCGGATCGCGATCGTCTATCGCGGCCTCGACCCGGACATCTTCGCGCCCGAGGCGGTGTCCGCGGCGCGCATCGCCGCGCTGCGGGCGGCCTGGGGCGTCGCGCCCGACCAACCGGTGATCCTGCATCCGGCGCGGCTCACGGCGTGGAAAGGCCAGCCCGTCGTGATCGAGGCCGCAAGCCTGCTGGTCCGCGAGGGCGGCATCGGCAATGCCGTGGTCGTGCTGGCCGGCGATGCACAGGGGCGGGAGGGCTACGCCGATGCGCTGCGAGCGCAGATCGCCGGGCTGGGCCTCGGCGACCGGGTGCGGATCGTCGGCCACGTGCAGGACATCGCCGCCGCCTATCGGGCCGCCCACGTGACGGTCCTCGCCTCGACCCAGCCGGAGGCCTTCGGCCGGACCGCAACGGAGGCCGAGGCCATGGAATGCCCGGTGATCGCCACCGCCATCGGCGCGCCGCCGGAAACCGTCCTGTGCGCCGCTCCGGGCCTGCCGGGACCGACCGGCTGGCTGATCCCGCCGGCCGATGCACGGGCGCTGGCGGACGCCCTGCGGCAGGCCCTCGGCCTGTCGGCCGAGGCGCGGGCCGCGGTGGGGGCCCGGGTGCGGGCCCACGTCCTTGGCCGGTTCACCGTGGACGAGATGCGGCGGCAGACCTTGGCCGTCTATGACAGGCTGCTCCACACGAATCTGGCCGGAAAGACGGGCTGAACGACCCCGCCCGGCCCCCGCAAACCTTGACTTGGCGACGTTTCTCCAAGAAATTCGGCCCCGATCCGGTCCGTACACGCCGGCCGCGGTCGCCTTGTTTGTCCATTCAACAATTCACGGAGATTGCTCATCCGCCGTCCCATGCGAGCCGCGCCAGAGCGCGAGCCAACAGGCCCCAGGATCAATGACGCGATCCGGGCCCGCGAAGTCCGATTGATCGATGAAACCGGCCAGAACATCGGCGTGGTCAGTCGCGCAGACGCCATTACGCGCGCCACCGAAGCCGGCCTCGATCTGGTCGAGGTTTCCCCCGACGCCGTGCCGCCGGTGTGCAAGATTCTCGATTTCGGAAAGTACAAATACCAGGAACAGAAGAAGGCCGCCGAAGCGCGCAAGAACCAGAAGGTCGTCGAGATCAAAGAGATCAAGATGCGGCCCAACATCGACGATCACGACTACGACGTCAAAATGCGCTCCATCCGCCGCTTCTTCGAGGAAGGCGACAAGGTCAAGGTCACCCTCAGGTTCCGCGGCCGCGAGATGGCGCACACCCAGCTCGGCGTCGAGTTGCTGAAGCGCGTCAAGGCCGACACCGAGGTCATCGCCAAGGTCGAATCCGAGCCCCGCTTCGAGGGCCGGCAGATGATCATGGTGCTTTCGCCCCGCTGAAGTCCGGCCTGAGGGCACCGGGGCAGCGGCCGACCCGTTGCCAAGGAGCCCCATATGGCCCTATAAACCGCGCCGAAGCCGCCCGGCGGGGCATGCCGTGGCGGCTTGTCATGCTTTGCAAAGCCTGATCGGGACCAACAGCGGCGGTCGCCAGACCGCGCCGCGACCGATATGGGCGAGCGCAGCCCCAGGGCTGCAGGAACAAGGAGAAAGCGAAATGCCCAAGCTGAAGACCAAGAGCGGCGCCAAAAAGCGCTTCAAGATGACGGGCACCGGCAAGGTGAAGGCGCAGGCCCAGGGCAAGCGTCACGGCATGATCAAGCGTACGGCGAAATTCGTGCGTTCCGCGCGCGGCACGATGGTGCTGAACGACAGCGACGCGAAGGTCGTCAAGAAGTACATGCCCTACGCCCGCTGACCGCAACGGCCAGCGAACCCAACGCACCTGATTTCAACGGAGCACGTCCATGGCACGCGTCAAGCGCGGCGTCACCGCCCACGCCAAGCACAAGAAGGTCCTGAAGAACGCGAAGGGCTATTACGGCCGTCGCAAGAACACCATCCGGGTCGCCAAGCAGGCCGTCGAGAAGGCCCTGCAGTACGGCTATCGCGACCGCAAGCGCAAGAAGCGCACATTCCGCGCGCTCTGGATCCAGCGCATCAACGCGGCCGCGCGCGAGAACGGCCTCACCTACGGACGATTTATCGACGGTCTCAACAAGGCCGGCATCGAGATCGACCGCAAGGTGCTGGCGGACATCGCCGTCAAGGACATGGCGGCCTTCAAGGCGCTCGTCGCGCAGGCCCAGGCGGCCGCGAAGGCGTGACACGCGCCGGCGCGGAGCGCGTGCGGCACAGCCGGCACCGCTCCACCGTGTCCGCGCGTGCCCTGCCGAGCGCATCATCGCAGGCAGGCCGGAGGAGGGAACCATGAGCCCCGCGGCAAAGAACGGCGCCATCGACGAGATCGAGAGGACGTTGCTGGCCGATATCGCAGCGGCAGATGATCCGGCCGCGCTGGAAAAGGTGCGCATCGCCGCCCTTGGCCGCAAAGGCCGCATCTCGGAGCTGATGGCGCAGCTCGGCACGCTGCCCGCCGACGAGCGGCGCGGGTTCGGCGCGGCCGTCAACGCCGCGAAGGATCGCGTTGCCGCGGCGCTCGAAGCCCGCAAGACCGAGCTCGACGGCGCTGCCCTCTCCTCCCGCCTTGCCGGCGAGAGCGTCGATGTCACGCTGCCGGTCCGCCTCGGCCCGCTCGCCGAGGGCCGCATCCATCCCGTCAGCCAGGTCTGGGACGAGGTCGTCGAGATCTTCGCCGACATGGGTTTCGCGGTGGCCGAGGGGCCCGACATCGAAACCGACGACATGAACTTCACGAAGCTCAACACGCCGCCCGAGCATCCGGCGCGGCAGGAGCACGACACCTTCTATTTCAACGCCAGGCCGGACGGGTCGCGCCTGCTGCTGCGCACCCACACGAGCCCGGTCCAGATCCGCACGATGCTGTCGCAGAAGCCGCCGATCCGGATCATCGCGCCGGGCCGCGTCTACCGCATCGACAGCGACCGCACGCACACGCCGATGTTCCACCAGATCGAAGGGCTGGTCATCGACGAGGAAACCCACATGGGCCACCTCAAGTGGTGCCTGGAGGAATTCTGCAAGGCGTTCTTCGAGGTGGACGAGGTGAAGATGCGCTTCCGCGCCTCGCACTTCCCGTTCACCGAGCCGTCGGCCGAGGTGGACGTCGGCGCCGAGGCCATCGGCAAGCCGGGGCAATGGCTGGAGATCCTCGGCTGCGGGATGGTGCATCCCAACGTGATCGCCAACTGCGGCCTCGACCCCGAGCGCTATCAGGGCTTCGCCTTCGGCATGGGCCTCGACCGCATCGCCATGCTCAAGTACGGCATTCCCGACCTGCGCGACATGTTCGCCGCCGACATGCGGTGGCTCAGGCACTACGGCTTCCTTGCCGTCGATGTTCCCACCCTGGCCGGCGGCGTCTCGTCGTAAGCCGATATTCCGCGTGAGACGACGCCTATGAAATTCACACTCGGCTGGCTCAAGGATCACCTCGAGACGTCGGCACCGATCGACACGCTGGCATCGACGCTTTCGGCCATCGGCCTGGAGGTCGAGAGCGTCGAGGACGCCGCCGCCAGGCTTGCGCCCTTCGTCATCGCCCGCGTCGTCGAGGCCAAGCCGCATCCCAATGCCGACCGGCTGCGGGTCTGCCAGGTCGACACCGGGGCGGGCGTGGTCGAGGTGGTCTGCGGCGCGCCCAACGCGCGCAGCGGCATGATCGGCGTCTTCGCGCCTGTCGGCTCCCACATCCCCGGCACCGGCATCACGCTCGACAAGCGGCCGGTGCGCGGCGTCGTCTCGAACGGCATGCTCGTGTCCGAGCGCGAGCTGGAGCTGTCGGACGATCACGACGGCATCATCGACCTGCCGGCCGACATGGCCAAGCAGGTGGGCAAGCGCTACGTCGACGTCATGGGCCTCGGCGATCCGGTCATCGAGGTGAAGCTGACGCCCAACCGGCCGGACTGCACGGGCGTGCGCGGGATCGCGCGCGATCTCGCCGCCGCCGGCCTCGGCACGCTGAAGCCCGAGCCGAAGCTCGGCGGCGTCGAGGGCTCGAAGGAGTGCCGCATCCCGATCAAGCTGGAGTTCTCGGCGGAAACCGCCAGCGCCTGCTCGTGCTTCGCGGGGCGCATGATCGAGGGCATCAAGAACGGGGACGCTCCGGCGTGGATGCAGCAGCGCCTGAAGGCGATCGGCCTGCGGCCCATCAACGCCGTCGTCGATGTCACGAACTACATCAGCATGGACCGCGGCCGGCCGCTGCACGTCTATGACGCCGACAAGCTGAAGGGCGCGATCCGCGCCCGGATGGCACGCAACGGCGAAAGCTTTCTCGGCCTCAACGGCAAGACCTACACGGCCGACGACACCATGTGCGTCATCGCCGACGACAGCGCGGTGCTGGGCCTCGGCGGCATCATCGGCGGCGAGGACACGGGCTGCACACACGACACGCGCAACATCCTGATCGAGTGCGCCTATTTCGACCCCATCCGCACGGCGGCAACGGGCCGCAAGATCGGCCTGCAGACGGATGCGCGCTATCGCTTCGAGCGCGGCGTCGACCCGGGCTTCGTGCTGCCGGGCCTCGATCTCGCAACGCGGATGATGCTGGACGTGGCGGGCGGCACGCCGACGAAGGCGCGCGTCGCCGGCAAGCCGCCGATCATCGACAAGGTCGTGCCGTTCTCCCTGCCGCGCATCGCGAAGCTGACCGGCGTGCAGCTCGAGGAGAGCGAGGTGCGGCGCATCCTGGCCGCCCTCGGCTTCGAGGTGAGCGGCAAGGGCGCGTCGGTCTCCGTGCGCGTGCCGTCGTGGCGTCCCGATGTGCATGGCGCGGCAGACATCGTCGAGGAGGTCGTGCGCATCGCCGGCCTCGATCGCGTGCCGGCGACCGCCATGCCGCGCCTCACGGGCGTCACGCGCCCGGTGCTCACGGAAACACAGCGCCGCATCCGGCGCACCCGCCGCGTGCTGGCCGGGCGCGGGCTCGTCGAAGCCGTCACGTGGTCCTTCATTCCCCAGCCGCAGGCGATGGCCTTCGGCGGCGGCAGCGATGTCCTGCAGCTCGCCAACCCGATTTCGCCCGACCTGGCCACCATGCGGCCGAGCCTGCTGCCGGGCCTGCTGGCCGCGGCGCAGCGCAACCGCAACCGCGGATTTGCCGACGTGGCGCTGTTCGAGCTCGGGCAGGCCTATCGCGGCGACCGCATGGAGGACCAGTTCATCGCCGCCGGCGGCGTGCGCGCCGGCGCGGCGACACAGACCGGCAGCGGCCGCCACTGGTCCGGGGCCGCCCGCATTGCCGACGTCTTCGACGTCAAAGCGGACGCCTCGGCCGTTCTCGCCGCGCTCGGCCTGGATATCGGCAAGCTGCAGGTCACGCGCGACGCACCGGCCTGGTTCCACCCCGGCCGGTCGGGCACGCTGCGCCTCGGACCCAAGGTGGTGCTGGCGCATTTCGGCGAGATGCATCCCGCGGCGCTGAAGGCGCTCGACGTGTCGGCGCCGGCCGCGGCCTTCGAGATTTTCCTCAGCGCGCTGCCGCCGGAGAGACGGAAGGCGCGCGTGAAGCCGGCGCTGGAGGCCGTCGACCTTCTGCCCGTGCGGCGCGACTTCGCCTTCGTCGTCGATCGCAATGTGCCGGCCGCCGACATCGTCAGGGCGGCGCAGGCAGCCGACAAGGCCCTCATCGCCGACGTCAGCGTGTTCGACATTTTCGAAGGCGAGGCCCTCGGCAGCGACCGCAAGTCGGTGGCTCTGGAGGTGACGCTGCAGCCGAAGACGGCAACGCTGACGGACGGCGAGCTCGAGGCCATCTCGGGCCGCATCGTCGCCGAGGTCAAGCGCGTGACCGGCGGCCAGATCCGCGACTAGCGCCCGTCACGGGCTCGATGTGAGTGCGGCGACGAGATCGGCGATGCGCGCCTTGGCTGCCGCATCGAGCGTGTCGAGCTCCGGCGCTTCGAGGATCTCGCTGACCGTCGCGAACGGGTCGGACTGCAGGCGGCGGAACAGCGTCGCCGTGTCGCGCATCTGGGCCAGCGGATCGGCTGGCTCGCGCGCCGCCCGACCATGGATGGCTGCGGCCTCGGCGGCCAGACGCCAGGCGATCTGATTGCGTGTCGGTGCCGCATCGGTGATCGGCAACGGCGCCTGCTCCTCGGCCATGCCGGCAATGACCGGCAGGGCGCCGTCGCGAGATTCGCCGGACGGGAAGCCGAGCAGCTCGTTGGGCGTCACGTCGAGGGTGGCGCACATCTTGTGCAGCAGCGCGAGACTGGGCTCCACCTCGGCACGCTCGTAGCGCGTGTAGCGGTTCTCCTCGATGCCGAGCGCGCTGGCGAAATAGCGGGCGCGCTCGAAGCCGCGCATGGCGCGAAGCGCGCGCAAGCGCTCGGCGAACCGGGCTCGGGGATTGGAGGACGTGTGCGGCGCCATGATGCTCGGTTTTGGCAAACCGCACACAAATTGTAATCTTACAAAAGAATACAATTATAGTGCTTAACAATGCATTCGGGGCATAATCCTATGGATCGACCTTTTTTCTTCTTATTTGGCATATAAATCGGCGGTCGCAGCCCTGACGTGGCCGTGCAGGCCACAAAAGCCTGCTGTCGCGCGTTGCGAGTGATGGACGCCCCAAAGAGTTCCGGCGCCGGCTGCCACCCTGCGCCGGCGCGCGGCGGCCGGAGCCGGTCGAGCCGGTTTCGGGCGCAGGGCGAGACACGCGAGCCGACCGCGTCCGGAGCCATCAGCCGCAGCACAAGGTTCGCCTCCGCGCGCCCGCCATCTTGGCCTTTTGCCGCCCCGGTCCCGATGCTATCAACCGCGCCATGACAGAGACCTCCCTGATCCGCAATTTTTCGATCATCGCGCATATCGATCACGGCAAATCGACGCTCTCGGACCGCATGATCCAGCTTTGCGGCAACGTCTCCTCGCGGGAGATGAAGGAGCAGATCCTGGATTCGATGGAGATCGAGCGCGAGCGCGGCATCACCATCAAGGCCCAGACCGTCCGCCTCGACTACAAGGCCAAGGACGGAAAGCTCTATCAGCTCAACCTGATGGACACGCCGGGCCACGTGGACTTCGCCTACGAGGTCTCGCGCAGCCTCGCCGCCTGCGAGGGCGCGGTGCTGGTGGTGGACGCCAGTCAGGGCGTGGAGGCGCAGACCCTCGCCAACGTCTACCAGGCGCTCGACAACAACCTCGAAATCCTTCCCGTCCTCAACAAGGTCGACCTGCCGGCCGCCGACGCCGATCGCGTCAAGCAGCAGATCGAGGACGTGATCGGCCTCGACGCCTCCGACGCGATCCCCATTTCGGCCAAGACCGGCAAGAACGTCGAAGCCGTGCTCGAAGCCATCGTCGAGCGCCTGCCGGCCCCGAAGGGCGAGCGCAACAAGCCGCTCAAGGCGCTGCTGATCGACAGCTGGTATGACGCCTACCTCGGCGTCATCGTGCTGGTGCGCATCATCGACGGCTCGCTCAAGAAGGGCCAGCGCATCAAGCTGATGTCGTCCGACGCGGGCTATCAGGTGGAGCGCGTCGGCATCTTCCGGCCCAAGCAGGAAATGCTCGACGAGCTGGGACCGGGCGAGGTCGGTTTCTTCACCGCCGCCATCAAGCAGGTGGCCGACACGCGGGTCGGCGATACCGTGACGGACGAAAAGGGCGGCGTCACGAAGCCGCTGCCGGGCTTCAAGCCCGTGCAGCCGGTCGTCTTCTGCGGCCTCTTCCCGGTCGATGCCGCCGATTTCGAGGACCTGCGCGAGGCGATGGCCAAGCTGCGCCTCAACGATGCGAGCTTCTCCTACGAGACGGAGACGTCCGCCGCGCTCGGCTTCGGCTTCCGTTGCGGCTTCCTCGGTCTGCTGCACCTCGAGATCATCACCGAGCGCCTCGAACGCGAGTTCGGGATGGACCTGATCACGACGGCGCCGAGCGTCATCTATCACGTCTTCCTGACGGACGGGACGCGCCTGGAAATGCACAACCCGGCCGACATGCCGGACCAGGTGCGCATCGACCATATCGAGGAACCGTGGATCGCGGCGACGATCCTGGTGCCGGACGACTACCTCGGCGCGGTTCTGAAACTGTGCCAGGACCGTCGCGGCCGCCAGAAGCAGCTCACCTATGCCGGCTCGCGCGCGATGCTGGTCTATGACCTGCCGCTCAACGAAGTGGTGTTCGACTTCTACGACCGGCTGAAGTCGGTCTCGCGCGGATACGCCTCCTTCGACTATCACCTCACGGGCTACGAGGAGGGCGATCTCGTCAAGATGTCGATCCTCGTCAACGGCGAGCCGGTGGACGCGCTCTCGATCATCGTGCACCGCTCGCGCGCGGAAAGCCGCGGGCGCAGCATGTGCGAACGGCTCAAGGAACTGATCCCGCCGCACCTGTTCCAGATCCCGATCCAGGCGGCCATCGGCGGCAAGGTGATCGCGCGCGAGACCATCCGGGCGCTGCGCAAGGACGTGCTCGCCAAGTGCTACGGCGGCGACATCACGCGCAAGCGCAAGCTGCTCGACAAGCAGAAGGCCGGCAAGAAGAAGATGCGCGAGTTCGGCAAGGTCGAGATCCCGCAGGAGGCCTTCATCGCCGCCCTCAAGATGGACGACAACTAGAGGCTTTCCGGCTTGGGCGGAAACGCCCCCGCCTTGTCATCCCGGCCGAGCGCCCCCACTGTCATCCCTGCCGGAGCACGCGCTCCGTGCCATCTCCGCCGGCGCGAAGCGGAGAGCGGGGACCACAGGCAAGCGCCTTGCTCGGGACGCTGGGTCCCGGATGGCCGCTGCGCGGCCTCCGGGATGACAGAAGACGGCAGCGTCGGGGATGACAGGGAGAGAGCGAAATTCCCCCCGCGTCATCCCGGCCGAACGCCCTCCACTGTCATCCCGGCCGAGCGCAGCGAGAGCCGGGACCCAGCGATCCGCGAGCCGGCCTGGACCTGAAACGCTCTAGGCGCGGGCCATCTCAGCTCCCGGTGTAGCGCGGCTTGCGCTTCTCGTTGAAGGCGAGGATTCCCTCCTTGCGATCCTGGGTCGGGATCGTCCGGTTGTAAGCCTCGATCTCGAAGGCATAACCGCTCGCCCGGTCGAGCTCGGTCGCCTTGTCGATGGATTTCTTCGCCTGCCGCACCGAGATCGGCGCATTGGCGGCGATCCTGCGCGCCGTCGCCATGACCTCGTCCATCAGGCTCGCATCGGCGCAGACCTTGTTGACCATCGACCAGGCCAGTGCGTCCTCGGCGCCGAAGGGCTGGCCCGTGAGGATGATCTCCTTCGCCCGCCGCGTGCCGACCGCGCGCGGCAGGTTCTGCGTGCCGGCCGCGCCGGGCATGATGCCGAGCGTCACCTCCGTCAGCGCGAAGCGCGCGCTGCGGGCGGCATAGATGAAGTCGCAGGCGAGCGCGAGCTCCATGCCCCCGGCATAGGCCGCGCCATTGACGGCGGCGATGATCGGGATCGGGCAGTCCATGACGGCGCGGACCATCTGCTCGACGATGGCATGCTGGCGCCGCCACACGGCATCCGTCATGCCCTTGCGCTCCTTCAGATCGGCGCCCGTGCAGAAACCGCGCGTGCCCTCGCCGGTCAGAACCAGGCAGGCGGCGGCATTGTCCTCCACATAGAACGCGCTGAAACACGCGCGCAAATCTTCCATCATCTGCGTGTTGAGCGCGTTGAGCGAGGCCGGCCGGTTCATGGTGATGACGCAGATGCGCGTCTCCGCGTCCATCGCCACCTTCAGCGTGTCATAGCTCGTCGGAATACCCATAGAGCGCCATCTCCATCTCGTTTCGAGCCAACTTAGACCCCGGCCTTCCCCGACTCCAGGTTTGCGAGCGCCTTGCAGCGCCGGAACGCCGATGGCAAGCTTGCCGGCAAGGCTCGATACGGAGCCGATGGGAACGTCCGACCGCCCGCCATGAACATCGCCGATACCCTGCACTCGGTTGCCCGCTATCTCCCCGACCGCCCCGCCTTGTCCTGGGACGGCGGCAGCCTGACATACCGGCAGCTGGAGCAGCAGGTCGCAGCCATCGCCGGCGGACTGGTTGCCCGTCACGGGCTGCAGCCGGGCGACCGCGTCGCGATCGCGCTCGAGAATGCGCCGGAGTTCTATCCGGCCCTGTACGGCATCTGGCGGGCCGGGCTGACGGCCGTCCCCATCAACAACAAGCTGCACGCCAAGGAGATGGCGTGGATCATCGACAATTCGGGCGCGCGGCTGTGCATCGCCGGCGCAAAGATCGCCGAAGGCCTGTCGGCCCAGCCGTCCATGCCGACGATCGTCGTCGCGGGCAGCAAGGACTATCAGGCCCTGCTGGCGGGAACGCCCATAGCCGTGGCACCCGAAAGCGAACCTGCCTGCGCCTGGCTCTTCTACACGAGCGGCACCACCGGCCGGCCGAAAGGGGCGATGCTGACGCACGCCAACCTGCTGTTCGCGCTGCACGCCTACTACGCCGACATCGACTACATCGATGACCGCGACACCATCCTGCATGCGGCCCCGCTGTCGCACGGGTCCGGCCTCTACGGCCTCGCCCACATCGCCCGCGGGTCGCACAATGTCCTGTTGCCGGGATCGTTCGAGCCCGATCGCGTGTTCGATGCCCTGCGGCGCTACGAGAACGTGTCGATGTTCGCCGCCCCGACGATGGTCGCGCGGCTCATCAACCATCCCGCGGCGGCGGACGTCGATACGCGCAACCTGAAGACGCTGATCTACGGCGGCGCGGCCATGTATGCCGCCGATCTCGCGCGCGCGCTGAAACTGCTCGGGCCGAAACTCTACAATCTCTACGGCCAGGGCGAGAGCCCGATGACCATCACCGGCCTTTCCAAGCGGCTGCACGCCGACGCGGGCCATCCCCGCTACGCCGAGCGCATCGGCAGCACCGGCGTGGCGCGCACGGGCGTCGAGGTGAAGGTGGTCGGCGAGGACGGCCACGAGCTGCCTCCCGGCGAAATCGGCGAGATCGTCACGCGCAGCGCCTGCGTCATGGCGGGCTACTGGGAGAACGCCGCGGCGACGGAGAAGGCTCTGCGTGACGGCTGGTTGTGGACCGGCGACCTCGGCGCACAGGACGCCGACGGCTTCGTCACCATCAAGGACCGGTCGAAGGACCTCATCATCTCGGGCGGGTCGAACATCTACCCGCGCGAGATCGAGGAAGTCTTGCTGACCCATCCGGACATCGCGGAAGCCGCCGTCATCGGGCGACCGCATGCCGATTGGGGCGAGGAGGTCGTGGCCTTCGTCGTCACCCGCGCCGGCGCGGACGTGACCGTCGAGGCTCTCGACCGCCTGTGCCTCGACAATATCGCCCGCTTCAAGCGCCCGAAGTCCTATCGCTTCGTCCCTGCACTGCCGAAAAACAACTACGGCAAGGTGCTGAAGACCGAGCTTAGGGATCAGGACGCCGCATCATCGCAATAGACCCAAGCAAGGAAACCGAGATGGCCAACAGGATCGACCTTTCCAACCGCATCGCCGCCGTCACGGGCGGCGCACAGGGCATCGGCCGCGCCATCACGGAACGGTTCGTCGCATCGGGCGCGAAGGTGGCCATCTGGGACAGGGACATCGAGCTGGCATCGAAAACGGCGAAGGCCCTGGGCGACGGCGTGCGCGCCTACGCCGCCGACGTCACCGACCTGGCGTCCGTGGAAGCGGCACGCGACGCGACCGTCAAGGACTTCGGCCGCATCGACATTCTCGTCAACAACGCGGGCGTCGCCGGCGCGAACGCGAAGACATGGGACACCACGGTCGAGGAGTGGCGCCGCGTCATGCGCATCAACCTCGACGGCCCGTTCATCTGCTGCAAGGTGGTCGCGCCGCTGATGATGAAGCAGAACTACGGGCGCATCGTGAACATCGCCTCGATCGCCGGCAAGGAAGGCAATCCCAACGCGGCGCATTATTCGGCCTCGAAAGCGGGCGTGATCGCGCTCACCAAGTCGCTCGGCAAGGAGCTGGCGGGCTTCGACATCTCCGTCAACGCCATCACGCCGGCCGCAGCCAAGACGGCGATCTTCGACCAGATCACGCAGGAGCACATCGACTTCATGCTGTCGAAGATCCCGCGCGCGCGTTTCGTCACCGTCGAGGAGGTGGCCGCGCTCGCCGCGTTCGCGGCCTCGCAGGATTGCTCGTTCACCACCGGCTCCGTGCTCGACATCTCCGGCGGGCGCGCGACCTACTGACGCGTCTCACGACGTTGCACACAGGTTTCCACAGCGACTTGCGGCGAGGCGTGTCCTGTCTGCAACGATATGATGCGGCAGCCGGCTACGGCATCGCATGCTCGCCATGCCAGAACTCATTGACACTCCTCGCCGACCGCGCCGGCGCATCGACACGAAAACGGCACAACCCGAAACGGCGCGGAACCCGCGGCGGCGAGAAAACGTTCCGAGGCTGCACTGCCGCCTTGCGCACCGGCGCCCGGAATTGCACTTTCCCCGCGCACGGCAGCATCCGCGGTGCGGGGTTCGCCAAGGGTGCTGCTTCGTCCGTTTCTCCGGCTGCGGCTGGAACTCAGGACCGGTAACGCGGAAGAGGGCTCTTAGATTCTGCGTTGCCTTTTGCGGGGGCGAAACTGCCGGTCCGAGAGGATCGGCAGTTTCTTTTTGGGTCTGGCGGCGCTCCTGGAATAGACTGCCGCCAAAAGGGTGATCCAGATGTCCCAAACCGCGTCCCAAACGCCCCAAACCGTCTCCGTGGCGGCATTGGCGGACCGCATCGGCGACGGAACCCGCCTCGCGCTGGCGCCCGACTATTCGGGCTGCGCCATGCAGGTCGTGCGCGAGCTGATGCGCCGCCCGGTGCGCGATCTTCATATCGTCGCCGTGCCGCAGGGCGGATTCCAGGTCGATATGCTCGTGGGCGCCGGCTGCGTCGCGCGCATCGAAGCCGCCGCCGTGACCCTCGGCGAGCACGGCATCGCGCCGCGCTTCAGCGCCGCGCTCAAGGCCGGCACCATCGAGATGTGGGACGCCACCTGTCCCGCCATTCACGCGGGACTGCAGGCGGCGGAAAAAGGCATCCCCTTCATGCCGCTGCGCGGCATTCTCGGCTCCGATCTGACGCGTGTCAGACCCGACTGGAAGGTCATCGAAAACCCGCTGCGCGAAAGCGGCACGCGCGACCCGATCGTCATTCTTCCGGCTATCCGGCCGGATATCGCACTCTTCCACGCCGCAAAGGCGGATCGGAACGGCAACGTGTGGATCGGCGTACGCCGCGAGCTCATGCTGATGGCTCACGCCTCCGCAGCGACGCTCGTCACCGTTGAGACGGTCGAAGACACCGATTTCCTGGCCGACCAGACGCTGGCTGCGGGCACCATTCCCGCGCTTTACATCACGGCTCTCGCGGTCGCGCCGTCCGGCGCCGCCCCGATCGGGCTTGCCGGCCAATATCCAGCGGATGCGCAAGCCCTGCGCGCCTACGCCAAGGCCGCCGTCACGGATGATGGTTTCGCCGGCTGGGCCCGCGCGCACCTCAGCGATCTCGTCCCGGCCTGATGCCGACGACACTCAAGATGCGTCCCGAGCCGACGCCGGCCGAGATGATGATCGGCGCCATCGCCCCGATGCTTGCGGGTCTGTCGCACGTTGCGGTGGGCGCCAGCTCGCCGATTCCCGGCAGCGCCGCTTTGCTCGCCCGCGCTCTCTCCGAAGGGCGACTGCGCGTCTCGCTGCTGGGCAGCACCAGGCACAACCCCTTCACCGACGGCGGGCGCGAGCTTTTCGACTGCGCAGGTCAGGGACGCATCGATGCCTTCTTCCTGTCCGGCGGGCAGATCGACGGCGAGGCCAACGTGAACCTTGTCGGCATCGGCGACCCCTCCGGATACCCCAAGGCCGACGTGCGCTTTCCCGGCTCGTTCGGCTCGTCCTATCTCTATTTCGTCGTCCCGCGCGTCATCCTGTTTCGAGAGGAGCATACGCCTCGCGTTCTGGTCGAGAAGGTCGACTTCGTCAGCGCGCCGGGGACGAGCCCGCCCGACGTCTACCGGCCCGGCGGGCCGTACGCGCTCGTGACATCCCTCTGTGTGTTCGCGTTCGATCGCCACCGCGCGCGTTTCGTCCTCAAGAGCCTGCATCCGGGCATCACGCAGGCACAGGTGCGCGCAGCGACGGGCTTCGATTACGACACGCCCGAGCATGTCGATACGACGCCGGCCCCCGCGCCTGCGGTTCTCGATCTCCTGCGCGGACGCGTCGCCTCCGACGTGGCGGAGACCTATCCCGCCTTCGCGCGACGGGTCTGGGGCATCTAGGCCCTGTATCCGGAATCGGCAGACCGGAAACACGGTTAACGCAACGATCCAGCGTCCTCTGCTAACCTGCTATCCTAGAGGCGTAAATTGACGATCAGGCCTCGAAGCGGATAGCTTGCACCATTGCCGACGGCAGATGGTGTGTATGCAGAATTTCTACCAGGTCCTGGGGGTGCCGTCGGATGCGGATCACAATCGCATCAAGACGGCCTATCGCGCTCTCGCGATGAGCTGCCATCCGGACCGCAACACCTCGGACCGTGCTGCAGCGGACCGCTTCAAAATCATCACCGAGGCCTACGAGGCCCTGCGCGATCCTCAGTCGCGCGCTGCCTATGACTTCGGTCTCATCCACGCGCAATCGGCGCTGCGCGCGCGCGCCCGCAGGTTGAGGTCTGCGGCGGCGGGCGGCTTCATCCTGGCAATCGCTGTTGCTTTGTTCGGCGGCCGCATATGGCTGACGCAGCCGGACCAGCAGCCGCCTCCGTCCACATCGGTCGCCGAGACAACAAAGCCGCAGTCCCCGGCCGAGACCATTGCCGCCTCGCAGGTGGCCGCGCCTGCACCGGATATCGACGCGTCCTTGCGGCAGAACCTCGCGGCGCTTCCCGCGCTGCCGCCCGCCAGCGAGCTCGCAGAACGCCCGGCGCGTGATCCGGCCGCCGGCGACCTCGATGACGTCCTGCGGCGGAATTCTGCCGGCGTTCCCACGCCACCGGCCGCCAACGAGCTTGCAGAGCTCGCGGCGGGTGCTGCATCGGCGAAGTCCATCATCGACCTCGAGAGCAGCTTGCGCGATGCCGTCGCTCGTGTGCCGCAACCCGAGGCCGTTCAAGACCTGCTGCCGCCACCGGCGCCCACGCCGAAAGCTGTTATCGTGCAGTACCGGCCTGCGTCCGCCCCGCCCGACCTCGCCGACCTGCTGGAGCCGCTGCCGCAGGTTTCGCCCCTTGATCCCGCCGCGCTGGCTTGGGCGGCGCTCCAGGACAGCCGCGACATCGCGGCATTGGGTACGTTCGTCGCCAATTTCGAGCATACCCCGCAAGCGCGGCTCGCCCGCGCGCGGATCGCGGTTCTGGCGACGGCACAAACCGCGCCCGAGGGCGCCGACCAACGCCCTCCCTCGACAACCGCCAGCGCCGGGCCAAGCCTGGCGCAAGGCTCCCAGCCCACCGCGGCACCCGCGGACGATCCCGTCGCGACGATCAAGCCCGGCAACTGGACGGTCCTGCGCAGCGGCCGCTATCAGTTCGTTCTCAAATACCCTGCCAATATCTTCCCGACGACGATCAGGTCCAACGCCACGGAGCGGCGGCTCGTATCGCGCGATGGCTTGGCCGAGCTGATGATCTACGCAGCACGGACCCCGCCCGGCCTGAACCTGCAAAGCATCCGTCAGTCCATTATCGATGAGCGCTACAGCGCGGCGACATTCGACTACGGCCCGGTCGGCAAAACCTGGTTTGTGCTGTCGGGCCTGAACGGCGAAGACACCTTCTACGAGCGCGTGACCGTTTCCTGCGACGAGCACCAGATGCACGGATGGCGGCTGACCTATCCCACAGGGCAGCGCAAACTCTACGAGCGCGTCGTCGAGGACATGCACCGCACATACCGGCACGCCAGCTCCGCCTGTACCGAGCACAAGCGCGCGCAGCAGGCGGCGGAGCTGCGCGATCCTGCGGGCGGCATCGTCAGCGCGCAGCAGCTCGGACGCTGATCCGCGGTGTCCGTCTATTCGGCCGCCATCGGCCGCCGCCGCCCACGCGCATCGCCCGTCGCATCGGGCCGCGTGTCGGCCTGAGACAACGGTGTCGATAGCGCGGAGCGAATGCCGTCTGCCAGCGCCACTGCCTCACGCGATTTCTCGCCGGTCGCCTGCAGCAGGCCGATCCGGCATGGCGGCAGGCTTGGCAGTCCCGTCTCGGGGCCCAGAACGCGGAAACCGGGACGCATGGCACTGCTCGGCCATACGGTCACCGCCAAGCCGGCGCGCACGATCGGAGCGATGGCGGCGTGATTGTTCGACACCAGCACGAGCCGCATGTCGATGCCGAGCTTCTCGAGCTCGGCCGTCGCCGTCTGGCGCCACGCACAAGTTGGGGCGCCGAGCGCAACGGCAAGCGGCCTGTCGTCGCTAACGCCTGTCGTTTGCCCTGAGACCCACCACAGCGGCTCCTCGCGGACGACTTCGACACCGCTGATGCGCGCGCAATCGGTCACCACCGCGAGATCGAGCTCATGCGCTGCCACCTGCTCGGCGAGCGACAGGCTGTGCTCGCACACGACGGACACCTCGACCAGCGGATGCTTGCACATGAACCGCGTCAGGATCTCGGGCAGGAACGGCTCGGCGTAGTCGTCCGGGATGCCGAGCTTCACACGTCCGGCAAGTCCCTGCTCGGCAACCGCTGCCATCGCGGACGCTTCGATCTGGAGCATTCGCCGCGCGTAATCGATCAGCTTCTCGCCGTCGTCCGTCAGCCGCGCGCCGCGCCCGTGTTTGGCGAACAGCGACCGTCCGAGCCGCTCCTCCAGGCGTCGGATCTGCATGGAAACGGCCGACTGCGTCTTGTTCACGCGCTCGGCGGCACGCGTGAAACTGCCCGTGTCGACGATGGCGAGGAAGCTGCGAAGCTGGTCTGTATCGAGCATGGCGATCAATCTCTTTCGATGATGGATGAGATTACAAACATTCGTTTGTTTGATCAATTGGACTACGGCATTTTGCACCCGCCTGAAGCGGCGCTGTCCGGGCCAGCCGGCCCGACGCCGCGCACCAGAAAGGGCAGGACCATGCTTTTGAACAATCTTTGGCAGATACCGCACCCACAGCGCTCGGGTTCCCGCACCGGCGAAGCCACGCGCGCTCTCATCAACGCCGGTGTTCGCGCGATGTTCTGGCCGGTCCGTGCCGTGAAAGCCCGCCAGCACCTCATGCAGCTCGGCGCCCTGAACGAGCGCGAACTCCAAGACATCGGACTGACGCGCCAGGATCTCCGCAACGCCAGCGCGCTGGCGACTGACGCCGATCCCACCGAGTTCCTGGCCAGGGTCGTCGAGGACAGAAGCCACCGTCGGCGGTACTACTGAGCGCTGCTCATCGAGCGAATTCGACGGCGGGCCGGGTCAATTCCGGCCCGTCGTGCTTTTGAACGGGCGCTGCGCGATCGGCACCCCCTCCTTGCGCTCGCTTCCGGGCGCATAGAGGAATGTCGCCTGGCCTGTTGCGCAGAGAACGCCGTCACCATCCCGCACCTCGCCCGTGGTGCTCGCGGCGCGGCCATCGACGCCGTCGAGCGTCCCTGTGGCGATCAGCACACCGCCCCGCGCGCCCTTCAGAAACGTGGTGTTGAGTGACAGCGTCACACTGAAGCGCGCATGCCCGGGCACCGCGCAATATGCGGCTGCATGCCCCATCGCAACATCGAGCAACGCGCAATAAACGCCGCCGTGCACGATGCCGATGCGGTTCATGTGCGACGGCTTGAGCACCAGCTCGATCTCGCCGAACCCGTCACGCCAGGTGCGGGTGCGATAGCCCAGAAGCTCCCTGAACCCGCTGGGAAGAACCCTTTTCTCGATCTCGCTGTTGTCGGCCATCGACGCGCTGCTACTCTCCGGCTCCGCAGAAGCGCTCATAGCACGAGAAAGTCCGCGAGATGACTCCAACTTCCAAGCCTGCACGGCCCGTCCCCGAGGCCGCCCTCCTGCGCCTCAGGGAGGTCACGGGCCCGGGAGGCTTTCTCGAATCCGAGGCCGATACAGCCGCCTATTGCAGGAGCTGGCGCGACGACTGGCAGGGCCGCGTCCCCCTGGTCCTCAGGCCCGCCAACACGGAGCAGGCAGCAGCCCTGGTGCGGGTGTGCGCCGAGTTCGGCGTTCCGATCGTGCCGCAAGGCGGCAACACCGGGCTTACCGGCGCCAGCCAGCCCTCGCCCGACATGAGCGAGGTGGTGATTTCGACATCCCGCATGCGGGCGATCCGCGACGTCGACACGGAGAACGACACGATCACCGTCGAGGCAGGCGTCGTGCTCAAGGAGGTGCAGGACGCCGCGCTGAAAGCCAACCGCCTTTTCCCCCTCAGCCTGGGCGCCGAAGGGTCCTGCCAGATCGGCGGCAATCTCTCGACCAATGCAGGCGGCGTCCAGGTTCTGCGTTACGGCAACGCCCGCAATCTCGTCCTCGGCCTGGAGGTCGTGCTTCCCGACGGACGCATCTGGAATGGCCTGCGGCGGCTGCGCAAGGACAACACCGGCTACGACCTCAAACACCTGTTTATCGGCGGCGAGGGCACACTCGGCCTCATCACGGCGGCCGTCCTTCGTCTCTTTCCACTGCCGACCGCGCGCGAAACGGCCTGGATCGCGATCGACGACCCGGCAAAGGGCGTGGCCCTGCTCGGTCACATGAAAGCACGCTTCGGCGAACTGCTGACGGCGTTCGAGCTTATCGGCCGGCCGATCGTCGATCACCTGCTGGCGGGCGTGCCGGGTCATGCCGATCCGATGAACGACATCCATCCCTGGTACGTTCTGATGGATGTTTCCGGCCAGGGTGAACCGGGCTCTCTCAACAGCACCCTGATGACCGCGCTCTCCGACGCCATGGAGGCGGGCCTCATACGCGATGCCATTGTTGCCGGTTCGACCGCGCAGGCGGCGCGGCTTTGGAAGATGCGGGAAGATCTTGCCGAAGCGCAGAAGTCCGCCGGCGGCAGCATCGGCCATGACATCTCGGTGCCGGTATCCCGTATCGCCGAGTTCCTGTCGCGCGCCGACGCGGCACTGAAAAAAGCCTATCCCGGCATCCGCTCCTGCGCGTTCGGCCACGTCGGCGACGGCAACCTGCATTACAATCCCATCCGCCCGGCCGATTGGGATTGGCCGCGCTACAAGCGCGAGCGGACCAACATCAACCGCATCGTGCACGACATCGTTATCGACCTGGGCGGATCGATCAGCGCGGAGCACGGCATCGGCATGCTCAGGCGCGGGGAGAACGAGCACTACAAGAGCGGGGTCGAGCTCGACCTCATGCGGACGCTCAAGCGAGCGCTCGACCCCGGCAACATCATGAACCCCGGCAAGGTCATCCGGCTCTAGAAGTCACTGCGCCGAACCCGGAAGCCGCGCACGGCGGAGCTGTGCTTCGCGCCGCGTGATGTAGGCGGACGAGGCAAAGATGATGACGGCGCCGACCCACGTCCAGCCGTCCATGGTCTCGCCGAACACCATGTAGGCGAACGCGACGGCGAACAGGAGCCGCGAAAACTCGAACGTCTGCGCCAGAGAGGCGTCGAGCAACGCGTATGACCGCGCCCATGCCGCATGCCCGAGCACGGCACAAAGACCCATGCCGAGCAGCAGCGGCCCCTGACTGGCCTGCGGCCACTGCCAGACGAACAGCGCCGGCACAAGGGACATCGGTGTCAGCATGAGGTTGGTCAGGAAGACGATCTTGTCCGGATCGTCGCCAGCCGTGAGCTGCTTCACCATCACCGCGCCCATGCCCGAAAGCATCGCTCCCAGCAGGGCCGCCATCTGTCCAGCGCCGACCGAAGAAAGGCCGGGCCGCAGAATAACGAGCGCACCGAGAAAGCCGACGATCAATGCGATCCAGCGCCGCGCACGCACCGTCTCACGCAGGAAGATGGCGGCGCCCAGCGTGCCGCACAGCGGCCCGAGAAACCCGATCGCCGTGACCTCACCGATCGAAATCTTCGACAGGGCATAGAACCAGGCCCACATCGAAACCAGCATCATCGAGACGCGGAGGCCGTAGAGGTTGAGCTGGCTGGAGCGGACCAGCGACGCGCCACGCCACAGCAACAGCGGCGTGAACATGAGGCAGGCCAGGAGGTTGCGGAAAAAGACGACCTCGATCGGGTGCATGCCCGTGTCCATCACGGCACGCGAAAAAACCGCGAGGCCGGCAAACAGGGCCATCGATACGATGACCCAGAATATGCCCCTGGGCAGGTCGCCGTACCTGGTCGCCAGCGCCTGTCTTGTGCCCGTCGCCGCCATGGCCGCACCTTGCCACGACCGCGCTCGGACGGGCCATGCTCATTTCGGGAGCGTCCCCTGCCAAGACATGGCTTGCCTGTCGGCGGACAGCATGGTTCGCTCATGCAAAATCTCTTCACGGGGGAAACAGATGACGAAGCCCTGCGACCTGACTGCCGTCGAAGCTCGCCGGCTCATCGGCCAGCGCAAACTGTCACCCGTCGAGCTGCTGGAGAGCTGCCTGGAGCGGATCGCGGCCACCAATCCCGCCGTAAATGCTGTCGTTGCGCTCGATGCCGATGCAGCCCGCGTCGCGGCAAAGGACACCGAACGCGCCATCAAGTCAGGAGATGCCTTGCCGCTTCTGGCGGGGCTTCCCGTCGGCGTCAAGGATTTGCAGGCGACAAAGAACCTGCGGACGACGTGGGGGTCTCTGCTGTTCGAGACCAACGTCCCAACCGCGGACGAAGCGAGCGTCGCCAACGTTCGCGCCGCCGGCGGCATCATCCTCGGCAAGACAAACACGCCGGAATTCGGCGCCGGCTCCAACACCCGCAACCGCGTCTATGGCGCCACGGGAAACCCCTTCGATCCGAACCTGACATGCGCCGGCTCGTCGGGCGGCTCGGCTGTTTCGCTGGCCCTTGGTCATATGCCGCTCTGCACGGGCTCGGACTACGGCGGCAGCCTGCGCACGCCGGCAAGCTTCTGCGGCGTCGTCGGCTTCCGGCCATCGCCCGGTGTCGTGCCGTCGGTCGAGCGCGCGGCCTCGCTCATCCCCTTCGGCGTCACGGGGCCTATGGGCCGGACGGTCGCGGACGCCCACCTTCTCCTCAAGGCCCAGATCGACTCGGACCGTCGCGATCCTTTCTCTTCCGGTGACGGTTTCGGGATCGCCGATGAACTGGCAGGGACCGACCTCACGAGCCTCCGTGTCGCCGTCTCGCCCGATCTCGGTTGTGCGCCGGTCGAGAAGGCTATCCGCGATGTCTTCAACTCCCGGGTTGCGACGTTCAAATCCGTGTTCCACGAGACCCAGGAGCGCGCTCCGGATTTCTCGGGCGTTCACGACGTCTTCGAGATTCTGCGCGGCGTCTACTTCGTAGCGGCGCATCGCGAGCGGCTGGAAAAGAGCCGGCACCTGCTGGACCGGAACGTCGCGGACAACACGGAACGCGGGCTCGCCTACTCGCTGGGCGACGTCGCACGCGCGAACGTCGAGCAGACGAAAATCTACAAGCGGTTCATCGCATTCTTCGAGGACGTGGACGTTCTGATCTGCCCGGCCGCCTCGGTTTCTCCATTTCCGCACAGCCAGCTTTTCGTCGAGGAAATCGACGGCGAGAAAATGCCGACCTATATGCGCTGGCTGGCGATCACCTACGCCCCGACCATGGCGCTGGCCTGCTCGGCCGTGCTCCCCTGCGGCGTCGACCACAAGGGCATGCCGTTCGGCATCCAGGTGATCGGGCCGAAGGGCGCAGATGCCTTCGTCCTCGAAGTTGCCTACGCCCTGGAGCAGGTCCTGTCCCGGAACAAGGAAACGGCGCGTCCGCTGCCGGATATCGCCAAGCTGTCGAAAGCGAAGCCGCTCGACACCAAGCGCGGCTGAAGCCATCCGCTTCTACAGAAGGACGCGGCCCCAGAGATCGTAGGCGTCCGCTTTCTCGATACGGGCGCGGACGATATCGCCCGGCCGGCATGACGCCGCGTCACCCAGATAGACGCAACCGTCGATATCCGGGGCGTCCCATTGCGAGCGGCCAACGACGCCGTCCGCATCGATGCGATCGATGATGACATCCAGGCTCGCACCGACGCGGCGCGACATGATTTCTCGGCTGATGTCCTGCTGCTCGGCCATCAGGCGATGCCAGCGCTCCTCCTTGACTTCCTCGGGGACCGCGCCGGGCAGGTCGTTGGCCGCAGCGCCGTCAACGTCCTCGTACTTGAAGCAGCCGAGGCGGTTGATGCGTGCCTCGCCGAGCCAGTCCAGCAGCAGCCTGAAATCCTCTTCCGTCTCGCCCGGAAAGCCGACAATGAACGTCGAGCGCAGGGCAAGATCGGGAACGTCACGACGCCAGCGCGCAATGCGCTCCAGGGTCTTGGCCTGGTGGGCCGGCCGCCGCATCGCCTTCAGCACGTTCGGCGCCGCATGCTGGAAGGGTATGTCGAGATAAGGAAGGATTTTCCCCTCCGCCATCAGGGCCATCACGCCGTCGACATGCGGATAGGGATAGACGTAGTGCAGGCGGACCCAGACACCAAGGTCGCCCAGTGCGGCTGCGAGGTCATAGAGCCGCGCCGGCAGAGCCTTACCCTTCCATTTCGACTCCGCGTACTTGATGTCGAGGCCATAGGCGCTGGTATCCTGGCTGATGACGAGCAGCTCCTTCACGCCGGCCTTCACCAGCCGTTCTGCCTCGGCCATCACATTCGCCGCCGGCCGGCTGGCGAGCTTTCCGCGCAGTGACGGGATGATGCAGAACGAGCAGCTGTTGTTGCAGCCTTCGGAGATCTTCAGGTAGGCGTAGTGCCGCGGCGTCAGCCGCAAGCCCTCGGGGGCGACGAGATCGACATAGGGATTGTGAACCGGCGGTACGGCATCGTGCACCGCTGCCACCACCGCCTCGTACTGGTGCGGTCCCGTCACCGCCAGCACCCCGGGATGCTCGGCTACAATGCGATCCTTCTCGACACCGAAGCAGCCCGTGACGATGACGCGGCCGTTCTTGGCCATCGCCTCGCCGATGGCCTCGAGGCTCTCCGCCTTGGCCGAGTTGAGGAAGCCGCAGGTGTTCACCACCACCACGTCGGCTCCCTCGTAGTCCGGCGACAGGGCATAGCCGTCCGCGCGCAGCTTGGTGATGATGCGCTCGCTGTCGACCAGGGCCTTTGGACAGCCGAGCGACACGATGCCGACCTTCGGCACCGCCCGGACCGCTTTCGCGCGCCGGGCGGGTGGTGCGGATCGCTGCCGCGTGGACTTGCCTACCGTCTGTGACATGGCGCGGCTTTTAGCCCCGGCGGACCCCAAGCGCAATGTCTAGAGACCATGGACGGCGCAGGCTGCGCGGAACGTATTGGCATAAGCCTCAACCGAGTCGGTGATCGGCTCGGCATATCCCCCGCCGACGGCAATCGACACCGGGACCCCGCGAACCCGGAACGTCTCGAAAACCAGCCGGTCCCGGGCCATGAGCCCGGCGTGCGTCAGGGCAAGGCGGCCGAGGCGATCCTGACGCAGCGCATCGGCCCCCGAGAGGTAGAGCACCAGGTCAGGCCGGAATGCGACCGCCGCAGACAGAGCTTCGTGAAGCGCGCGCAGGTACGCCTCGTCTTCCGTGCCGTCCGCAAGATCGACGTCGAGATCGGACGGCACCCTGCGGAAGGGAAAGTTCTTGGCGCCGTGCATGGAAAGAACGAACACACGCGGATCGGGCGCCAACAATGCCGCATTGCCGTCGCCCTGATGAACGTCGAGATCGATGACGGCAACGCGGGCGACACGGCCTTCCGCAAGCAGCGTCAGCGCCGTGACGGCGAGATCGTTGAAAACGCAGAAGCCGGAGCCGAAATCGCGGTGCGCATGATGCGTGCCGCCCGCCAGCTGGCCCGACAGCCCGTCCTCCAGCGCCGCCCGGGCCGCCGCCAGCGAGCCGCCGACAGACGCACAGGAGCGCGCCGCAAGTATGTGGCTCCACGGCAACCCGATGCGGCGCATGATGTCTGCCGCCACCGTTCCGTCGAGAATCGACCGCACGTACGATCGGCAATGCGCAACGTGCAGCATCTGCTCCGTCGCCGGCGGCGAGGGACGCAGCGTGCCGCGTCCGAGGATACCCTTCGCAATGACCAATTCCTTGAGCATCCTGTATTTCCCGCCGGGGAAGCGATGACCCGGCGGAAGCGGCATATCGATGACGTCAGGAAAGAAGAACCGCAAGCGCCGTCTCCCCGGCGGATGATCCAGAATGCCTCGTTCAATCCAGACAGTGCGGCTCGGGCGAACACGTGCACCCCTTCTCGCACTGGACCGCGGACCGCGCGCAGCCGGCGCCATCGACGCACGAACCGGTCGATACGACAAGACGACCGCGGCGACAGGAGCAGGCGGGCACGCACGTCTCGTAGCTCGCGCGGCTGTCGCACGTTCCGAGCGCGGCATTGCAGCCACCCTGGGTGCGCATGGCCGTATTGCCCGAGCAGGTCACCGCCCCAATCGTGCGCGAGCCGCAGTCCTGCCGCCGCTCCTCGATCTCGCGGCATGTGCCGGCACAGACACTGCGCCGCACAATCAGCGTATCGCCGATGCATACGAAGGAACTTCGGCCGCCATTTGCGCATTGCACGTCCGCTGAACAGACCTGGGACAACGACGGTCCGGCGGCAGCTTGCACGACGATTAGTGTTAATCCCCACAAACTCCAGGCAGTTGCATGCGCACGTACTGTGCATCTCATGGCGCGATCCCCAGAATTGTCCGAAAGCGTCATCCTTTCGATCATTACCCCGCCTTTTGACGGCGTCATTCCAAGGAGGAGAGAATGAGGAAGTCCACTCTGGCAGCCGCCGGTCTCGGTCTTGCGGCCTGCTTCGCCGGCACCGGCGCGAGCGCACAGTCGCGTGTAGAGGTCGGCGTGCTGAACTGCGCCGCCAGCGGCACGACCGGCTTTGTCTTCGGCTCCACCAAGTACCTGCGCTGCCGTTTCGAACGTGAAGGCCGCGACGAGTTCTATCGCGGTACGATCCACAAGTATGGCCTGGACCTCGGCGCGACGCAAAAAACCATCATCGGTTGGGCCGTCCTGGCACCCACCGACAGCCTGCCGGCACGCTCTCTCGACGGCGAGTACGGCGGCGTCGGCGCGGAAGCCACGCTCGGCGTGGGTGTCGGCGCCAATGCGCTGCTCGGCGGGTCGAACCGCTCGATCGTTCTCCAGCCGCTGAGCGTCCAGGCGCAGGAAGGCCTGAATATTGCGGCCGGAATCTCCTCGCTGCAGCTTCGCGCCGAACGCGGCCGTCGCTAGGCGCTAAGGACGCAGGACGCGCACCCAGCGCGCGACATCAAGCAGGCTCATGGCGGCCGCCGCGACATATGTGAACGCGGCGGCCGTCAGTATCTTGCGCGCCGATCCGAGATCCTGGCGGCTGACATAGTTGCCGGCCTTCAGCACCGGCAGAGCCCTGCGGAAGCTGGCGTCAAACTCGACCGGAAGGGTGACCGCATGCATCACGATGGTCGTTCCCATAATCAGCATGCCGACAGCGACCTCAATAATGAGGACATGCGGCGTCTTTGCCAGCGCCATGAGAACCGGTGCCGCCAGCATCACGACGGCGCCGACGCGCTCCATACGTAGTGCCTGACGGGCAAGGCGGGTGCGCGCGGCAAGCGGCGGATAAGCCGTCGCATCCTGCATGGCGTGGCCAACCTCGTGTGCGGCCACGACGACGGCCGACAGCGAGCGCCCGCTGAAATGCCGGTCGGTCAGCCGGATGACCTTCGCGTCGGGATCGTAATGGTCCCCCAGATCGGTCATCTCGACCTTCACGTGGCCAAGCTTCATCTCGTCGAGAAGATGCCGCGCGAACTCGCCCCCCGTGCCGGGAAAATCCGGCCGTTCGCCGGAATGCCGCTCGATGACGTTGCGCACCCACATTTGCGGCAACAGGGCCAGTCCGAAAACGACGGCCATGCCGACAAGCAGAAACCCCACGCCATCCTCCCGGTCCCACGCGACGCCATAGACTTAGGATTGACGGCGTTCGAAAGGAAGGGCCTACCCGCCTGACGGGATAACGGCGCCGCGCTATTATGATAGGCCTTGCGCGCACAGGAGCGGATCCCATGGCCGACATCGCCATCCTCGACGACTATCAGCAGGTCGCCCTGAAGCTGGCGGACTGGTCCGGCCTCCAGAAGGCTCACCGCATCGAGGTCTTTCACGAACCCTTTGCGTCCGAGGCTGCGGCGGCAACGGCTCTCGCCGGCTTCGAGGTCATCGGCATCATGCGCGAGCGCACGCCGTTTGCCCGCTCGCTGTTCCAGGCCCTGCCGAAACTCAAGCTGCTGGTCACGACCGGCAAGCGCAATGCGTCCGTCGACACCGCGGCAGCCAAGGAGCTGGGTGTGACCGTCTGCGCAACCGGTGGCTCGGGCAAATCGACGGCGGACCTCGCCTTCGGACTGATCCTCGGTCTTGCCCGGCATCTGCCGACCGAGGCGGCCAACATGCGCGCAGGGCGCTGGCAGACGACGGTGGGGTTCGACCTTGCCGGCCGCACGCTCGGCATCATCGGGCTCGGCAACCTCGGGGCCCAGGTCGCGAGGGTCGGCGCGGCCTTCGGCATGACGGTGATTGCGTGGAGCGAGAACCTGACGGAGGACCGCGCGCTAAAAGCCGGCGCGAAGCTGGTGGGCAAGGAGGAGCTGTTCCGAACCGCGGACGTCGTGACGATCCATACCGTTCTTTCACCGCGCACCCGCGGCCTCGTCGGCAGCCGGGAGCTGGCGCTGATGAAGCCGACTGCCCTGCTGATCAACACGTCGCGCGGTCCGATCGTGGATGGCAGTGCCGTTCTCGACGCGCTGCGCGCCAACCGCATCGCCGGCTACGGCGCCGACGTCTACGACACGGAGCCGCTCCCGGCCGACCACCCCTTGCGCAAGGAGCCGCGCGCACTGCTGACGCCGCATATCGGCTACGTCACCGAGGAGACCTATCGCCAGTTCTACGGCGGCATGGTCTCAGCCATCGAGGCGTGGCTCGCCGGCAAGCCGATCAACGTGCTGACCTAGCGCGGCAGGCGCACCAATCCCTCCGATTGCAGGTCCTCCCAAAACGACGGGGGGATCGGTTGACGCATCCAAGCCAGGTTCTGCCGCACCTCGTCTGGCGACCGCATGCCGGCAAGGACCGTTGCTACGGCCGGATCGAGCAGCGGAAACTGCAGCGCAGCCGCCGGCAGCGGAACAGCGTACCGCGCACACGCCGCTTCGATCGCACGGACGCGTGCGACGATGGCGGCGTCCGCCTCCCGGTACCCGTAGGTCGCCCCCGCTACCGCTCCGGTGGCGAGAATCCCCGAGTC
>JBFWWW010000032.1:0-26794 GCA_050245975.1 Hyphomicrobiaceae bacterium
TTGCGAGAGCATGAGGGGGCGGTAGGTGCGCAGGCTGCGGATGTCGGGCTTCGGCGCGCGGCCGTCGATCCAGGCGAAGAGCGCGAGATAGGGCGGTTGCTGCCCGTGCCAGTCCTCCTCGTTCTCGGCGATCTCCGTCCCGGCGATGCTGGCCAGCGCGGTCTTGGCGAGACGGGCGGAGACGCCGACGCGCGGCGCTCCCGTCAGCAGCTTCAGGAGCGCCCATCGGCCGTTGGCGTCGAGACTGTCGAGCCATGCCTCGAGCTGCTCGCCAAGCCGGTTGCGGTCGATGTCGAGCAACGTTGCGATGACGTCGCCGAGCCGCAACGGGACCAGAGCTTCGGGTTCCGGCCAGACCAGCGCGATGGTTTCGGCCGTGTCGCCCACATAGTCGCGCGACAGACCGTACAGATAGGGATCGAGGCGCCGCGCGACGATTTCGGTGAGGATGCGCCGCAGCGGAAAGGAGAACGGAAGTCCATCGGTCAGCGCCGCCAGCGTCCAGCCGCGGTCGGGATCGGGTGTGTGGCGGAAATAATCCTGCAGCAGACGCAGCTTACTGTTGCGGCCCGGGCTGTACGCCAGGCGATCCAGGAGCTCGGCGAAGGCCTTCATTCGCCGCCCTCCTCCAACCCGATCAGGGCCAGCGCGCGGCCTCGCTTGCCCATCTTCTCGATCTGGTAGACGAGCGCGTCCTCGCGGCCGTGCGTGACCCAGATCTCCTCCGCGCCGGTCTCCTCGATGGTGCGGATGAGCTCCGGCCAGTCGCAGTGATCGGAGATGACGAGCGGCAGCTCGATGCCACGCTGGCGCGCCCGCGCCCTGACGCGCATCCAGCCCGAAGCGAAAGCCGTCACGGGGTCGGTCAGACGGCGCGACCAGCGGTCGTTGAGGGCCGATGGCGGGCAGATCACGACAGCGCCGGGGAGCTTGTCCTTCGCGGCGGTGACGGGTTGCGTCGGCCCGAGATCGACACCGAAATCGCTGTAGAGCCGGCACATGCTCTCCAGCGCGCCATGCAGCCAGATGGTGCGGTCGTATCCGAAGCTGCGCAGGAGCGCCATGACGCGCTGGGCCTTGCCGAGGCCGTAGGCGCCGACGAGATGCGTGCGGTCGGGAAAGGTCTGCAGCGAATGCAGCAGGCGGCCGATCTCGTCGGCGTCCTCGCCGTGCCGGAAGACCGGCAGCCCGAAGGTGGCCTCCGTCACGAACAGGTCGCAGCGGACGAGCTCGAAGGGAGCGGTCGTGGGATCGTAGCGCCGCTTGTAGTCGCCGGATATGACCGCGCGCCGGCCCTGGTACTCGATCACGACCTGCGCGCTGCCGAGGACGTGGCCGGCCGGCGCGAGGCGGATTTTCGCGCCGCCCATGGTGATGGTTTCACCGAGCTGCAGGGATTGAAAACGACCGGCCGCATCATCGCCGAGACGCGCCTTCATGACGGCGATGGTCTCTTCCGTCGCCAGAACGGCGCCGTGCCCGGGCCGCGCGTGGTCGGAGTGCCCGTGCGTGATAATCGCGCGCGATACGGCGCGCAGCGGATCGATGTAGACATCCGCCGGCACGCATCGCAGCCCCGCCTCGTCGCGGACCAGCCAGCTTTCGAACTCGGAC
The DNA here is from genome assembly GCA_050245975.1 of Hyphomicrobiaceae bacterium. Taxonomy (GTDB): domain Bacteria; phylum Pseudomonadota; class Alphaproteobacteria; order Rhizobiales; family Hyphomicrobiaceae; genus JBFWWW01. The sequence continues at coordinate 1,615 of JBFWWW010000032.1, forward strand.
TTCGACGCCATAAAACTCCGTAGGGGCGGGAATAGCGGCTTGCGGCGCCGTCAGGCCGTGGGCTGCGCCGGAACGCGCCAGCGTGACGGGCTCGCCGTGCCCCACAGCCGCCGGTGCAGCTTGTCCAGCAGAAGATAGATCACGGGCGTGGTGTAAAGTGTCAGGAGCTGCGAGACGATAAGGCCGCCGAATATCGTGATGCCCAGCGGGCGCCGCAGCTCCGAGCCCGGTCCGGTTGCAAGGATGAGCGGGATGGCGCCGAGCATGGCCGCCATCGTGGTCATCAGGATGGGGCGGAAGCGCTCGATGCAGGCGGTGAAAATCGCGTCCTCCGGCGACATGCCCTTCTGCCGTTCGGCCTCGAGCGCGAAATCGACCAGCATGATGCCGTTCTTCTTGACGATGCCGATCAGCAGGATGACGCCGATGAGCGCGATGACCGTCAGTTCCATGTCCGCCAGACGCAGCGCGAGCAGGGCGCCAAGGCCGGCCGAGGGCAGCGTCGAGATGATCGTCAGCGGATGGGCGAGGCTTTCGTAAAGCACGCCGAGAACGATATAGACGGCGAGGAACGCGGCCAGGATCAGGATCGGCTGGGCCGACACGACGCGGCTGAACTGCTGGGCATCGCCGGCGGGTTCGGCATGGATGGTGTCGGGCATGTGCAGCTCGGCGACCGCGCGCTGGATGCGCGCCTGCGCTTCCTCGAGCCCGATCCCCGGCGCCAGATTGTAGGAGACGGTGACGGACGGGAACTGCCCCTGATGGTTGACGACCAGCGGGGCGAGGCCCTTGGTGTAGTTCGTGACGCTCGACAGGGGGATCTGTGCACCGCCCGTCCCGGTGACGAATATGCGGTCGAGATCGGTGGGGTCGCGCTGGAAGCCCGGTGTCGCTTCGAGGATGACGCGATACTGGTTGCGCTGCGTATAGACGGTGGTGATCTGCCGCTGGGCGAACGCGTTGTTGAGCGCGCTGTCGATGTCGGCGATGTCGACCCCGAGCCGCGCGGCCGCCGGCCGGTCGATGGAGATATTGACCTGGAGGCCGCCCTGCTCGCGATCGTTGGAGACGTCGGTCAGGCCGTCGAGCGATTGCAGGCGCTCGACGATGCGCGGCGTCCAGGTCCTGAGGTCGCCGATCTCCGGGCTCCAGAACGTGAACTGATACTGCGAGCGGGAGGATCGGCCACCGGCGCGGATGTCCTGCGCCGGCACCATGAAGACCTGCATGCCGCCGACGCGCAGGAGCTTGGGGCGCAGCCGCGCGATCACCTCGGCGGTGGTCTCGTGCGTCTCGGACATGGGCTTCAGGCTGATGAACAGCCGGCCCTGGTTGACCGACGCGTTGAAGCCGGAAGCGCCGACCGATGAGCCAAGCGCGGCCACGGCCGGATCGGCCATCACGATTTCGGCGACGCGCTGCTGCAACTCCGACATGGCCTGGAACGAGATATCGGCCGAGGCGCGGGTGCTGCCGAAGACGAGGCCGGTATCGTCCTGCGGGAAATAGCCCTTGGGCACCTTGATGAAGAGCGCCACGGTGAGCGCGATGGTGCCAAGCATCACCAGGAACGTCAGCCCGCGCCAGCGCAGCGCCCAGCCGAGGGTGTAGCGATAGAAGTCGATCAGGTGGGCGAGCGCGCGCTCGACGATGCGGTCGAAACGCGTGGCATCGCGGCTCGGCGCGTCCTTGACGAAATAGGCGCACACCATCGGCGTCACCGACAGGGACACGAGCGTCGAGACCACGATGGCAAAGACGAGGGTGATGGAGAACTCGCGGAACAGGCGCCCGACGATGCCGCCCATGAACAGCAGTGGAATGAACGCGGCCACCAGCGAGATGCTGATCGAGACGACGGTGAAGCCGATCTGGCGCGCGCCTTCCACCGTCGCGCGCAGCGGCGAGCGCCCTGCCTCCAGCCGGCGAAACGAGTTCTCGATCATGACGATGGCGTCATCGACCACGAACCCGACCGAGACGGCGAGCGCCATCAGCGTGAGGTTGTTGATGGAATAGCCGGCGAGCCACATGAGACCGCACGTGCCCGCCAGCGACAGCGGCACCGTGATTCCGGCGGCGATCGTCGCCGGGCCGCGGCGCAGGAACACGAAGACCACAAGCATCACGAGCAGGATCGTCAGCCCGAGCGTGATCTGCATGTCGTGGACACTGGCGCGGATCGTCTTGGTGCGGTCCGACAGGACGGAGATGTCCACGTCCTCCGGGATCCAGCGCTTCAGCTCCGGCAGCAGATCGTAGACCCGGTCGACGGTATCGATGACGTTGGCGTCGCCCTGCTTGGTCACGATCAGCAGGACGGCGGGCTGACGGTTGAACCAGGCCGCCGAGCGGTTGTTGCGGGTGGCCTGCTTGATGTCGGCGATGGCCGACAGCCGCACCACGGTGCCGTCGCGCGTCTTGACGACGACGCGGCCGTAGTCCTCGGCGGTGCGCAACTGCCCGTTGACGGCGATGGTCTCGGCCACGTGGCTGCCGTCGAAGGTGCCGACAGGGGCCATGACGTTGGCGGCGGAGATCGCAGCCCTGACGTCGTCGAAGCCGACCCCCATCGAAGAGAGGACGCCGGGATTGAGCTGCACGCGGATGGCCGGCTGCTCGGCGCCGCTGACGGTGACATCCGCCACGCCGTCGACCTGCGAGATCCGTTGCGCGATGACGGTGTCGGCGACATCGTAGATGGCGCTGGGCGGAATGGTCTTCGAGGTCAGCGCCAGGATCAGGACCGGGGCCGCCGCCGGATTGGCCTTGCGGAAGGTGGGGAGCGTCGGCAGGTCGCTCGGCAGGTCGGCCGCGGCGGCGTTCAGCGCGGCCTGCACATCCTGGGCGGCGCCATCGACGTTGCGCGACAGGTCGAACTGGATCGTGATGTTGGTCGTGCCGAGCGAGCTCACGGAGGTCAGCTCGGTCACGCCCGCGATCTCGCCCAGGCGGCGTTCGAGAGGTGCGGCGACCGTTGCCGCCATGGTCTCGGGATCGGCGCCGGGCCGGCTCGCCGACACGCGCACCGTCGGGAATTCGACGCTGGGCAGGCTGGCCACCGGCAGGAACACGTAAGCCACCGCGCCCGCCAGGAACAGGCCGATCGCCATGAGCGTCGTCCCGATGGGCCTGCGGATGAAGGGGAGGGCGAAGTTCATCGACCTATTCGCCTGCCTCCGGAGAGGTCCGCCCTGCCGTCTGCGCCTTGCGGGCGTGGACGGCGGATTCGATGAGGCCCAGGCGGCTGCGGATGCGCTCCATCGCCAGGTAGATGACGGGCGTCGTGTAGAGCGTCAGAAGCTGGCTCAGCAGCAGGCCGCCGACGATGGTGATGCCGAGAGGATTGCGCAGCTCCGATCCCGTGCCGCCTTCCAGCGCCAGCGGCAAGGCGCCGAACAGCGCGGCGAGCGTGGTCATCATGATCGGGCGGAAGCGCAGCATCGAGGCTTCCAGGATCGACTCGCGCGGCGTCAGATTGCGCTCGCGCTCGGCGTCGAGCGCGAAGTCGATCATCATGATCGCATTCTTCTTCACGATGCCCATCAGCAGCACGATGCCGATCAGGGCGACGACCGACAGGTCATGGCCGCTCAGCATGAGCGCCAGCAGGGCGCCGACGCCGGCCGACGGCAGCGTGGACAGGATGGTCAGCGGGTGGATGAAGCTCTCATAGAGCACGCCGAGCACGATGTAGATCGTGATCACGGCCGCAAGGATGAGCCACGGCTCTCCCTGCAGGGACTTGGCGAACTCCGCCGCGTCGCCGGAATAGCTCCCGGTGACGGTGGTCGGCATATCGATGGCCTTCTGCGCCGCGGTGATGGCTTCCACCGCCTGGCTGAGAGATCCGCCCTCGGCGATGTTGAAGCTGATGGTGACGGCGGGGAACTGCTCGTCGTGGGCGATGACGAGCGGAGCCGTCTGCCGCTCGATGCGCGAGAAGGCGCTGAGCGGGACCTGCGCCGCGCCGGCGGTGACGTAGAGCTTCGACAGCGTCGTCGGGTCGAGCTGGTAGCGCGGCATCGCCTCGACGATGACGCGATACTGGTTGGCCTGCCCGTAGATGGTGGACACCTGGCGCTGGCCGAAGGCATCGTAGAGCAGGTCCGTCACGGTCTGCATGGAGACGCCGAGCCGCCCCGCCGTCTCGCGATCAACCTGGACGACGGCGCGCAGGCCGCCCTCCTGCGCCTCCGAGGCGACGTCCCGCAGCACGGGCACGGTGCGCAGCCGCTCGACCAGCCGGTTCGACCACTCCGTCACTTCCTTCGCATCCGTGCTCACCAGCGTGTACTGGTACTGCGCGCGGCTCGAGCGGGTGCTGATCTGGATGTCCTGCACCGGCTGCAGGTAAACCGTGACGCCGGGGATGGGCGCCAGAAGCTTCTGCAGGCGGGGAATGATCTCGCCGACGACGGCGGTGCGCTCGTTGCGGGGCTTCAAGGTGATCGTGAGGCGCCCGGCGTTCGGGCTGGCGTTGAGCGTGCTCACGCCGACCACGGAGACGACCCCGGTGACGTCGGGATCCTTCGAGAATGCCGCCGTGACGTCACCCTGCAGGCGCTGCATCTCGTCGAAGGAGACTTCGGTGCCGGCTTCGGTGACGCCGATGATCATTCCCGTGTCCTGCAGCGGCAGGAAGCCCTTGGGAATGACGATGTAGAGCCAGACCGTGACCAGCAACGTGGCCGCCGTCACGAGAAGCGTCAGAAACTGGTGATCCACGACCCATTCGAGACTGCGCCGGTAGGCGGCGACGCTGCGGTCCACCAGCCGGGCGAGCCCGCCGCGGTGCCGCGCCTCTTCCTCCGGCACGTAGCGCAGAAGGCGGCTGCACATCATCGGGGTCAGCGTCAACGACACGACGGCCGACACGACGACGGCGATCGTGAGGGTGAGCGCGAACTCGCGGAACATGCGGCCGACGAGGCCGGTCATGAACAGCAGCGGGATGAAAACCGCAATCAGGGACAGCGTCAGCGATATGACGGTGAAGCCGATCTCCTTCGCGCCCTTGAGGGCGGCCGCGATCGGGTGGTCGCCCTTCTCGATGTGGCGGACGATATTCTCGATCATGACGATGGCGTCGTCGACCACGAAGCCGGTGCCGATGGTCAGGGCCATCAACGAGAGGTTGTCGAGGCTGAAGCCTGAAAACCACATGACGCCGAACGTGGCGATCAGCGACATGGGCAGCGCGACGCCGGCGATGATGGTCGCGCGCAGCGACCGCAGGAACAGGAAGACGACAAGCACGACCAGGACCACGCTCAGCACCAGCGTGAACTGCACGTCGTGGATGGAGGCGCGGATGGTGCCCGTTCGGTCATGCACCACGGTGAGCTCGACGCCGGCAGGAACCGTGCGCTTGAGGCGCGGGATTTCCTTCAGGATGCGGTCCACCGTCTCGATGACGTTGGCGCCGGGCTGCCGTTGCACGTCGATGATGACGGCCGGCTGACCCTGGAACCAGCCGCCGACCTTGTCGTTCTCGAGCCCGTCGACGACGGTCGCGACGTCCGTGAGCAGGACAGGCGCGCCGTTGCGCTGGGCGATGACGAGGCGGCGGTACGCATCGGCGCTGGAAATCTGGTCGTTGGCGGCGATGGTGTAGGACTGGTGCGCGCCGTCGAGCGATCCTTTCGGCCCCGCGACATTGGCGCCCGTGATGACCGTGCGGAGATCGGACAGCCCGAGCCCGTAGGCGGTGAGCCGGTTGAGATCGGCCTGGATGCGCACGGCGGGCCGGAAGCCGCCCTGCACCGTGACATGGCCGACGCCCGTGACCTGGCTCAGACGCGGCGCGAGGATCGTGTCGGCGAGGTCGCTCATCTCGCGCAGCGTGATGGTCGGCGAGCGCAGCGCCAGCGTGACGATCGGGGCGTCGGCCGGGTTGACCTTGGTGTAGGTCGGTGGGTAGGGCAGGTTGCGCGGCAGTGTCGAGGCTGCCGCGTTGATCGCCGACTGGACGTCCTGTGCCGCGGCGTCGATGTCACGGTTGAGATCGAACTGCAGCGTGATCTGGCTGATGCCGTAGGAGCTCGACGAGGTCATCGAGGTCAGCGACGGCGTGCGGCCGAACTGACGCTCGAGCGGCGCCGTGACGAGAGCCGCCATGGTGTCGGGATTGGCGCCCGGAAGCTGCGTGGTGACCTGGATGGTGGGGAAATCCACCTGGGGGAGGGCCGATACCGGCAGCCAGAGATAGCCAAGCAAGCCCCCCAGCACCACGGCAACGCCCAACAGCGAGGTGGCGATGGGCCTCCGGATGAAGGGTCCGGAAACGCTCATTGAGGCGTGCCTTGCGATTGCGACCGGCGCTGGCCCTTGCCGCGCTTGTGCTCTCCGGCCGGCTGCGTATCGCCGGTCTTGGCCCCGGCGTCACGCTGGCGGTCACCGCGCGCCTTGCCGGCTCCGGCGGCCGCCGGTGCGTCCGGGCCGGCGATCACGATCTCGCTGCCGTCCTTGAGGCGTGCGAAGCCGGTGGTCACGACCTGGTCGGTCGCGGCGACGCCCTTCGCGATGACGGCCCTGGTATCGTCCTGCTGGGTGACCGTCACCTGGTGCACGGCAACGGTCGTGGCGCCGTTCTGCGCGGCAACGGTATAGACGAAGGGTCCGCTGGGCCCGCGCTGGACGGCTGCCGTGGGCACGACAACGCTGTCCTTCAGCGTCTCGACGAGCAGTCGGACATTGACGAATTGACCCGGCCAGAGCTGCAGGTTGCCGTTCTGCATCTCGGCCTTGAGCTTGACCGTGCCCGTCGTCTGGTCGACCTGGTTGTCGACCACCTGCAGCGTGCCGCGGTCGAGCACGGTGCGGTTGTCGCCGTCGAGCACCTCGACGGCCGGCTGGCCGGCGGCGAGCGCCTTGTTGATGCGCGGCAGCTCCTGCTGCGGCAGGTTGAACAGCACCGAGATCGGCTGCACCTGCGTGATCGTGACGATGACGCTCGTTCCCGATGTGCCGACGATGTTGCCTTCGTCCACCAGCCGGATGCCGGTGCGGCCGGAGATCGGCGCCGCAATTTTCGTGTAGTCGAGAATGGCGCGCGCGTTGTCGATCGCCGCCTGGTCGAGCTGCACCTGTGCGGTGAGCTGCGTGACCAGCGAGCGCTGCGTGTCGAGCTGCTTTTGCGTGATGGCGAGATTGCCCGGCGGCAGCTTGGTGTAGCGCTCGAGGTCGAGCTTGGCATTCGCCAGCGTGGCCTCGTCCTGGGCCTTCTTGGCGACCGCCTGGTCGAGCTGGGCCTGGTAGGTGACGGGATCGATGGTGGCCAGCACCTGGCCCTTCTGAACCGTCTCGCCCTCGCGGAACAGGATATTGAGGATGCGGCCGCTGACCTGCGGCTGCACCGAAACCGTGTTGAGGGCCCGCACCGTGCCCGGCGCCTCGAGATAGACAGGGATATCCGTGGTGGTCGCGGCGACGGCGCGCACCGGGACGGGACCATCGTTGGCGTTGCGGAAGCGGCCGCCGGTTCTCGGCGCGGCCGTCTCGTGCCAAAGCGCGTAGGCGATCACCGCGGCGAGCGCGGCGACGATCACGACCGCGGTCAGCCGGGATGTCCAGCGGCGGGCAGGGCGCGCGGCCGGCTTCGCCGTCGAGGGCCGCTCGGGTGCGCCGGAGGGCGGGGGCTGATCCGCGCGGTCTCGGGGGCTCAACTCTGTGGCGTTGTCCACGCGCCAAATCTCCCTGATGCTGTCCAAGCGAGGAAACGCAAAGGTGGCACGCCTTCCGTCGTGCACGGCCCGTATATGACGGATCGTTCATGCGGAACGACGCATGTCTATGCAACGATATGCCCGACGGACCGGGCGATCTTCCGGGACCCTGGCCCAGGATACTACAGGCCGGGGATGCTGGGTATCAGTGCCGGACGGGGCCTTCGGCCTGCTTCCAGGCGTTCATGCCGCCCTTCAGGTGGCAGGCCGACAGGAGGCCCGCATCCTGCGCCGCGCGGACGGCCATCGCCGATCTCTCGCCATAAGCGCAGAAAAAGACGAGGCGTTTGCCGGTCGCGAGGCTCGAAAGCACGTCCCGGTCGTGGAGGCGCTCCAGCAGCGTCGGGTAGGGGACATGCAGCGCTCCGCCGATGGTGCCGTGGCGGTCCCGCTCGCTGTCCTCGCGCAGGTCGATCAGCATGACGTCCGGCCGCTCGAGCAGGGCAATCGCCTCCGCCGCCGAGAGCGACCAGCCGTGCCCCTCGATGTCGTCCTGGGAATAGCCCATGCGCATGTTGGCCGGCACGGCCACGTCCATCATCTTCGGGTTCGGCAGATTGAGGTTGTTCATCAGCTCGACGTACTCGTCGATCGATCCGACCTGGAGCCGCGGATTGCAGGCCCGCTCCTCGGCGATGGTGCTGACGGTGTCGCCCTTGTAGTCGTGCGCCGGATAGACGAGCGTCTGGTCGGGCAGCTTGAGCAGGCGGTTGAAGATGGAATCGTACTGCGCGCGGGCGTCGCCGTTCTGGAAATCGGTGCGGCCGGTCCCGCGGATCAGCAGCGTGTCGCCCGTGAAGACGCGGTCGGGCAGGATGTAGCTGTAGGAATCGTCCGTGTGTCCCGGCGTGTAGATGACATCGAGACGGATGCCGTCGACATCGACGTGATCCCCGTCCGCAACGCGCATCGAGACGACATCGACGCCGCTCTGCTCGCCCATGACGGTGATGCACTGCGTCCGATCCCTGAGCTCGCCAAGCCCCGTGATGTGATCCGCATGCAGATGCGTATCCACGGCCTTGACGAGCTTCAGGTCCAGCTCCCGGAGCAGCTGAATGTAGCGATCGACCTTCTCCAGCACCGGATCGAGGATCAGTGCCTCGCCGCCCCTGCGTCTCGCGATGAGGTACGTGTAGGTACCCGATACGCTGTCGAAGAGCTGGCGGAAGATCATGGTAGCCTCGATGCTACTTCGGTTGCGGCACGATCCGGATGTAGGGCTTGGGCGACTTCCATCCGCCGGGGTACTGCTTCCTGGCCTCCTCGTCGGAGACCGAGCCCGAGATGATGACGTCCTCGCCCTGCTTCCAGTTCACCGGCGTCGCCACCTTGTGCTTCGCCGTGAGCTGGAGGGAGTCGATGATGCGCAGCACCTCGTCGAAATTGCGGCCCGTCGTCATCGGATAGATGAGGATGAGCTTGATCTTCTTGTCGGGCCCGATGACGAAGACGTTGCGCACGGTCTGGTTGTCGGCGGCCGTGCGCCCCTCCGAGGAACCCGACGTCGATGCCGGCAGCATGTCGTAGAGCTTCGAGACCGAAAGATCGGAGTCGCCGATCATGGGATAGTTGGGCGCGAAGCCCTGAGTCTCCTTGATGTCCTCGGCCCATTTCGCGTGCCGGTCCACCGGATCGACGCTGAGGCCGATGATTTTCACGCCGCGGCTTTCGAAGTCGGGCTTGAGCTTGGCCATGTAGCCGAGCTCGGTCGTGCAGATGGGCGTGAAGTCCTTGGGATGCGAGAACAGGACGCACCACTTGTCGCCGATCCAGTCGTGAAACTGGATCGGTCCTTCGGTGGTCTGCGCCTTGAAGTCGGGGGCCGTGCTGCCGATCTGGAGAGACATTCTGAACTCCTGAAATAGCTGTTGCAGCCCCGCAAAAATCACAGCGATGCGGGGCCGTCAAATCCGCGCGGCCACGGATTGCCAAACCCCATCAAACCTGTTTTTCGCGCCAAGTGGAAACGTAAAATGCGCCATCGGGGATCGGGTTCCGCGCAGCCGTCATTTTGCGCTGCAGCGCCCGACTAGAGAATGACCGTGCGTTGGGGTTTTTTATCCCCGCCGCTCTGCGGCGTTTCCGGATCGGGCTGCTCGGCCCAGTGCAGCGTGCGGTAGTCGAAGCCGCACTCGATCGTCGGCTTTACGATGCTGAAGTAGGGAGATACGTCGAAATCCCGCGGCACGAACAGGCTGCGATCGCGGATGTGCAGGATCTCGCGGCGGCTGTAGTTGCTCAGCGCGCGCGATTCATCGGGCACGATCTCGATGCGGGGCAGCACGGGAAAGCGCACGGATTCGAAGGCGCCGGCGATGAGCGTCGAGCAGATCGTCCGCGTCGGATCGCCGGACCCGAGCGCAATCATGCGCCGACGCCAGCGCACGGGCACCGGCGGCGTCGGAAACAGGTAGCGGGCGAGGTCGAAGACGTTGCGCGTATCGTAACGGTGGCCGAGACGATCGAGCGCGTAGGCGACGACTTTCCGCCGGTCCTCGAGGCTCAGCCCCGCGGGCCGGCAGATGCGGGTGTTGAAGGACTGGTATTTGGAAAGAGGCACCGCGACGACGCCGTCGCTCAGGTTGGCCTCGATCAAGACGTTGGGTTCCTCGTCCGCGGAGCTTGTGCCGGCGAAGTTGCCGACGTATAGCGCCGAGTGGGACCAGGTGGACTGGGTCAGATACTTGATGGCGCTCGCGAGCTTGTGGTTTCCCTCCACGAGCAGGACGTCGCCCGGTTGCAGGACGCGGCTCAGCGTGATCGGGTCGGAGGGGGTAAAAGGCTCGTATCCGCTCGACGGCTTCGTCAGCAGATACGTGATCCAGCGAGCGATCGTGTCGAGGATCGTGCTCGGGGGTATCATGCGGGCCGGGTTGTCCTGAGGCCGGTCGCGTTCCCGGCGCGGGTGGTCCATTGCAGCAAGAGAAACGAGGCAACCGCCGTGTTTCCGTTGTCACACATGCTCAAGTCATTCGTTCGTGTCGGTTCCCTGACGGTGATCGATGCCGACGGCCGGCGCCATGTCTTCTCCGGTGCGCCGGGGCCGACGGTCACGATGCGACTCACGGACAAGTCTCTTTATCACAAGCTGTTCTTCAACCCCGAACTGCATGCCGGCGAAGCCTACATGGACGGACGGCTCTCGTTCGAGGGCTCGACGCTGCGCGACTTCCTGACGCTGTTCTCGCTCAACCGGCTCTCGCTCGGCTCCTACCCGCTGCAGAAGGTGCTGCGCCGCATTTCGCGCGGCGTGAAGCGGTTCCAGCAGGCCAATCCGGTCGGCAAGGCGCAGCGCAACGTTGCACACCACTACGATCTCGGCAACGCGTTCTACAAGCTCTTCCTCGACGAGGGCATGCAGTACTCGTGCGCCTATTTCCTGAGCGACGACGACAGCCTCGAGCAGGCGCAGCTCAACAAGCTCAGACTGATCGCGGCGAAGCTCAATCTCCGTCCCGGGTTGAAGGTGCTCGACATCGGCAGCGGCTGGGGCGACCTGGCGCTCTATCTCGCGCAGCGCGAGAAGGTGGACGTGACCGGCGTCACGCTGTCGAAGGAGCAGCATGCGCTCTCCAACGAGAAGGCGCGGCAGGCGGGGCTTGCCGACAGGGTGCGGTTCGAGCTGCGCGACTACCGCGAGCTGCCGGGCAGGTTCGACCGCATCGTCTCGGTGGGGATGTTCGAGCACGTGGGCGTGCACCACTACGGCGAGTTCTTCGCGAAGATCAACGACCTCATGGTCGATGACGGCGTGATGCTGCTGCATTCCATCGGCCACATGAGCCCGCCCGGCACCGCCAGCCCGTGGCTGCGCAAGTACATCTTCCCCGGCGCCTACTCCCCGGCGCTGTCGGAAGTCTTCACGGAGGTCGAGCAGGCGAGCCTGTGGGTCACGGACCTGGAATTCCTGCGCGTGCACTATGCCAAGACGCTCTATCAGTGGTGGCTCAGGTTCGAGCAGAACAGAGCGAAGATCGCCGCCATGTACGACGAACGGTTCTGCCGGATGTGGGAGTTCTATCTCATCAGCGCCGAGATGATGTTCCGGACCGGAAGCCAGCTCGTCTTTCACATGCAGCTCGCACGCAAACGTGACGCGGTGCCGATCGTGCGCGACTACATGACCGATCTGCAGCGGACCTATCGGGCTGCGGAGGCGAATTCAAAAGAAAAAACAAGCGCATCGCCGTGAAGCGGGCCTAGGGCACCGGTCCGTCCAGGGTTTGCCACCGCGCCGCCATTCCGATCGGTAGACTGGTCAACGGAGCATTTTGCGCGCTAGCATTTTGTCTTTCGGGTGGGGACGGCAATGGACTGGACTTATCAGCGCGGCGTCATGACGGCCGGCGTCACGGGCACGTTTGCCGTTCTCGCGTCTCTCGTCTCGTGGGTGGCCCTGCAGCCGGGGCCGCCGGGCAAGCTCGTGATCGCAGCCGGAGGATCGGACGGCGCGTACCGCGCGCTGGCCGAGACCTACCGGCCCTACCTTGCGCGCAACGGCGTCGAGCTGGAGCTGCAGGAGACGACGGAAGGCTTTGCGACGCTGCGCGCGCTCGTCGACGACAAGAAGACGGTCGATGCGGGTTTCGTGAAGGGCGGCCTCGTCGGGAGCCTGCAGGGCCGGCTCGCCCGCCTGAAGGCGAAGGAATGGCGCGAGCGCCAGATTGACAAGATGCGCTCCGTCGGCCGCGTCTTCCTCGAGCCGATCTGGGTCTTCACGCGCGACGGCCTGCCGGCCAAGAGCCTGCGCGAGCTGCGCGGCCAGCGGATCATGACGGGCACGCGCGACAGCGGCACGCGGCGCATCGCCATGCAGCTCCTGCGCGCCAACGGCGTCAATTCCGAGACCACCGTTCTGATGAACGAGGAGCTGCCGGACGATGCGGCGCCGCTTCTCAACGGCAGCGCGGACGCGGCCATCATCATCCTGCCGGCTGAATCGGACAAGGTTCAGAAATTGCTGCGCGTGCAGGGCATCCGGCTGATGGATTTCAAGGAGGAGGCGGACGCGTACGCCAACCGCTTCCCGGCGATATCCAAGGTCATCCTGCGGCAGGGCTCCGTCGAGTTCGAGCCCGTCATACCCAGCGACGACATCGCGCTGCTTGCCACGTCCGCCGCGCTCGTCGTGCGGTCAGACACGCATCCGGCGCTCATCAGCCTGCTGGCAGGCGCGGTCGTCAACAATCCCAAGTCCGGCTTCGACAAGTCAGGCGATCCGGTGCTGTTTCATCACCCGGGCGAATTCCCGACAGCCACCGATCCCGAATTCGAAGTCGCCTCGGACGCCAGGCTTGTCTACAAGAGCGGCGAGCTGCCCTTCGTATTGCGCACCGTCGCGCCCGTGAACAAGCGGCTCGGCGTGCCGTTCTCGGCCACGGCATTCGTCAACGCCCACGGCGCGCAGACGGTCCTGCTGCTGATTCCGATGCTGACGATCCTCATACCGCTGATGCGGATCATTCCGGTGATCTACGCATGGTCCGTCCGCAGGCGACTGCTCTACTGGTACCGGCAGCTCAAGCTGCTGGAACGGAACATCGATGCGGCGGTCACGCCCGCCGAACGCGGCGCCAAGGCGGCTGAAATCGAGCGGATCGATACGGCGGTCCGGCGCATTCGCGTGCCGCTCAACTATTCCGACAAGCTCTATGACCTGCGGGGGCACATCGACCTGGTGCGCCAGCGCCTGTCGGACGCGCGCCAGCTGGCGCAACGCATGGCCGCCGAATAACGGAAAACCCCGCGCGGACGGAGCGTCCGGCGGGGTTGACGACCTGGCAGTCCTGCTCCGGTGGCCGGCGTCAGGACGCGCCGCTCACCACCAGTGGCGACGGCAGACCGTGCGGCACTGACGGAAGCCGCGCCAGTCGCGCCAGCAGCGACGGTTGCAAACGCGGCGCCAGCGAACTTCCTTTGTCATGTTGTGTTGCGCTGCGTCTGTCTTCAGGGACATCGGCAGGTTCGACGCCGGGGCCGCCTGGGCTCCCGATACGGCGAAGCCCAAGCCGAGAACGGCGCCGGCAACGGCTGAAAGGTAGAAGCGTTTCATGCGAGTCCTCTCCTTGTCTGCGTATTGTCTACGTGGTTGCCTGTCTTCCCTGCAACGAGCCGACGGCCAGCATCACTGCAGCTGCTGAACGTGGTGTGAACGATAGAGTTCCCTTGCCTGGCTTGACAGCGGGCCTCAAGAGGCGAATCCTTGCCGAGGTCGCATGGAGCGCCGATCGCCCGCGCGACGACGATGGGCAGGATCAGGAGGGAGCATGACGCCACCGGACAGTCAGTTCTGCCTCCGCCTCGTTGCGGAGGCACCGCGCCCCGGTCGCGACCGCAGTTGCTGACGCGATCGGCCAGCCGGCTCATCCAAAAATCTGGCATTCTCGCGAGGCTCGGCCTCGCACTTGGCCCGGCCCTCCGGGCAACGTCGAAATGACAAGCGGCCCCGCTGAACGATCATCGTCGCGGGGCTTTCCATTTGGGCCGACCGGCAACGACGTCGGCCAACGAAGGAGGCGACCATGGACATTCATTCTGCACGCGACCGCGAGACGCGGCGCGGGAACGCCGACTGGTTCACGGGGACGGTCTGGCAGGACCCGATCATCGAGGCGCCGGCGCCGGCCCGGATCCGCGGCGCGCGCGTGAGCTTCGAGCCCGGCGCGCGCACCGCCTGGCACACGCATCCGCTGGGGCAGACGCTGTTCGTCGTATCCGGCATCGGCCGGGCGCAGACCCAGGGCGGGCCGGTGCGCGAACTGCGGCCCGGCGACACGGTCTGGATCCCGCCGGGCGAGAAGCACTGGCACGGCGCATCGCCGACGCACGGCATGGTGCATATCGCGCTGCACGAGGCGCTCGACGGCGTGCACGTCACCTGGATGGAGAAGGTGTCGGACAGCGACTACAAAAAAGCGCCGGCGGCCTGACACGGCGCAGCGCGGGGAGGGAGCAAGCCATGATCCATGTGATCGCCATCATCACCACCAAGCCGGGACTGCGGGAGCAGGTGCTGGCAGCGTTCCGCGCCAATATGCCGGCCGTGCACGCGGAGACGGGCTGTATCGAGTACGGTCCGGCCATCGATGCGCCGGGCATGGGGCCCATCCAGACGCCGGTCGGACCCGACACGTTCGTCGTGATCGAGAAATGGGAGAGCGCAGAGGCGCTCAAGGCGCACGCGGCGGCGCCTCACATGGCGGCCTATGCGGCCAAAGTGAAGGACATGCTGGCGAGCCGCGTCATCCACGTCCTGTCGCCGGCGGCCTGAGCCGGCTACCGCCGGACGGCGTATGCGCCCAGGAACGTTTCGACCGCCGTGCGGACGACGCGCGTGATCTGTGCCTCGTCGGGGGGGCCGCTGTAGTTGAACAGCATCGGCTTGAACGTCAGCGACAGGCATGAGTCGATGAACTGCGCCGCGGCGACCTCGCAATCGTGCGGGCGCAGGGCGCCTTCCGCCACCTTGACTTCGAGGTAGCGCTGGAGGCTGTTGATGCCGCGCGCGGGGCCCGTCGCATAGAATTGCGCACCAAGCTCGGGCATGCGGTCGGCGATGGCGATCACGGTGCGCAGCGGTGGGACGCCGCCGGGCTGGCAGAGGAAGCGCGCGAAGGACCCGCCGACGCGGGTCAGGACGACGTCCATCGGCTCCGGGCCGGCGTCATCGAGCGCAAAAATCTTCTCGGCCTGCGCCTGGCATTGTCCGGCGACGATGGCCTCGAAGAGCTCTTCCTTGCTCTTGAAGTAGACATACAACGTGCCCTTGGAGACGCCGGCTTCGCGGGCGATGGCCCCCATGCTGGCGGCATCGAAGCCTTGCCCCAGAAAGACGCGGCACGCGCCGTCCAAAATCTGGCTGCGCTTGGCGCTGTCCGCCCTTTTTGTCGTTTCAGCTTCAATTTCAGTGTGTTGAACCGTCTCCATTGCGCGTCTGCCGTTCCTTGGGGCCGCCGAATGTTTCATTCGATCACATTTCAATGACCGAACCGTTCGGTCATTGACCTATGCGCCCTCCTCTGCTTTATGTCAAGCAAATGACTGAACGGTTCGGTCAATATTGAGGCGCGCATCATGCTCGATGAGACCCAAGAGGAACGGGATCCGGCGATCCGGGGTGGCGAGGCCGAGGCCCGGCCGGACGCAGCCGGCAGGGACGGCCGCAGCGAAGACCGCAGCGAGGCGGCGTGCCCGTCGGGACAGGCCGAAGCCGCCGCTGTCGCGCCCGCCGCAGGTGCGGCGCAAGGCCGGCGCATCGGCAAGCGAGCGATCCTCGCGGCGGTGCTGGTCGTGGCCGCGGTTGCGGCCGGCGTGTTCGGTTACAAGTGGTGGTCGGTCGGGCGCTTCATGGTTGCGACCGACGACGCCTATGTCGGCGCGCGCAACGCGACGCTCTCGCCCAAGATCTCCGGCTACATTTCCGAGATCGCCATCGAGGACAACGCGCATGTGAAGGCCGGCGATGTCATCGCCCGCATCGACAGCGGCGACTACCGGCTTGCCGCGCAGACGGCGCGCGACCAGATCGCGGTGCAGCAGGCGACCATCGCGCGTCTCGACAAGCAGGTCGTGGCGCAGCGCGCGGCCGTCGATCAGGCCGAGGCGCAGGTGACCTCGGCGCAGGCGGGTGCCCTCAAGGCTTCGCTCGACCTCAAGCGGCAGCAGGACCTCGCCGCGCGCCAGATCAACAGCCGCCAGATGCTCGAGCAGTCGCAGGCGGCCAACGATCAGGCTGCCGCCGCGGTCCAGTCCGCGAAGGCGGCGCTCGAGGCGGCGTCCGCCAATGTCGAGGTGCTCGCCGCGCAGCGCGAGGAAGCCTCGCGGACCCTGAAGCAGTATGAAACCGCGCTGGCCAAGGCCGAGCGCGACCTGTCCTTCACGGTCATCCGCGCGCCGTTCGACGGCGTGGTCGGCAACCGCGCCGTGCAGGTGGGCGACTATGTGCAGCCCTCGCAGAGGCTCGCGAGCCTCGTGCCGCTCGACGCCGTCTATATCGATGCCAACTTCAAGGAGACGCAGCTCGCCAGGCTCAAGATCGGCCAGCCGGTCGACATCGCGGTCGATGCCCTGCCCGGACATCATATCCAGGGGCGCGTCGCCAGCTTTGCCCCGGCGTCGGGCTCGGTGTTCTCGCTGCTGCCGCCCGACAACGCGACCGGCAACTTCACGAAGGTCGTGCAGCGGCTCCCGGTGCGCATCCTCGTGCCGGCGGCCATCGCCGACCAGGCGGTGCTGCGGCCGGGCATGTCGGTGATCGTCAACGTCAACACCAAGCCCGGCGCTCCGGTCGAGGCGCAGGCGATGAACGTGCCGGCCGTGCGCACCAGCACCAACTGAGCCGACGCAGAGCGCGCGCCGAGGTTCGAGATGACCGCCCAGTCCGCCACATCGCCGATGCAGGTGCCCGCTTCGGCCGATGCGGACCGCATCGACACGCGCCGGCTCGCGGCCTTCCTGGCCATGGTGTTCGGCATGTTCATGGCGATCCTTGACATCCAGATCGTCTCGGCATCGCTGACGGAAATCCAGGCCGGCCTCGCGGCGAGCGCGAACGAGATCACCTGGGTCCAGACCGCCTACCTGATCGCGGAAGTCATCATGATTCCGCTGTCGGGCTATCTGTCGCGGGCGCTCGGAACCCGGGTTCTGTTCGCCATGTCGGCTGCGGGGTTCACGGCCGCGAGCCTGATGTGCGGGCTGTCCACCACCATCACCGAGATGATCGTCTGGCGCGCGATCCAGGGCTTCATTGGCGGCGGCATGATCCCGACCGTCTTCGCGACCGCCTATCTCATCTTCCCGCGCTCGCGGATGGCGTTCGTGGCGCCGCTGATCGGCCTCGTCGCCACGCTGGCGCCGACGATCGGCCCGACGGTCGGCGGCTACCTGACGGACGCGCTGTCCTGGCACTGGCTGTTCTTCATCAACATCATCCCCGGCATCGCGGTGACGACGGCGGCGCTGATGCTGATCGACTTCGACGAGCCGGACTGGAGCCTGTTCCAGAATTTCGACTGGGTCGGGCTGCTGTCGATGGCCGGGTTTCTCGGCGCGCTCGAATACGTGCTCGAGGAAGGCCCGCGCAACGACTGGCTCAACGACGAGACGATCTTCGCGCTGAGCATCGTATCGGCGGCCTCGGCCATCGTGTTCCTCGCCCGGGCGCTGACGGCCAAGCACCCGATCGTGGACCTGCGCGCCTTCGCGGACCGCAACTTCGGGCTCGGCAGCCTGTTCTCGTTCGTCGTCGGCATCGGCCTCTACGGGTTGACTTATCTCTATCCCATCTACCTGGCCCAGATCCGCGGCTACAACGCGCTGATGATCGGCGAGACCATGTTCGTCTCGGGCGTCGCCATGTTCATGACGGCGCCCGTCGCCGGCCGCCTGATGGCCAAGGTCGACCCGCGCGGCATGCTGATCGTCGGCTTCCTCTTCTTTGCCGCCGGCACCTATTGGATGACCTGGCTGACGCGCGACTGGGATTTCTGGGAGCTGTTCTGGCCGCAGGTGTTCCGCGGCGTCGGCCTGATGCTGTCGATGGTGCCGATCAACAACATCGCGCTGGGCACGCTGCCGCCGGAGCGGGTGAAGAATGCCTCGGGGCTGTTCAACCTGACGCGGAATCTCGGCGGCGCGGTCGGGCTGGCGGCGCTCACGACCATCCTGAACGACCGCACGGACCTGCATCTCGCGCGCCTGCATGAGTCGATCACGTGGTCGCGCCAGCCGGCCCTGGAGATGCTGAACAACCTGACGCAGCGGTTTTCCAGCTACGGCAGCGATGCGCAGGCGATGGCCCTGAAGCAGCTCAACTCCATCGTCCACCGGCAGGGCGTCGTCATGGCCTTTGCCGATGTCTTCCTCGTGCTGACGGTGCTGTTCTGCGCGCTGGCCGCGCTCTCCGTCATCATGAAGCGCCCGCCGCCGATGGGCGCGGCGGGCGGCGGCGGACACTGAACGACAACGGCCGCGCGGTTCATCGCGCGGCCGTCCTCAGATTGCAAAGCGGTCGTCAGCCGACGAGCTCGAGCCGCGGGCCCTTCCAGACCGTCATCGAATAGTCGTCGGGATCGAGCGCCTCGTGCCGGGTGGCCGAGAACGGGTTGTTGTAGGCCTTGAGCAGCCCGTCGTATTTGCCGAGGTTTTCCAGGGCGGCCTGCATCTTCGGCCCGTCGGTGCCCTGCGCCTTCTGCACGGCGAGAGCGATCATGTGCGTGGCGTCGTAGCAGTTGCCGACGTAGCTCGGGAACGGCACGGCATTGGGATCCGTGATGTCCTTGTACTTGGCGGTGAACTTCTTGAAGAGGTTCGCCGCCTTCGGCTTGTTGTTCTGCACAAACGTGAACGTCTGCATGACCAGGACGCCGTCGCCGAGCGGGCCGGCGATCGACGGGAACGTGGGATTGGCAAGGCCCCAGGCGCTCAGAACCTTGGGCTTGAAGCCCATCTTGTTGCCGGCCTTGAGCGCGTTCGCCATCTCGACGGCGTTCGAGAAGGTGAGGATCGTGTCGACGCCCGCGTTCTTGGCGCGCAGCATCTGCGGCGTGAAATCGCTGTCGCCGACCTTCATCTTGTCGACCGACGCGGCCTCCATGCCTGCTTCCTTCAGCGCGGTCTGCAGGTCGGCGATGGCGGGCACGCCCCAGCCGGTGTCCTCGTTGAGGATGCCGAACTTCTTGCTGCCGGTCTTCTTGAGGCCGTAGCTGACAAGGAATTTCGCCACCTCGCGGTCGTTGGTGGCGACGCGGAACATGTAGTTGGGCTGGCGCTTGTTCTCGATGATGCCGACGCCGCCGACCGCCAGGCCGAACCACGGCACCTTGAGCTCGTGGATCGTGTCGATGACGGCAAGGCCGATGAAGCTGCCCTGCGAGCCGAGGATCGCGCAGCAGCCCTCGCGCTCGATGAGCTCGCGCGTCTGCGCCACGCCGCGGTCGAGCTTGTGCTCGTTGTCGCGGATGACGAGGGTCAGCTGGCGGCCCATGATGCCGCCGGCCTGGTTGACCTCGTCCATGGCGAGCTGGGCGCCGCGCTGAAGGGCCTCGCCGGCGGTGGCGTTGGGGCCGGAGAATGCGGCAGACAGGCCGATCTTGATGGGATCGGCAGCGCGTGCGCGGCCGCCGATCATCGAGAATGCCGCTGCGCCGCCGATCGCCTTGAGCGTGGTGCGCCGGGAAAGAGGCAATTGCCGAAGCGTTTTACGCGTCATGTCCTGATCTCCTCATCAGTACGCCGTTGGGTTCATAGTCGTCTGGCTGGTCGTGCTTTTCTTGCCGCCGAGATAGCCGCGCACCACATCGGGATGCGACAGCAGATCGCGGGCGGAGCCTTCCATCACGATGCGCCCCTGCTCGAGCACGTAGGCGCGGTCGGCGATCTGCAACGCGGTGTTGGCCATCTGCTCGACGAGCAGGATGGTCTTGCCGGCCTTGCGCAGCGCGGTGATGATCTCGAAGATCTGGCGGACGAGCAGCGGGGCGAGGCCGAGCGACGGCTCGTCGAGAAGGATGAGACGCGGCCTGGCCATCAGGCCGCGCGAGATGGCGAGCATCTGCTGCTGGCCGCCGCTGAGGCCGCCGGCCGGCAGCGTCTCGCGCTCCCTCAGGATCGGGAACTGGTCGAGATACTGGCTGGCCTCGGCGCGCAGCGCCTTCTCGCCGCCCTCGGCCTTGCGGCCGTAGGCGCCGAGCAGCAGGTTGTCCATGATGGTCTGGTCGCCGAACAGGCGGCGGCCTTCCGGGACCAGGGCGATGCCTTTGGGCACGACCTTGTGCGCCGGCAGTGCCGAGATGTCCTCGCCGTCGAGCTCGATGCTGCCGCTAACGGGCCTCAGGATGCCGGACAGCGCCTTGAGGCATGTGCTCTTGCCCGCGCCGTTGCTGCCGATGAGCGCCACCAGCTCGCCCTCGCGCACGTCGAGATCGATGCCGCGCAGCGCCTCGATGGCCCCGTAGGTGGCGCGCAGATTGCGGACCTTCAGCATCCCGGCCTCCTGCATTCGTCACGTCGCAGGTGCATGATCTCAATCCGCCATCGCTGCGTGCACGTCCTCCGCGCCGAGATAGGCGCTGATGACGTGCGGGTCGGACTGAATTTCCGCCGGCGTGCCCTCGGCCAGCTTCTCGCCGTGGTCGAGCACCGTGATGCGGTCGGAGATCCCCATGACGAGATCCATGTGATGCTCGACGAGCAGTACGGCGATACCGCGGCCGCGGATGCGGGAGATCAGCTCGTCGAGGTCGGCGACCTCTTTCGGATTGAGCCCGGCGGCGGGCTCGTCCATGGCGATGAGACACGGGTCGGTCGCCAGCGCGCGGGCGATCTCGACCAGGCGCTGATGGCCGAACGGCAGCGCACTGGCCAGCGTGCCGTGATCGCCGGGGTAGCCGACGAAGGCGAGAAGATCCATCGCCTTCGCCCGGCGCATGGCTTCCTCGCGCGCGATCCGGGGCGTCGAGAGGATGCTGTCGAGAAGACGGCGGCGGATCTGACGGGGGAAGCCGGTCATCACGTTCTGCAGCACCGTCATGGCGCCGAAGAGCTGTGCGGTCTGGAACGTCCGCGCAATTCCGAGCTGCGTGATGCGATGCGGCGGCAGGCCGCCGATCATCCGGTCGTCGAACCGGACGTCGCCGCTGCTGGGCCGGTAGATGCCCGAGACGACGTTGAGCAGCACGGTCTTGCCGGCGCCGTTGGGTCCGATCAGGGCATGGACCGCGCCGGGCGCGATGTCGAAGCCGATGCCGTTGAGCGCGCGCACGCCGCCGAAGTTCATGTGGATGTCGCGCAGCGACAGCAGCGGTCCCGTGCCGGTTGCGGTCTTGCGGGGCGGCGAGACGGCTTCCAGCGACGCGGGATCGAGCGGCGGCGCAGGCAGGTCCGGCAGCGCGGTCTTGCGGCGCGACAGAGTGCCGACCACGCCCAGCGGCAGGGCGTAGAGGCAGGCCACGATCAGCGATCCGTAGACGATCAGCCGGTAGTCGACGAACTGCTGCAGCATCTCCGGCAGGAAGACCATCACCGGCGCGCCGACGATGGGACCGAACAGCGTGCCGGCGCCTCCGAACAGGACGGCCGTCAGGAAGAAGATCGAGGCGTCGAACTCGAAGGCCTCGGGGCTGATGAAGCCCTGGAAGAACGAGAACAGGTGGCCGCCGGCACCGGCGAGCGCCGCGCTGATGGTGAAGGCGACGGTCTTGATCGCGCGCGTGTCGAGCCCGACGGCCTGGGCGGCGATGGGATTTTCGCGCACCGCCACGAAGGCCCGCCCCCACGGCGAGCGGATGAGATTGCGCAACAGCAGCGTCGTCAGGACGAGGGCGCCGATGATGAGCGCGAACAGGTATTCCGGCGAGACGCGCACGCCGGCGACCGAGGGGCGCGGGATGTTCAGGACGCCCTGCGTGCCGCCGGTGAGGTCCGACCATTCGATCAGCACGCTGCTGACGATGATGCCGAATGCGATCGTGACCATCGCCAGGTAGGGGCCATCGAGCTTGAGGGAGGGCAGCGCGATGAAGAACCCGGCGGCGGCCGCCACCAGCATCGAAAACGGAAAGGCGCTCCAGAAGCCGAGCCCGAGCTTGGTGGCGAGAAGCGCGCCGGTATAGGCGCCGATTGCGTAGAAGCCGGCGTGGCCGAGCGAGGTCTGCCCCGTGTAGCCGACGAGCAGGTTCAGGCCATGGGCGACGACGGCATAGATGCCGGCGAGCGCCATCATCTGGGTGTAGTAGCGGCCCACGAGGTGCGGCACGACCAGCGCGGCGCCGATGGCCGCGAGGCAGGCGACAAGCGTGACAAGCCGATGTTGCCTGATGCTCATCCTCAGACCCGCCGCAACGTCGTGCGCCCGAACAATCCGGCAGGCCGCACGTAGAGCACGGCGATGACCAGGCTGAAGCCGAAGATCTCCTTGGCGGAGGAGCCGAAGTAGCCGCCGACGAGGTTCTCCGTGATGCCGTAGACGAGGCTCGCGATGACGATGCCGACGGGATGGTCGAGCCCGCCGATGATGGCGACGGCGAACGCCTTGAGGCCGATGAGAAAGCCCATGTGGCTGCTGACGCCGATCAGCGGGCCGATCAGGACGCCGCCGATGGCCGCGAGCATGCCGCTGATGGCGTAGGACAGGCCGATCATGCGGTCGACATTGATGCCGACCGCCAGCGAGGCCTCGCGGTCATAGGCCGTGGCGCGCAGGGCGCGGCCCTGCATGGAGCGGCGGTAGAACGTGCGCGCGGCGAGCGAGACGGCAACGACGACGACCGGGATCAGAAGCTCAAGCGGATAAAGGCCCGCGCCGAACACCGTGACGGGATTTTCGGCGAGCGCGTTGGGCAGTCCGCGCGGCGACTTGCCGAGCACCAGGAGCGCGATGTTCTCGACGATGATGCCGACGGCCAGCGTGCTCATCACCCAGGCCATCGATCCGCGGCCGACGAACGGCCGGACCGCCACGCGCTCCAGGACGAGGCCGAAGAGCGCGAGCATAAGGATGGCGATGGCCGCCGCCGCGATCATCGGCAGGCCGTAGTCGACGGTCAGGATCAGCGTCGCCACCGCGCCCAGCATCATGGCCGAGCCCTGGGCGAAATTCAGCGTGCGGCTCGTGGTGAAGGTGATGTGATAGCCGAGCGCGACCAGGCTGTAGATGCAGCCGAGCGCCACGCCGCTGAGGACGAGCTGGAACATGGTCAGGCGTCGAACATGGCGACGGCACGGATCGGACATCCGGTGCCGCCGACGAGCCGCAGCGGGAGCCCGATATAGAGGAAGCGGCGGCCGGCGACCTCATCGAGGTGGGCGAGGTTCTCCGTGTTGAGAACGCCGCGATCGCGGCAGGTGCGGTGGGCGGGAAAAGCGGGATTGGCATCGAGCGGCATGGCCGACGAGCTGTCGATGCTGGCGCACTCGCAGCCGATGTTGACGACGCCCTGATCGGCGAGCCACTGCGCCGCGTCCCAGTCGAGGCCGGCGAACTCGTGCAGCCAGTTGGGCTGGTCCTGACGCGAATAGTAGTCCTGCCAGTAAAGGAAGGTGTCGCCGCGCTTGACGGTCAGTCCCGCCTTGTCGACGGCGGCGCGCAGGTCGTCGCGCGTGATGAAGCCGCCCGGCTTCACGTGCGAGACGTCGACGCAGACCGCATCGGTGACGAACATGTCGAGCGGCAGCTTGTCGAGGCAGGGCGCGCCCGGCGTCGGATCGTAGTGGCACAGCGCGTCGACATGGGTGCCGACGTGCTCGCCGATCAGGAAGTCGCGGATGTGAAACGAGATGTCCGCGTTCTTCCACTGCCCCTTCGAGGTCTCATGCGTCATGCGATCCCAGAAGGCGGGCACCTGATTGATGTGGGGATTGGCCACCGGCATCATGTGCGTGATCTGCCGACTGAGATCCACAAGCTTGCGTGCCATTGCCCCTCCCGCTACGTTCTATATGTAGAACGTCATTCTGCTCTTAGACAGGATACCAGCCCGCGCGCCGTTTCTGTCAAGGGCAAAGATTGTGCGCGCTGCAGCTTGCGCGTGCAGACGGGCCGTCAGGACAGCGCGATGCGGATGTCGGAGGGCGTTTCGGACGAGCCGCCGATGATGGCGTTCAGGCGTTCGCCGGTGCGCAGGATGGCTTCCGCCATCTTGGCTTCGTTGCGCGAAACCTTGTCGATCAGGCCCGGGCACTGCAAAATCATCTGCACGCGGCCGAACGCATCGAAGATCGGTACGGCCAGCGTCATGACGCCGGGCGTGAACTCGGCCCAGCTGATCGAATAGCCGCGACGGCGCGTCGCCTCGATTTCGGCGAGCACCTGCTTTTTGCGCACGATGGTCGTTTTCGTGTAGGAGCGCGGCTGCCAGCGCGCGAGCTCGATCTTGCGCTGCTCCTCCGGCATCCAGGCCAGACGCACGCGCATCTGCGCCGGCGCGTCGGGCGGGAACCGGTGACCGACGGGGACGGAAACCAGAAGCTCGGAATTCTCCTCGACGGAATCCACGGCGACGAAGCTGCCGTCCTTCTCGACGCGCGTCAGGACGCAGGGGGTATCGATCGCCCGCGACAGCTTGGCCATTTCGTCGTGGGCCAGGGCGGTGGGGGTGCCGCGGGAGAGCAGGCGGGACACGTCGGCCAGCAGGCGCGGGGCCAGCGCGTAGCTCCGGCGCATGACGTCGTAGGACAGCCAGCCTTCGTGCGTCAGCGTCTTGAGGATGTTGTGGCAGTGGCTCTTGGTCATCCCGAGCGCGGTGGCCGTCTCGTGCAGGGACGCGCCGCTCGGCGGGGAGCCGTTGATGAAGCGAATGATCGCGAGCGCCTTCGTCAGTGCAGGAACCTTCTCCGAGGCAGCCTGACCGCTGCCGGGCATCTCGCTTCTTGACACGCTGTGCCGTCCCCGATGTATCTTCTAATGGGAATTCAATTCTGCATAGAGAATACATCGGATCGGGTGGCGA
>JBFWWW010000033.1:0-15664 GCA_050245975.1 Hyphomicrobiaceae bacterium
ACATTTCACAAGCCGTTGACGATGGCCGCACGCCTGCTGATGACGGAAATCAGGGCGCTTACGACCGAGATGATGCGGACCGGGCGCTGGAAGGCGCGGCCGCCCGCGCCGACCACGGGCCGATCACGCAATCAGGCAACCAGGCGCTGAGACCTCGGGTGCATCGAGATGGGCGCATCAAGATTTTGTGCCCGCTTGAGCGCGATCCATTGCGGCGCGGATCAGGTCGCGTGCCTCGTCGGCGCTGCCCCAGCCGAGCAGCTTCACCCATTTTCCCGGCTCGAGATCCTTGTAGTGGGAGAAGAAGTGCTCGATCTGCCGGCAGAGAATGTCGGGCAGATCGGTGTAGTTGGAGACGTGACTGTATCTCTGCGTCAGCTTCGTCGCCGGCACCGCGACGATCTTCTCGTCGCCGCCCCCGTCATCCTCCATTTTGAGGACGCCGACAGGACGAACATTGATGATCGCACCCGGTACGATGGGTCGCGTATTCGCAACGACGACGTCGATGGGATCGCCGTCCTCGGACAGGGTGTGCGGAACGAAGCCGTAGTTTCCCGGATACCGCATCGGCGTATAGAGAAACCGATCGACCACCAGAGCGCCCGACAGCTTGTCGAGTTCGTACTTGATCGGCTCGCCGCCGATCGGAACCTCGATGACGACGTTGACATCGTTTGGCGGGTCGAGACCGGCAGGTATCGCGTCGAGGCGCATGCGAGGCTCCCGGTTAAATGTCCACTGGCTAATAAGACCTGGGCATGCCGAGCACATGCTCTGCAAGATAGGACAGGATCAGATTGGTCGAGATCGGTGCCACCTGATAGAGCCGGGTCTCGCGAAACTTGCGCTCGACGTCGTATTCTTCCGCAAAACCGAACCCGCCATGGGTCTGGATCGCGGCGTTGGCAGCCTCGTTGGAGGC
The DNA here is from genome assembly GCA_050245975.1 of Hyphomicrobiaceae bacterium. Taxonomy (GTDB): domain Bacteria; phylum Pseudomonadota; class Alphaproteobacteria; order Rhizobiales; family Hyphomicrobiaceae; genus JBFWWW01. The sequence continues at coordinate 926 of JBFWWW010000033.1, forward strand.
ATCGGCGGCGAGCAGCTTCGCCATGTTGGCTTCCGCGCCGGGGTTCTCGCCGGCCTCGTACAGGCGGATCGCCTCACGCACCATCAGCTCGGCGGCGCGCATGTTGGCGTAGGCCCTGGCAATGGGGAACTGAATGCCCTGGTTCTGGCCGATCGGCCGCCCGAAGACCCGACGCTCCTTGGCATAGGCCGCCGCCTTCTCGATCAGCCACTTCGCATCGCCGATGCATTCGGACGCGATCAGGATGCGCTCCGCATTCATGCCCGAGAGGATATAGCGGAAGCCCTTTCCCTCCTCGCCGATGAGATTTCCGGCCGGTACGCGGACATTGTCGAAGAAAACCTCGGTCGTCGCGTGGTTCATCATGGTGCGTATCGGGCGGATCGTAAGCCCGGCCTTCAGCGCCTCGCGCATGTCGAGGATGAAGACCGAGAGCCCGTCCGTGCGCTTGGCGACCTGATCACGCGGCGTGGTGCGGGCGAGAAGCAACATGAGATCGGATTGCGCGGCGCGGCTCGTCCAGATCTTCTGGCCGTTGACGACATACTCGTTGCCCTCGCGCCGGGCCGTGGTGCGAAGCGCCGTGGTGTCGGTACCGCTCGTGGGCTCCGTTACGCCGAATGCCTGCAGGCGCAGCTCGCCCGACGCGATTTTCGGCAGGTACCGGCGCTTCTGCTCGTCGGACCCATGCCGCAGCACGGTGCCCATCACATACATCTGCGCGTGGCACGCAGCGCCATTGCAGCCGTTGCGCTGGATCTCCTCCATGATCACGGCAGCTGCCGACAGCGTCAAACCGGCGCCGCCATACTCTTCGGGGATCAGGGCCGAGAGAAAGCCGCTGCGCGTCAGTGCCGCAACGAACTCTGTCGGATAGGCCATCTCGCGATCGAGCTTGCGCCAGTATTCCCCGGGAAACTCGGCGCAGAGCCTGGCGACGGCCTCACGAATCTCGGCGTGGTTCGGCGGCTGTGTCATGGGCTCCTCGCAAGACTTGGGTGACCGACGTTGCGACCGCGTCACGCATCGTCATACCCGTGATCCCGCGCGGCCGCCAAGACGTATTGGCGGCCGGCTCCGGGGACCCCTTATCCATCCACGATCGGGTAGGCGGATGTGTTCGGCCGGCTACGTGAGGAGATCGGACTGCGGCCGGGCCCCGGCACTGTCCGGGAAAATGCCCGTCGTCAAGGCGCCATCGGGTATGCCCAGGTGGTCCCGCAGGACGCCTTTGGCGATGCTGCGCAGATCGCGCGTCGGCGCGACATCGCGACCTTCGTAGAGCTTGGCATCCGCAAGGCCCGGCCAGTCGGCCAGCACGTGTCCGCCCCGGACTGCGCCGCCGAGCAGCAGGGCAACTGTTGCCATGCCATGGTCGGTCCCGCTGGTGCCATTGACCCGCGCGGTGCGGCCGAACTCCGTGACGACCAGAACCGCCGTCTCGCCCCAGGCCGCGCCCATGCCATCGCGGAACTCACGGATGGCTGCATCGAGACCGCCGAGGCGATTGGCGAGCTGCCCGGCCACGACGCCTTCGTTGGCGTGCGTGTCCCAACCGTCGTAGCTCAACGCGCCGACGCGCGGTCCGTCAGCGGACGAGAGGAGCTTCGCCGCCGCCTGCGCGGCCTCGGTGAAGACGCGCATCGGCTGGGCTTTGGCGCCTGCTCCGGCCGCCGCGGCGGGATCGACGCTATTGAGCGTCATACCTTCGGACAATGCGGCAGCCAGCGCGGGGTCCGTGTGCTGATAGAGATCGAGCAGGCGCGCCAGCGTCTGGTCGCGCAGCGGCAGCGCGTTCACTTTCGGAATCCAGGAGAGAACGGGCGCCTTGCCGCGCATGACCAGCGGCACCGTCGCGCCGATGGCAAGCCCGTTGGGTCGCACACGGCCGCTATCAGGCAGCCGAGCGAGGGCACGGTTGAGCCAACCATCCTCGATACGCCCGGTGCCGGGAAGGCCGCTCTCCAGAACATCCTGGCCGTCGAAATGCGAGCGGCCGCGATAGGGCGAATGCACCGCGTGGATGACGAGCGCTTCCTTCTTGAGATAGAGCCCGTGCAGGAACGGCATGTTGGGATTGAGGATGAAGAATCCGTCGAGCGGCAATCCGGCTCCTGAGCCATCCGCAGTCAGCGCGAGCCCCGGTCGCAGCCGCTGGTAGTCCGGATCGCCGGCGGGGGCGGCCAGAGACAGCCCATCGAGGCCGCCGCGCAAAACGACCACGAGAAGGCGCGGATCGCGTGTTCCGGCCGCCGATGCGATGCGCGGCAGGAAGCCCCACATGGCCAGGCTCACGGCACCGCCAGCCAGCAGTGCGCGTCGGGTCAGCATCTGATCTTCGCAGCAGGACATGGCTTATCTCCGCTGAAATTCGGGGCTCATTACCAGCAGCTCGAAACCCTGTGCTCGGGTCTCCGCACGAGCGACGGCGCTTCGCGTGTCCCCACCGAGCCGCTCGCCCAGCAGGTCGTCCGCCAGCGCACGCGGGTCAGCCGTCGCGTCGACACGGCGCGCCGCCATCTCCGATACCCTGAGCCGTTCGCGCACTGCCGCAGGCGACGTCCAGGCGTCATTGCCGTCCGGCCAGCCCTTGGGCGAAGGCGGCTGCCAAAGCGGTTGCCCCAGCGCAGCACACAGTCGCAGGGTTTCACCGTCAGCGAGGCGGATGCCGCAGCCGCGCACGACGGCGATGAGGAAGTCGTAGGGCGGCAGGGCCACGCGTGCCGTCGCCTGCCAGGATTCGGGCGCCTCGATCAGCGTCCGTGCCAGCGCGCGCAGGTCCCCATCCGTGCTGCGGAACGAAGTCTCGAGGCGCGTCACGACGGCCGCCGGTGGATCGTCCCCGAGAAAATGGCGCGCAAATTTCGCAGCGATATGGCGCGCCGTCTCCGGACGGCGGGCCATATCGGCGAGCACGGCCTCGCCCGTTTCAACGCCACGATCACTGTATCGGCGCCCCGCCACCGTGCGCTCGCCGGGTTCATGGCGCATGGGCGCGAACATGAAGCGCCCGGGGTCTTCGCGCTGCTGGTTGAGTCCCGCCACCGTCCACCCGGTCAGCACGCGGGCAAATTCCGTCACATCGGCTTGCGTGTAGCCGCCATCGACGCCGAGCGTATGCAGCTCAAGAATCTCGCGTGCGAGATTTTCGTTGAGGCCGCGCTTGCGATTCATGCCGGCGCGAGAGTCCGGACCGATCGAAACCTGATTGTCGAGATAGACGAGCATCGCGGGATGCTGCTCGACGGCCTTCAGCATGTCGCCGAACCGGCCGAGAACATGAGGGCGGATAGCCTCGCGCTCGAACGCGCCGGCAATACCGCGAACGGGCGCCTTGGTCACCGAAACACAAAAGTGGTTCGACCAGAACATCACCAGGCGCTCGATGAAGGCATCGTCGGTCGTGGTCGCGCGCTGAAACCGTGCTGCCGCATCGGCTCGAAAGGCCTCGCGACGTATACGGCCGGGCTTGATCGCAGGTTCGCCGGCCTTGGTGGACTTTTCTGCCTGAGGCCCCGGCGCATCCTTGGCCGCCGGCGCAATGCGGTCGGACTTGGTGGGTGGAGCGGCCCCGCCCTGCGGGGTGACACCGGCCGCGGCCGCCATCTCGCGTGCTTTCCGGACCTCCCGCTGCGCTTCCATGGCCTCGGCAAAAATCTCGTTGCTCGGCCGCAGGTCGTCCGTATTGGCCAGAAGCGCTCGCGCAGGCTCCAGACTGGCGAGCAGGTAGCCGCGTGGGTCGTGGGAAATCCGGGCCACGTCCCCGGGTCGCGCACCCAGGCCAAAGCGGCTGACAGCGATAGCGGCGTCATGTGTCGGCATTGGGAGGCTCCGCGCATCCAGTCGGGGAACGGGCCGGCGCGGGCATTCCGTCGCGCGTCTTGGCACCCCTCGGTCCGACCTGGCGCGGCAGATCGCCTTGACGGACGTTACCGAGAATATCCGGGACGCGCGTATACAAGCGAATCCCCGTGCCAAATGTCACATTTGGATTGCGGAGCTGTGACCGCTTGATCTTACGCTCAGAACAGTCGAAAAGAGAACCTGACGACCAATTCACCTTTGGCCCGGATCCGGCGGCGCATGGATAGTGAGTACATTCTGCAGACCAGCGGTCTTACCAAGGAGTTTGCCGGCTTTACCGCCGTCAGGAATGTCGATCTCCGCGTTCGGCGCGGCAGCATCCATGCGCTGATCGGCCCCAACGGCGCCGGCAAGACCACCTGCTTCAATCTCATCACCAAGTTCCTCCAGCCAACACATGGCCGGATCGTCTACAACGGGCGCGACATCACGAGCGCCCGCCCCTATGCGGTGGCACGGCTCGGCCTCGTGAGATCGTTTCAGATTTCCGCCGTGTTCCCGCACTTGACCGTGCTCGAAAATGTCCGCGTCGCCCTGCAGCGCGCGCTCGGGACCTCCTATCACTTCTGGAGACCGGAAGCGTCGGTCGAAATTCTCGACGACCGGGCCGGCGAACTGCTCGATGCCGTGGGCGTCAGGGACTTCGCCAACCGGCTGGCCGTCGAGCTTCCCTACGGCCGCAAGCGCGCTCTCGAGATCGCGACGACACTGGCGCTCGATCCCGAGATGCTTCTGCTCGACGAGCCGATGGCGGGAATGGGCGTCGAGGACATCAAGCGAACCTCGGCGCTCATCCGCGAAGTGTCGAGGAACCGCACCGTGCTGATGGTCGAGCACAACCTGTCCGTGGTCGCAGACCTGTCCGATCAGATCACGGTGCTCGCGCGCGGCGAAGTGCTGGCCGAAGGAAACTATGCCACCGTCTCCAGGGACCCGCGGGTCGTGGAAGCCTACATGGGGACCGGACATGCCTGAGCCTCAGCTTTCGGTCCGCGACGTTCACGGCTGGTATGGCGAAAGCCACATCCTGCACGGCATGACGTTCGACGTCCGGCCCGGCGAGGTGGCAACGTTGCTCGGCCGCAACGGCGCCGGCAAGACGACGACGATGAAGGCCGTCATGGGCCTTCTCGACAATCGCAAGGGATCGATCGTCTTCGACGGCAAGGAGCTGATCAACCTCAAGGCCAACCGCATCGCGCGCCGCGGTATTGCCTACTGTCCCGAGGAGCGCGGCATCTTCGCCAGCCTCAATGTCTGGGAAAACCTGACATTGCCGCCGAAGATAACCACGGAGGGCGGTCTCTCGATCGAGGACATCTACCGCCTGTTTCCGAACCTGAAGGAGCGCTCGTCGAGCCAAGGCACAAAGCTGTCGGGCGGCGAGCAGCAGATGCTCGCCATCGCACGCATCCTGCGCACAGGCGCACGGTTCCTCCTTCTGGACGAACCGACGGAAGGGCTGGCTCCCGTCATCGTTCAGCAGATCGGCAACACCATCCGCATGCTGCGCGAGCAGGGGTTTACCATTCTTCTGGTTGAGCAGAATTTCCACTTCGCGGCGACGGTTGCCGACCGCCACTATGTTGTCGAGCACGGTCGAGTGATCGACATGATCCCCAATGCGTCGCTCGAAGCGAACAAAGCAAAGCTTCAGACCTATCTTGGCGTTTGAGTTTCATAAGGAGGAAATGCCCGATGCAATCAGTTGTGAAATCTGCTCTGGCAGCGGCCGTCGCGTTGTGCGTCGGCGCTGGAGCCGCGTCCGCCCAGATTACGGACGGCGTCATCAAGATCGGCGTCATGAACGACCAGTCCGGCCTCTACGCGGACGTGTCCGGTCCCGGTGGCGTCTGGGCTGCGAAGAAGGCGGTCGAGGACTTCTGCAAGACGACCAAGTGCGAGAAAATCGAGGTCATCTTTGCCGACCACCAGAACAAGCCCGACGTCGGCTCCAACATCGCCCGTCAGTGGTATGACGTCGACAAGGTCGATGCGATCGTCGATGTCCCCACCTCGTCTGTCGCGCTTGCGATCAACACCATCACCAAAGAGAAGAACAAGGTCTTCCTGAACTCGGGCGCTGCCTCGTCCGATCTGACGGGCAAAGCCTGCTCGCCGAATACGATCCACTGGACCTATGACACCTGGGCGCTTGCCAACGGCACGGGCAATGCGATCGTCAAGACCGGCGGCGACACCTGGTTCTTCCTGACTGCGGACTACGCCTTCGGCCATGCCCTCGAGCGCGACACGGCCGCAGTCGTGGAGAAGTCCGGCGGCAAGGTTCTGGGCGCGGTGCGCACGCCGTTCCCCGGCCAGGATTTCTCGTCCTACCTGCTGCAGGCCCAGTCCTCAAAGGCCAAGATCATCGGCCTTGCCAATGCCGGCGGCGATACGATCAACTCGATCAAGCAGGCTTCCGAATTCGGCATCGTCCAGGGCGGACAGAACCTTGCCGGCCTGCTTGTCTTTGTTACGGACGTGCATGCTCTCGGCCTGAAGATCGCGCAGGGGCTGATCTTCACCGGCGCCTGGTACTGGGACGCCAACGACAACAACCGCGCCTTTGCGAAGGAATTTGCAGCGGCCAACAAGGGCAACATGCCGACGATGGTGCAGGCCGGCATCTACTCCGCCGTCATCCACTATCTCAAGGCGGTTCACGAGATGAAGGCTGACGGCGACGGTGCCGCCGTTATCGCCAAGATGAAATCGATGCCCACGGACGACAAGCTGTTCGGCAAAGGCTCGATCCGCCAGGACGGCCGCAAGGTGCACGACATGTACCTCTTCGAGGTGAAGAAGCCCGAAGAGAGCAAGTATCCTTGGGACTACCTGAAGGTGCGCGCCACCATTCCGGCCGCTGAAGCCTTCCGTCCGCTCAAGGACGGCGGCTGCCCGCTGGTGAAGTAGCAAGCCATAGGCCGAGCCGGCGCAGTGCCGGCTCGGCTGCCCACCTTGCGCAGAGTCGGCCGATGATCTTCGAGCTTCTGGGTGTTCCGCCGCAGGCCCTCTTCGGTCAGCTCCTTCTCGGACTGATCAACGGCGCGTTCTATGCGATGATGTCGCTGGGACTGGCCGTCATTTTCGGCCTCATGAACGTGATCAATTTCACGCATGGCGCCCAGTACATGATGGGTGCGTTCTGCGCCTACATGCTGCTGCACTTTCTTGGCATCCCCTACTGGGGAGCCCTGGTCCTTGTCCCAATCATCATCGGCCTGTTCGGCATCCTCATCGAGCGTCTGTTTATTTCGCGCCTGTACCACCTCGATCATCTTTACGGCCTGCTGCTGACGTTCGGGCTCGCGCTGATCATCGAGGGCCTGTTCCGGCGCCAGTTCGGCTCGTCCGGCCTGCCCTACGCCAATCCCATTCCCGGCGGCACCAACCTCGGGTTCATGTTCCTGCCGTGGTATCGCGGCTGGGTCGTTGTGGCCTCGCTGGTGGTGTGCCTTGGCACATGGTTCATGATCGAAAAGACGAAGCTCGGGGCCTACCTTCGCGCCGCCACCGAGCGGCCCGATCTCGTCCAGGCCTTCGGCATCAACGTGCCGCGCATGATCACGCTGACTTACGGGTTCGGCGTCGGGCTGGCAGCACTCGCCGGCGTGTTAGCGGCTCCCATTTACGCGGTGAACCCGGTCATGGGATCGAACCTGATCATCATCGTGTTCGCGGTCGTCGTGATCGGCGGCATGGGCTCCATCATGGGGTCGATCCTGACAGGCTTCGTGCTCGGCGTGATTGAAGGCTTCACCAAGGTCTTCTACCCGGAGGCCTCCAACACCGTTATCTTCGTCATCATGGCCATCGTGCTCATGATGAAGCCGCAAGGACTGTTCGGGACACCGAAGTGAGCAACGATCCGATGCAAGGCCGAGCCAAACGCTACGATCTGCCGCTATTTGCCCTTCTTTTGGTGGCGCTCGCCATCGCCCCGCTCGCGATCTATCCCGTCTTCCTGATGAAGGTGCTGTGCTTCGCGCTGTTCGCCTGCGCCTTCAATCTGCTGATCGGCTATGTCGGGCTGCTGTCGTTCGGCCACGCGATGTTCTTCGGCTTCGCCGCCTATGTCACGGGACACCTCGCCAAGGTCGGCACCATCCAGCTCCCGTTCGGCTTTCCAGGACTGGGCTGGAAGTGGCTTGTGATCCCCCTGCCGCCACTGACGCCGGAGATCGCCATCCTCGGCGGCACCGCCGTCGCCGCAATCCTCGGGTTGCTGGTCGGCCTGATCTGCATCCGCCGCCAGGGCATCTATTTCGCGATGGTGACGCTGGCGCTGGCGCAAATGATCTTCTTCCTGTGCGTACAGGCCAAGTTCACGGGCGGCGAGGACGGTATCCAGGCCATCCCGCGCGGGTCACTGTTCGGCATCTTCGATGTCTCGAGCGACATCCACCTCTACTATGTCGTGCTCGCCATCTTCGCCATCGGCTTCCTCATTATCTACCGAACGATCCACTCTCCGTTCGGCCAGGTCCTGAAGGCGATCCGGGAAAACGAGCCACGCGCCGTCTCGCTCGGGTATGCGGTCGATCGCTTCAAGCTGATCGCGTTCATCCTCTCGGCGACCCTTGCCGGTCTCGCCGGCGCAACCAAGGCGATCGTATTCCAGCTCGCCTCGCTCACCGACGTGACGTGGCAGATGTCGGGCGAGGTCGTCCTGATGACGCTGGTCGGCGGGATGGGTACCGTCTTCGGGCCAATCGTTGGCGCCGGCATGATCGTCTCGATGCAGAACTACCTCTCCGGCTTCGGAGAATGGGTCCTCGTGATCCAGGGCTGCATCTTCGTCGTCACGGTGATGCTGTTCCGGCGCGGCATAGTCGGCGAATTCCTGGCACTTGCAGAGCGATTTTCCGGCCGCAAGGATCGCGAGGAGATCGATCCGGTCCTGCAAGGCAAGGCGCGCGCCGCCAACTAGCCTCTCGCCCGCAGGCCGCACCCGCGAATGCATGAAGCGCTAGCCGCTAAGTTGCTCTGGCACCGCGCCGGTCGCGGACGAATGCGCGACCGGCCGGGGTGGCGCAGACGACGATGCCGCCCAATCGCGATTCACGCACGAGCAGGCCTCGGTCCGTTGCCTCCTCCCAGACCGTCAGCCGGGGACAGGACGTACGCCAGGCGTCCATGACTTCCTCATAGGGCCGCGGCTCGCGCGCAACCCATTCCACCAGATCGCAGATAAGAGGATCGAGCCTGTGATCGTCGCCGCTATGAGCCATGTCGCTCATGGAAAGCCCCGTCGTCGTTAGCGCGGCAGACTATCATATTCCCGAGGCTCTCCCGAAATCCTCAGTCTGTCTGACGGCGCCGGACATGACGGTTCATTCGCCGTTTGCACAGCCATGCGGCAGGGGTTTTTCCATGCCGCCATTCCGGCAACTGTCCCATTCCGATCGCGCAGGGTGGCAGGGGGCCCGGAGCGCAAGACTGTCTTCCTACTCCAGGGGATGCCGCGCGAGGTCTTCGGTTGACGGCACGTTTCGCAGCGCGTCATTGTAGGTCTGCCCTTGCGGCACCCCACCGGCGCCCGGTCGGCGCCAGCACTCTCATCGAGGTTGCCCATGCCTGTTTGGTCACGACGCGGATTTCTTCGCCACTCCAGCCGGCTTGCGCTCGGCGCAATTGCAACGCCCGGCATCCTGGCGCGAACAGCCTGGGCCCAGGGCGCCAAGGATGCCGTCTATATCGGCGTCAGCGGACCTCTGACCGGGCAGTACGCGCAGTATGGCGCACAGTGGAAGAAGGGTTTCGATCTCGCGGTCGATGAGATCAACGCCTCCGGCGCGATCAAGGGCCGGCCTCTGGCCTACGAATTCGAGGACAGCCAGTCCGACGCCCGCCAGACGGTGAACATTGCACGCAAGTACGTCGCCGACAGCCGCATCGTCGTTGAAGTCGGCGATTTCTCCAGCGCGGCCTCGATGGCCGCCTCGCCGATCTACCAGTCGGCCGGTCTCGTTCAGTTCGGCTTCACCAACTCGCATCCCAAGTTCACGGAAGGCGGCGATTACATCTGGAGCAATGCCGTCAACCAGAAGGACGAGATGCCGCTGCTGGCGCATTTCGCCAAGGATCTGGGCCTCAAGCGCATCGGCGCCATGTTCATCAACAGCGACTGGGGTCGTACCGCCAAGGACCTGCTCGCCGAGGCCGTCAAGAAGGACGGCGGCGAGGTCGTTGCCGCAGAAGGCTATCTCGCCGACGAGAAGGATTTCCGCTCCGCCATTGTGCGCCTGCGCGACGCCAACCCCGACAGCATCGCGCTGATCTCCTACTACCCCGACGGGGCGCAGCTTGCGCGACAGATCCACAACGCCGACCTCAAGCAACCCATCATTGCCAGCGGGTCGATCTACTCGCCGAAGTTCCTGGAAATCGCCGGCGAGGCCGCAAATGGCGTCATGACCACCGTGCCGTTCTTCCCGGACGATCCACGCCCGGTGGTGCAAAAGTTCGTCAAAAACTTCGTCGCCAAATTCGGCGCCCAGCCGGACGCCTACAACGGCCGCGCCTACGACACCTTCATCCTGCTCGCAGAGGTGATGCGACAGTTCGGAACGTCGCGGCAGAACGTCAAGGACGGCCTCGGCAAGATCAAGGACGTGCCGAGCGTGGTCTACGGCGCGGTGACCTTCGACACCGCCACGCGCCGCGTCGCCAATCCCCACACCAGCCGCATCATGGTGAAGAACGGCAAGTGGGTCGCCTGGGACGGCAAGGCGTGATTCCGGAAGCGGTGCGGGACGTTGCTGCGAGCGACCAGGGGGAGAGCCTGCTTTGAGCAGTCCACTCCCCCTTCACTCGTTGATCGACCACACCATCAACGGGCTGGTCGTCGGCAACATCTATGCGCTGCTCGCAGTCGGCCTGGCGCTGATCTATGGCGTCTCGCATCTGATCAATTTCGCCCACGGCTCCATTTATATGGTCGGGGCCTATATCGGGTGGTTCTCGATCACCCGTTTCGGAACGCCCCTCCCGGTTACGCTCCTGGTCGTCGTGGTCGGTTGCGGACTGCTCGGCATGCTGATCGAGCGTGTCGGGCTGCGACCGCTGCAGAGCTCGCCGCGCATCGCACCGCTGCTGTCGACCATCGGCATCGCGCTGGTACTCGACCAGGTCTTCCAGCTCATCTTCACGCCTGATCCGCGCGCGGTACCGAGCCAGCTGCCGGACTGGCGCATCCATATCGCCGGCGGCACGATCGGCGCGCTCGACATTCTCATCGCCGCCATCGGCATCTTCAGCGCCTTGATTTTGTATGTCTTCCTGCGGTTCACCAAGCTCGGGTGGGCGGTGCGCGCCACCGCGCTCGACCGTGACGCGGCGCAGCAGTGCGGCGTCGACGTCAATCGCGTGAACAGCGTGGTCTTTGCGATTGCCGCCGCGCTCGGCGGCGTCAGCGGCCTCCTGGTGGGCATGTACTACAACACCATCGATCCCAACATGGGCTACCAGGCCGGGCTGAAAGGCATCATCGCGACGCTCATCGGCGGGATGGGCAACGTGCCGGGCGCCATCGCCGGCAGCATTCTCCTCGGGCTGATCGAGAGCTACGGCATCGCCGCCTTCGGCGCCAGCTACCGCAACCTGTTCGCGTTCGTGGTGATGCTGCTGATCCTGGTGCTCAAGCCGAACGGCATCTTCAACCGGCGGCGCGGACTTCCGCCGGAGCCGCTGACCGGCACGTTCATAGCGCCGAGCGCGCCATTGATGGTGCCGGCACCTCTCGTCATTGCCGTGACGCTCGCGGCGCTCGCGCTGCCGCTCGTCATCAGCAACGGTTACATCCTGCAGACGCTCGGCATCGGCTGGCTGTTCGCCATCGCGGCCGTCAGCCTGACGCTGGTCGCCGGCACGGCCGGCCAAATCTCGCTCGGCCACGCCGGGCTGCTGGCGCTTGGCGCCTACGCCTCGGCCCTGCTGGCGCTCAATCTGAAGGTCCCGGTTGCGCTCGCGATCCTCGCCGCCGGCGTCATCACTGCCGTGCTGGGCACACTGCTGATCTTCCCGTCGTTCCGGCTGCGGGGGCACTACGTCACTGTCGCCACCCTCGGCGTCGGCGAGATCATCACGCTTGTCATCCTCAACTGGGACAGCCTTACCCAGGGACCGATCGGACTTTCCGCCATACCGCCTTTGTCGCTGGGCCCATGGAAGGCCATGAGCGGCGGCTGGATCTACGAGATCGCGCTGGTCATCCTTATCGCGCTGTCGCTGCTGCAGCACCGGTTGCTCGGTTCGCACCTGGGCCGCACATTGCGCGCGATCCGCGACGACGATGTCGCCGCGCGCAGCTACGGTATCGTTCTCGACCGCTACAAGAGCCTGGCATTCGGCGTGGCGGGGTTCTCGGCCGGCGTTGCCGGCGCCGTGCTCGCGCACACCTACTCCTACATCAATCACGAAACCTTCACCGCGCAGGTCTCGCTGCTGGCGCTGACCATGGTCATCCTGGGCGGTCTCGGCAACATCATCGGCGCCATCACCGCGGCAGTGCTGCTGGTCAGCCTGCCGGAAGTGTTCCGCGTCCTCGCCGAGTACCGGCTGCTGATCTACGGTATTGTCCTGCTGCTGCTGATACGCTTCCGCCCGCAAGGGCTGTTCGGGACGATGTGAGGGGCGATGGCGGCACTTCTCGAAGTCTCCGGTCTCCTGCGCAGGTTCGGCGGCGTCACGGCCGTCAATGAGATGAACCTGTCGGTCGCCGAGCACGAGTTCGTCAGCGTCATCGGTCCCAACGGGGCTGGCAAGACGACTCTGTTCAACCTCGTCACGGGATTGGAGAAGCCGGACGCGGGCAACGTCCGCTTCGACGGCAGGGACATCACGGGCCTCGAGCCGGAAGCCCTCGCCGCGCTCGGCATGTCGCGAACGTTCCAGCACGGGCGCGTCTTCGGAAACCTGAGCGTACTCGACAACGTGCTTGTCGGGGCGCATACCCGCCTCAAGGCCGTCCGCCCGCAGTGGCCCATCATCGGCATGCCGATCGAGCTGCTGCTGGCGCTCGTGCGTCCGGCCGCTGTCAAGGCGGAGGAGGAGGAGCTGCGGCGCGAGGCGATGGATATCCTGGCAAGGTTTGGCGAACGGCTGGTGCCGCGCGCTGCGAACCCCGCATTCAGCCTGTCCTACGCCAACCGCCGCCGCCTGGAGATCGCCCGCGCCCTGTCGCTCAAGCCGCGGCTGTTGCTGCTCGACGAGCCGACGGCAGGCATGAACCCGACCGAAACCACGGAGATGATGGAGTTCATCCGCAGCCTCAAAACATCGGGACTGACCATCCTGCTGATCGAGCACAAGCTCGACCTCGTCATGCAGCTGTCCGATCGTGTCGTGGTCATGGATGACGGCGTCAAGATCGCCGAAGGCCTTCCTGCCGCGGTCGCGACCAACCCGCGGGTGGTCGAAGCCTACCTCGGCCATCGCGAGATCGGACGACGCACCGCATCTGCAGAAGCCGGCGCACCATGAGCCAGATGAACGAGCAACAGCCTCCGCGCCAGACGGATATCTCCGCGCAGCCGGTCCTTAAGATCGACCACGTCGACACGTTCTACGGTCCCACCCAGGTCCATTTCGGCCTCACGGTCGAGGTGGGCCGCGGCCAGATCGTCTGCCTGCTCGGCGGCAATGCCAGCGGCAAATCTACAACCATGAAGGTGATCCTCGGCCTGGTTAAGCCAAGGGCAGGCGCAGTCTATCTCGAGGGCGAGCCGATCACCGGACTGTCGACGCCGGCGATCATCCGACGCGGACTGGGGTCCGTACCGGAAGCCCGCCGCCTGTTCGGCACCATGACGGTGCGCGAGAACATCCTCATGGGCGCCTTCACACGCAACGACAAGAGTGCCATCGCCGCCGACTACGAGCGCATGATGGAGCAGTTCCCACGGCTCAGGGAACGCTCGACCCAGCTCGCCGGCACGCTCTCGGGCGGCGAGCAGCAGATGGTTGCAATGGCGCGTGCGCTGATGGGCCGGCCGCGCATCATCTGCATGGACGAGCCGACGATGGGCCTGTCACCATTGCACGTCGAGCGCGTGCTGGAGCTGATCCGCACGGTCAACGCCACCGGCGTCACCATTTTCATGGTCGAGCAGAACGCACACCTCGCCCTGCAGATTGCCAACTATGGCTACGTCCTGCAGACCGGCCGCATCGTGCTCTCGGGCCCGGCGCGCGAGCTGCTGCACGATCCACGCATCCGCGATGCCTATCTCGGCGGCAATACCGGCGAGGACGACCGCTGATGAGTGTTGCCGACCCCGGCCTTCCTCCGCGCGAGCCGGGACCGCAATCTTTGGCGGAGCTCGAGTCTCGCATTGCCCGAGACCTCGAGCTGCTGATCATCCCGCCCGCCAAGGACTGGGTCCAGCCGACGACGCACCCGCAGTGGGGCCCGCTGCTCGACGTCGCCATCATCGGCGCCGGCATGTCGGCGCTGGCGACAGCGTTTGCCCTCAAACGGCTGGGCGTGCGCAACGTGCGCCTGTTCGATCGGTCTCCCGCCGGCTTCGAGGGGCCGTGGGCCACCTACGCGCGCATGGAGACGCTGCGCTCGCCGCCGGAGCTGACCGGCCCCGCACTGGGCATGGCAAACTTCACATTCCGCGCCTGGTTCGAGGCGCAGTTCGGGCTCGGGCCGTGGCGCGAGCTCTATCGCATCCCGCGCTTGCAATGGATGGACTACCTGCGCTGGCTGCGTCGTGTGACCGGCGCGGTGGTCGAGAACGACACCGAAATGACCGCCCTCACGGGCGACGGAACGGCGCTGCGGCTGTCGCTCGCGTCCGGCGGGCGTACCCGGGAGGTCGGAGCGCGGTGCATGGTGCTGGCGACCGGCCGCGACGGCCTCGGCGG
>JBFWWW010000033.1:15764-25693 GCA_050245975.1 Hyphomicrobiaceae bacterium
ACACCGAAATGACCGCCCTCACGGGCGACGGAACGGCGCTGCGGCTGTCGCTCGCGTCCGGCGGGCGTACCCGGGAGGTCGGAGCGCGGTGCATGGTGCTGGCGACCGGCCGCGACGGCCTCGGCGGACCATTCATCCCGCAATTCATACGCAATCTCGACAAGCGCGGGTGGGCTCATTCGAGCGAAGCGATCGACTTTGCGGCATTGAAGGGCAAGACCGTTGCCGTGATCGGGGCCGGCGCATCGGCCGTCGACAACGCCGCCGAGGCGCTCGAAGCGGGCGCGGCCCGGGTCGCCATGCTTGTCCGCCGCGCCGAGATGCCCCGCTTCAACCGCGGCATGGGCATCGGCAGTCCCGGGATGTGGGCGGGCTACCATCGGCTCAGCCTTCCGCAGAGGCTGTCCATCGTCCAGCACATCGAGGAGAACGGCATCCCGCCGCCGCACGGCTCGATGCTGCGCTGCTCGCGGCACAAGAACTTCTCGCTCATCACCAACTGTGCGCCCGCGTCCGCCAGGCTGAGCGGTGACAAGGTGCTTATCGATACAAATCGAGGACTGCTCGCCTTCGACTTTGTCATCGTCGCCACGGGATTCAACGTCGACTGGAGCAAGCGGCCGGAGCTCTCCGCGATTGCTGCTCATGTCTTGAAGTGGAAGGATCGCTTCACGCCGACAACGGGCAGACCCTTCGCGCAAGCGGAAGATCCGTTCCTCGGCCCCGACCTGCAATTCCTGGAAAAAACACCCGGCGAGGCGCCCTGGCTCGGCCGCATCCACTGCTTCACGTTCCCCGCCTACACGAGCCATGGCGCCATTTCGGGCGACATACCGGGTGTCAGCGCGGGCGCCGAACGCGTCGCAGACGGCATTGCCGCTTCCCTGTTCGCGGAGGATTATGAGCGCAATTTCGCGCGGCTGCTGGCCTACAATACGCCGGAGCTGACGGGCGACGAGTTCAGCGTCGCCGAGAACGCCGACGACTTTCTTGCCATCGGCAAGACCGCCGGAAAGGACGGAGCTTGATCATGAGTGTTTCAGCAACCAGCGACGTGATGGACAGCCTGGCGGATCTCGAGCCGAACTCCCCCCTGTGGCTGCTGCGGCGAGAGCGACCCGACGTCGTGCATCACACGCAGGGCATCGAAGCAGCGCTGTTTCATCCGAGCAACGACGGCGGCCTTTCGCCCGTCGCTCGCGCAGCCGCGGCCTTTCGCATCGCCGAGCTTCTGCGCGACCCCGTCCTCATCGCACATTACAAGGCGCGGCTTGCGGCCATGCCGGGAAAGAACCCCGATCCGGCCAACAGCCGGCGCATGGCGATCCTTGCGCACGTCGAACGCCTGACGCTCGACCCTGACAGCGCACGTCGCATCCATCTGGACGAGCTCTCCGCCGCGGGCCTGACGCCGCAGGCCATCGTCGCGCTGTCCGAACTCGTCGCCTACGTCAACTATCAGGCCCGCGTTCTCGCCGGGCTGCGCATGCTGAAAGGTGCACAATGACCAAGCCCATCCGCGATTTCACGAAGGGCGAGCTCGAGTGGGCGCCGTGGATCGAGCCGCTCGATCTCGATGCGGCGACCGATGAGCAGCGCAGCGCTCTGAAGATCACGCCGTCGAACCGGGCAGTCGGGGCGTACTCCCTCGTTCTCGCGCTCGACCCCGAGTCGTTGCGCGAACGCTCGCCGCTCTACAATGCCATCATGTTCGGACAGAAAGGACTGCCGCGGCCCGATCGCGAGTTCGGCGCCGTCGTGGCCTCGCGCATCAACGGCTGCGCCTATTGCGCGGCCGTGCACGCAAAACGCTTCTCGGACCTCTCCAAGATGCCGGAGGTTATGCAGAAGCTTTACGTCGATGGTACCGACGCGCAGCTCGAGCCGCGGCGCAAGGCGCTGCTCGACTACGCCGCGAAGCTGACGCGCTCCCCGGCTGATATCGGTCCTGCCGACGCCGCGCCGCTGCGCGCTCAGGGGTTGACCGACATGGAGATTCTCGACTTCACCAACGCGGTGGCCATGTTCGGCTGGGCCAATCGCCTCATGCAGTCGCTGGGCGAGCCGGTGGACGCACCGAAAAAATAAGGGCGCTGACGCTTACCCGTTGGCGCGCGCCAACACTTCCATCAGCTCCTCGATTTTGCGCGCCTGGTCGTCCAGATCGTCGCTCTGCATCGCATGCTTCACGCAATGCCCGACGTGATCGCGCAGAATTTCCTGCTCGACGCGACGCAAGGCCGCGCGCACGGCCGAGAGCTGGGTCACGATGTCGATACAGTAGCGGTCGTCCTCGACCATGCGGGCCAGTCCGCGCACCTGCCCCTCGATGCGGCTCAGGCGCTTTATGCAGGTCGATTTTGTGTCCGCGTTCATGCTTGACCTATACCCCTGCTGGGTATATTGGTCAATCCTCTGATACCCCCCGGGGGTAGACTTGCGGACGGACAGCCAATGAGCAGCAATACAATGCACGACAGCGGCGCGGCAAAATCCTGCTGCGCAGGCACGCACGGCCATTCGCACAAGAATGCGGGCTCAACCTCGCTCGCCGAAGGCAAGGCGGTCGATCCCGTCTGCGGCATGACCGTCACCGTCGCCACGGCCAAGCACACGGCCGATCACGACGGCAAAACGTTCTATTTTTGCTCCGCCCGCTGTCGCGAAAAGTTCATCGCCGATCCGGCGCACTACCTGCACAAGCCGGAGAAGCCCGCACCTCAGGGCACGGTCTATACCTGTCCGATGCATCCCGAGATCCGACAGGCCGGTCCCGGTTCGTGTCCGATCTGCGGCATGGCGCTCGAACCTGTCGACGTGACGGCTGACGCGGGCCCCAATCCCGAGCTCGTCGACATGACGCGCCGGTTCTGGATCGGCCTGGCACTCGCGGTCCCGGTCTTTCTGCTGGAAATGGGCGGCCATCTGGCCGGCATTCATGTCCTGCCCCAGCAGACCTCCAACTGGGTTCAGCTCGTCCTGGCCACTCCTGTCGTTCTGTGGGCCGGCTGGCCGTTCTTCGTGCGCGGCTGGGCGTCGCTCGTCAGCGGCAATCTCAACATGTTCACGCTGATCGCGCTCGGCACCGGCGTGGCTTGGGTCTACAGCATCATCGGCACGGTCTTTCCGGTCCTGTTTCCGCCGGCGTTCCGCACCCATGACGGCGCGGTGCCGGTGTATTTCGAAGCGTCCGCCGTCATCACGGTTCTCGTGCTGCTGGGCCAGGTCCTGGAGCTCAAGGCGCGCGAGCAGACGAGCGGTGCCATCCGCGCCCTGCTCGATCTCACCCCGAAACGGGCGCGTCGCGTCAACAGCGACGGCAGCGATACGGAAATCGATCTCGGCCAGGTCGCCGTGGGCGACAGCCTTCGCGTCCGCCCGGGCGAGCACGTGCCGGTGGATGGCGTCATCGCCGAGGGGCGCAGCACGATCGACGAGGCGCTCGTCACGGGCGAGGCCCTGCCGGTCGCGAAGGATGCCGGAGCACACGTCATCGGCGGCACGACGAACCAGTCCGGCAGCTTCGTCATGCGCGCTGAAAAGATCGGGCGTGAAACGGTGCTGGCTCAGATCGTCCAGATGGTGAGCGAGGCACAGCGCAGCCGCGCGCCCATTCAGCGCCTGGCGGACCAGGTCGCGGGCTGGTTCGTGCCGCTCGTCATCGCCGTCGCGGTGCTCGCATTCCTCTCCTGGTACGTCTGGGGCCCCGAGCCGCGCCTCGCCTTCGCCCTCGTCGCCGCCGTCTCCGTGCTCATCATCGCCTGTCCCTGCGCGCTTGGCCTTGCGACGCCGATGTCGATCATGGTCGGCGTCGGACGCGGCGCACAGGCCGGCGTCCTGATCCGCTCGGCCGAAGCGCTGGAGCGGATGGAGAAGGTCGATACGCTCGTCGTCGACAAGACCGGAACGCTGACCGAGGGCAAACCGCGTGTGATTGCCGTGCACCCGACAGCCGGCTGGAGCGAGGAGGACGTCTTGCGGCTCGCAGCGGGGCTCGAGCGCGCAAGCCAGCATCCGCTCGGCGAGGCCATCGTGCGTGCGGCAGCCGAACGTGGCCTCGCGCTGCCGTCAGCGCAGGACTTCGATGCGCCGGCCGGCAAGGGGATCACCGGCACGGTCGACGGCCACAAACTGGTGATCGGCAACCTGCACATCCTGCGCGACGCGGGCATTGACGCCGGCGACCTGGCAGCGGTCGCCGACGGCCTGCGCCGGGATGGAGCATCGGCCATTCTCGTCGCCATCGACGGCCGGATGGCGGGCGCCATCGCCGTCAGCGACCCCATCAAGGCTACGGCAAAGCAGGCGATCGACAATCTCGCCGCGGACGGGATCCGCGTCGTCATGCTGACCGGCGACAATGTCCTCACGGCGCGCGCGGTCGCCGACAAGCTGGGCATCTCCGAGGTGCAGGCCGGTGTGCTGCCGGCCGACAAGGGCCGCGTGATCAGGAAGCTGCGGGACGAAGGCCGGATCGTCGCCATGGCCGGCGACGGCGTCAACGATGCACCAGCATTGGCGGCCGCCGACGTCGGCATCGCCATGGGAACCGGCACGGACGTGGCAATGGAAAGCGCCGGCATCACGCTGCTCAAGGGCGACCTGACGGGAATCGTTCGCGCGCGCCGCCTGTCGGAAGCGACGATGGCCAATATCCGCCAGAACCTGTTCTTCGCGTTCGTTTACAACGCGGCCGGCGTGCCGATCGCCGCGGGCGTCCTATATCCGGTGCTGGGCATCCTGCTGTCGCCGATCGTCTCGGCGGCAGCGATGGCGTTGTCGTCGGTCAGCGTCATCGGCAACGCCTTGCGGCTGCGCCGCACGCCGCTCTGACACTACTCGACGGCGCGCAGGTACTTGATGGGGCGACCGGGTGCGATGGCCGCAGCCGCCGCGACAATGGCGTTGGCGTCGATGCCATGGTGCTTGTAGAGGTCCTGCAGGCTCCCGGTCTGGCCGAAATGCTCCACGCCCAGCGGCCGGGTGCGATGGCCCGCGACAGCGCCGAGCCAGCCGAGCGTCGCCGGGTGCCCGTCGAGCACGGTGACGATGCCGCAGTGGGACGGCACGCCCGCCAGCAGCCGCTCGATGTGCGAGAGGGCATGCACGCGACCACGCTCGCGCGCGCGGCTCGCCGCAGTCCAGCCGGCATTGAGCCGGTCCGCCGAGGTGATCGCCAGCAGGCCGACGTCCCGCCGGTCCTCGGCCATCAGGCCGACGGCTTCGATGGCTTCGGGGGCCACGGCCCCGGTGTAGGCGACAACCACCTGGCAGTTGGGTCCCGGCTCGCGCATCCAGTAGGCACCATCAATGATGGCCTGCCGCAGCTCCGCCGTCATGGCCCGCTTCGGCTGCTCGATCGGCCGCGTCGAGAGACGCAGGTAGACCGCGCCACCCGTCTCGTCGCGCAGCCAGGTGCGCTCGGACGGCGCCGCATCTCCATCGCGCTGCAGATAGTCGAACGACCACGCAAGAACAGCGGCCAGTTCGTCCACATAGGCCGGCTCGAACGCCGCAAGCCCGTCCTGCGCCATGCCGATGAGCGGAGTACCGATGGACTGATGCGCGCCGCCCTCTCCCGCCAGCGTGATGCCGGACGGCGTGGCGACCACGATGAAGCGCGCATCCTGGTAGCAGGCATAGTTCAGGGCATCGAGGCCACGGGCGATGAAGGGATCATACAGCGTGCCGATGGGGAACAGCCGCTCGCCATCGATGGAATGCGACAGGCCGAGCGCCGACAGGAGAATGAAGAGGTTCATCTCCGCGATGCCAAGCTCGATGTGCTGGCCACCGGGCGAGAATTCCCACGTGAACATGGAGGCGATGCGCTCGTTCTTGAACGTGTCGGCCATCGACTCGCGCGCGAAGAGGCCGCGCCGGTTTACCCATGGACCGAGATTGGTCGAAACCGTCACGTCCGGCGCCGTTGTAACGACGCGCGAGGCAAACTCGGACTTCACCTTGGCAAGCTCGTTGAGCAGATTGCCGAAGCCGGCCTGGGTCGACATCGTCGGCTGGATGGCGACGTCGAGCGTCTCGGGCGTCTCGATACGCCGCGCCTTGAGGCGACGCGCGCCGCCCGCCGCGAAAGGTACGGCATCGAGATAGGCCTGCATCCGGTTGGCCGGCAGTGTCAGCCCCTCAAACTTGTCCCACTCGTGCCCCGGCCGCACGTTCATGGCCGAGCGCAGCGATTCGATCTGCGTCGGCGTCATGAGACCCGCATGGTTGTCCTTGTGCCCCGCGAGCGGCAGGTTGAAGCCCTTGATGGTGTAGCAGATGAAGCAGGTGGGCCGGTCGCTGGCAGCCGCCGTCTCGAACGCTGCGATCAGCGACGGCAGATCATGGCCGCCGAGATTGCCCATCAACCTGGCGAGCTCGTCGTCCGAGCGCTTGTCGATCAGGCGGGTCACCGGCCCCTGGTCGCCGAGGTCGTTCATCAGCCGCTTGCGCCATGCGGCTCCGCCTTGAAACGTCAGCGCCGAATAGAGCTGGTTGGGGCAATTGTCGATCCAGGTCCGTAGCGCCTCGCCGCCGGGTTCCTTGAAGGCCTCCTCCTGCAGCAATCCGTTCTTGACGATGACGACGTCCCAGCCGAATGCCTTGAACAGAGCCTCGTAGCGCGACCACAGGCCTTCGCGGATGACCGCGTCGAGGCTCTGGCGGTTGTAGTCGATGACCCACCAGCAATTGCGCAGGCCCTGCTTCCAGCCTTCCAGCATCGCTTCGAAGATGTTGCCCTCGTCCATCTCCGCGTCGCCGACGAGCGCGACCATGCGGCCCTCCGGCCGATCCTTGGCGAGGCCATGCTCGCGCACGTAGTCCTGCACCAGCGAGGAGAACAGCGTCTGCGCGACGCCCAGGCCGACCGAGCCCGTGGAGAAGTCGACGTCGTCGGTGTCCTTGGTGCGCGAGGGATAGCTCTGGGCGCCTTTGTAGCCGCGGAAGGCTTCGAGCTTTTCCTGTGTCTGGCGGCCGAGCAGATACTGGATTGCGTGATAGATCGGGCTGGCATGCGGCTTCACCGCGACCCGGTCCTCGGGGCGCAGGATGTGGAAGTAGAGCGCCGACATGATCGTGGCGAGCGAGGCCGAGGACGCCTGATGGCCGCCGACCTTCAGGCCGTCGCTGTTGTCACGGATATGATTGGCGTTGTGGATCGTCCATGAGGCCAACCAGAGAACCTTTTTCTCCAGCTCGGACAGCACGGCAAGGTCGTCACTCCCGATGCCTGCCTGCCCTCTGTCCATGACGGCGATCTCCCTGCCTCCCGGCCCATCGCCGGCCTGCAAAATATCTCATCGCAGCGGAAGCATTTCCAGCCTATTCATTTCTTCTATGGAGCTGTTTTTGGCATAATCGGCCAAGACAACGATCAATGGAAGCTGTTAATGCCAATTTTCCAGCCTGACGACACCGACCGCCGCATCCTGACGCTGTTGCAGCAGGATGGCCGCATGAGCATCGCCGATCTGGCGGAGCGTGTCGGGCTGTCGCCGTCGCCATGTCTCAGACGCGTTCGCCTGCTGGAGCAGGCAGGCATCATCTCGCGCTATGTCGCCGTTCTCGATCAGCGGGCGGCAGGCCTTCCCGTCAGCGTGTTCGTCTCGATCAAGCTCGAGAGCCAGCGAGAGGATGCGCTGGATCGGTTCGGCAAGGCTGTCGCGCGCTGGCCTGAAGTGCTGGAATGCTACCTGATGACGGGTCCGCGCGACTATCTGCTGCGCGTCGTCGTCGCCGACCTTGCCGCCTACGAGCAGTTCCTGAAGCAGAAGCTCACGCGCCTCAAGGGCATCGGCTCCATCGAATCGAGCTTCGCGCTGGAGCAGGTGAAATACACAAACGTGCTGCCGCTGGCGTAGCGACAGCACGTTTCTGCTTGGGACCGGTCGGGCGGAAGGAGACCACAACGCCCGACCGGGGACGACCTAGGCGACCGGAACAGCGATGTAGCGATCAACCTGATCGTGCTTGACGAGGACGAGAGCACTCTTGCGGCCGGCTGCTTTCGCCGACGCGAGGGCCGCCGACAGATCGCGCGGCGCCGATACCACCTTGTCTCCCGCCTTGACGATCACATCGCCGGGCTGGAAACCGAGCTCCGCGCCACGGCCGTTGGGATCGACGCGCACGACCGCGACGCCGCGATTGCCCGCACCGTCGACATCTTTGGCCGGGGCGACGACGAGGCCGAGCGGGGCCACGTTGTCGTTGCCGGTTCCCGCATCGGCCTTCTGCATCGCCTTGTCCTGCAGCTTGCCGAGCGTAAGGTTGACCGTGTGCTCGCCGCCGTCGCGATAGACAGTGACGGCGACGTCCTTGTCGGGTCCGAGCGCGGCGATCTTCCGCGCCAGGTCGCGCGCATCCTTGATGTCGGTGTCACCGACGCGGACAACGACATCGCCTGACTTCAATCCGGCCTTGGCCGCCGGTCCGCCGGCCTGCGGCTCGGCGATGAGCGCGCCCGATGCCTTCTTGAGACCGAGACTGTCGGCGATTTCCGGCGTCACGGTCTGGATCTGCACGCCGAGCCAGCCGCGCGTGACCGAGCCGTGCTCCTGGAGCTGCGGGATGACGGCCGCAACCGTCGAGGCCGGAATGTCGAAGGCGATGCCCACAGAACCGCCGGACGGCGAGTAGATGGCCGTATTGACGCCCACCACCTCGCCCTTGAGGTTGAAGGTCGGGCCGCCGGAGTTGCCGCGATTCACGGGCGCGTCGATCTGCAGATAGTCGTCGTAGGGACCCGAGCCGATGTCGCGGCCCTGTGCCGAGACGATGCCCGCGGTCACGGTTCCGCCGAGACCGAAGGGATTGCCCATGGCCACAACCCACTCGCCGATTTTCGGCGTCTGCCTAGCGAGCTTCACATAGGGGAAGTTGTCGCGACCACTGACCTTGAGCAGCGCGAGGTCGGATCGCTTGTCGGCACCCACAACCTTGGCGGACAGGATATCGCCGTTGTCGAGCACGACATTCACCTCGACCGCGTTGTTGACGACGTGGTTGTTGGTGACGATGTAACCATCAGGACTGACGAAGAAGCCGGAGCCTTGCGCCTGCATCATCCGATGCGGCTGCGCGCCGCGCGGGGCGAGCTGCGGGCCCTCGCCGTTCTGGTCGCCGAAGTTGCGGAAGAATTTCTCGAACGGCGTGCCCTCGAACGGGTTGGGACCATCGAACGCCTGGCTCGCGCCCATGTCCGACTTCACGCGGATCGACACCACCGCCGGCTTGACGGCCGCGGCGAGATCGGAGAATCCCGGGACATTGACCGGGGATGCCGGCACTCGAGCAGCCTGCTCGGTGCCCGGTGCAAACAGCGTCGGACCGGATGCGGCCTCCGCCTGATAGATACCGGCTGCGCCGGCAATCATGGCCCCAACCGCAATGCCGGCAAGCATCCGCGAACGGAACCGTGACAGGGTCGGACCTCGCGCCGTAACAGATTCGGTCTCGGCTGTGGGATTGGCTTTTGAGTCGCTCATGTGGACCTCCTTTGCTGTTGTCGGAGGCGATGGGAGGTCACCGCTCCGCGTCGTCTCGTAGTTGCAATATGGAGACGCGCACATGGCCGGAGCATTGCCAGCGGCCTACAATTTGGTAATGCGTTGTGACAGGCGTGCCTGGGAGAGATCCGGTCGGACGGCGCTTCAATTGCGGCCCGCTTCGTGACAGCATGTCGCCCTGTCCGCCAACCGAGGTCCCTCGTGCCCAGCCGCAACCCGAAACCGAAAGAAACACCCGACATGCTGACCGGCGGCATGGCCATCGTCGAGGGGCTCATCGCCAACGGCGTCGACGCCGTCTTCGGATTGCCGGGCGCGCAGCTCTATCCCCTCTTCGACGCGCTCCAGCAGCGCCGCGGACGCATCCGCACGTACGGGGCCCGCCACGAGCAGGCCTGCGGCTCCCTGGCATTCGGC
>JBFWWW010000034.1:0-25593 GCA_050245975.1 Hyphomicrobiaceae bacterium
CCCATTTCATCCAGTGTCGGCCGATGCGGCCCGCGCACCGCCTCGCCGAAGGCACCGGCCCGGGTGCGGGGGTCGACCTGCGGCGCACGCGCCGGAACGGGGCGGTCGGTGCCGGGGCCCATGTCGTCGAGCGACGGCTTGCGCGCGCGCGACGTCGATTGGGCAAACGTCGGCTGGACCGGCTCGTACTCGCCCTTGATGCGGGAGGATGCGGGCAGATTGGCCGACGGCCCGTATTTGCGCGGACCGGCGAACGAGCCCGCACGCTCCTCGATATCGCTCTGGCGGGCCAGGGGATCGTCGGCGACGGCGAGCTCGGTCTCGCGCAGCCGCTTGATCTCGTCGCGCAGGCGCGCGGCCGTCTCGAACTCGAGGTCGGCGGCCGCCTCGCGCATCCGCCGCTCCATGTCGTCGATGACGGCCGCGAGGTTGTGGCCGACGAGCGGGGCGCCGTCCGAATCGGAGAAGCCGGCGTCCACCGTCACGTGATCCCGCTCATAGACGGAGGACATGATGTCCGCGATCTGCGTGCGCACGCTTTCCGGCGTGATGCCGTTGGCGGCGTTCCAGGCCGTCTGCTTCTCGCGCCGCCGCTCGGTCTCGGCGATGGCGCGCTCCAGCGATCCGGTCATCTGGTCGGCATAAAGAAGCACGCGGCCGTCGACGTTGCGCGCCGCGCGTCCGATCGTCTGCACGAGGGACGTCTCGCTGCGCAGGAAGCCCTCCTTGTCGGCATCGAGGATCGCCACCAGCGCGCATTCGGGAATGTCGAGGCCCTCGCGCAGAAGGTTGATGCCGATCAGGACGTCGAAGGCGCCGAGGCGGAGGTCGCGGATGATCTCGATGCGTTCCAGGGTCTCGATGTCCGAATGCATGTAGCGGACGCGGATGCCCTGCTCGTGCATGTACTCGGTCAAGTCCTCCGCCATGCGCTTGGTCAGCGTCGTGACCAGCGTGCGATAACCGGCGCGCGTGACGCGGTGCACCTCGTCGATCAGGTCGTCCACCTGCGTGCGCGCGGGCCGCACCTCGCAAACCGGGTCGACGAGGCCGGTGGGGCGGATCACCTGTTCGACGAACGCGCCGCCGGTCTGGCCGATCTCCCAGGAGCCGGGCGTCGCCGACACGAAGACCGACTGCGGGCGCATCGCGTCCCACTCCTCGAAGCGCAGCGGCCGGTTGTCCATGCAGGACGGCAGGCGGAAGCCGTATTCGGCCAGCGTCGCCTTGCGGCGGTAGTCGCCGCGGAACATGCCGCCGATCTGCGGCACCGTGACGTGGCTCTCGTCGACGAAGACCAGCGCGTTGTCGGGCAGGTACTCGAACAGCGTGGGCGGCGGCTCGCCGGGGTTGCGGCCCGTCAGGTAGCGCGAATAGTTCTCGATGCCGGCGCACGAGCCGGTCGCTTCCATCATCTCCATGTCGAAGGTCGTGCGCTGCTCGAGGCGCTGGGCCTCCAGAAGGCGGCCGGAGGCGTGCAGCTCGTCCAGGCGCTGCTTGAGCTCGGACTTGATGGCCTTGATGGCCTGCTGCAGCGTCGGCTTCGGCGTCACGTAGTGCGAGTTGGCGTAGATCTTCACCAGCCGCAGGTCGTCGGTCTTCTGCCCCGTGAGCGGATCGAACTCCGTGATGCTCTCGATCTCGTCGCCGAACAGCGAGATGCGCCAGGCGCGGTCCTCAAGGTGGGCCGGGAACAGCTCGACCGTATCGCCGCGGACGCGGAAGGTGCCGCGCTGGAAGTTGCCGTCGTTGCGGCGGTAGTGCAGCGCCACTAGGTCGGCGAGGAGCTGCTGCCGCGACAGGCGCTCGCCGGTCTGCACCGTGAACGTCATGGCCGTGTAGGTCTCGACCGAGCCGATACCGTAGATGCAGGACACCGAGGCGACGATGACGACATCGTCGCGCTCGAGCAGCGCGCGCGTCGCCGCATGGCGCATGCGGTCGATCTGCTCGTTGATCGAGCTTTCCTTCTCGATGTAGGTGTCGGTGCGCGGGACGTAGGCCTCGGGCTGGTAGTAGTCGTAGTAGCTGACGAAATACTCGACGGCGTTGTCGGGGAAGAAGCTCTTGAACTCGCCGTAGAGCTGGGCCGCCAGCGTCTTGTTGGGCGCGAGGACGAGCGCCGGGCGCTGCGTGCGCGCAATCACCTGCGCCATGGTGAAGGTCTTGCCCGAGCCGGTGACGCCGAGCAGCACCTGGTCGCGCTCGTTCTTGTTCACGCCGGCAACGATCTCGCCGATCGCCTGCGGCTGGTCGCCGCGCGGCTCGTAGACGGAGACGAGCTCCAGCGGCCGCCCGCCTTCCGACTTCTCCGGCCGCGGCGGCCGATGCGGCATGAACATCGGCATGCTGCCCGAGACGAGGGGGTGTCCGGCGATCATCGGCTGGCGGGCGAGCAGTTCGCGCGCCTTCGACGAACGGTCCTGCGGGCGGGCGAGAAGCGCGTTCAGCGCGTCGCTGGGACCTTCGCCGCCGCCGGGGAAGCCGCCGACCTGGCGCAGCGCGGGGAGCACGGGACGTGCCGTCGGCTCGCCGGCAAAGCCCGCCTGCGCGGCTTCGGCAAAGCCCTTCGTGCCCGGCGTGCGCGCGCCGGTCTCCGGCGGCGGCGGCGTCGGCTTGCCGGAACGGCCGCGCGAGGCCCGGGGCGACGGCGTGCTGCGCGAGGTGTTTTTCGGGGGCTTGGACATAGGACCGGTATATGGCGCGGGGCGTCGGGGCACTCAAGCCTAGCGGGCCCGCCACCTCACGTTGTCAGCAGAAATGTAGGCCCAATGGAAAAGGGCCCCGCGCTGTGCAGCGCGAGGCCCCGAACTGTCGTGACGCCGGACTTACCAGTGGCGCCAATGGCGATGGTGGCGGTGGTGCCAGCGCGGACCCCAGCCGAAGCTGCCGTAGTAGGGCCGGTAGTACGGCCTGTAGTACGGACGGTAATAGGGGCCGTCATAGTAGGAGTAGTAGTAGCGCCGGTGGTGACGACGCCATTCGTGATAGGCGATGCCACCCAGAACGGCACCGACCACGGTGCCGGCGATCCAGCGGCCACCGCGCGCTTCGGCCTGTTCTGTGGGCGCGGCAACCGTGATGCCCGTTGCAAGAGCGGCCGCCGCCAGCGTTGCAAAGATTGGTTTCATCTCTCTCCTCCTGACCGCGTTTGCGGTCTTCCACCCTGCTGCGTGTGAAGGGTGGTCAGTATGAACAGGAACGCAGGGCCATCCGGCCCGGTTCCCTCCTTACTTCCCCGTCTGGAAGATAAGGGACCCACCGTTTTCTTGCAATATCAACCAGTTAAGTTGGTCTATTAGGCTCAATCCGGGTCAAAGTGCGGCTGCGGAGCGGGGAACCGCTGCTGACGACGCAAGGAACGCCGGTCGGGACCCACGTGGTGTTGTTCAGATTGAGATCGCAGCGCGCCAGCATGGTGCCGCCGGGGGTCGACATGCATGCGGTTTCGCCAAGCTTGAATTGCCGCCCGGCGAAGCGGCAGCGGCACGGGATCGCCTCGCCCGTCGCGCCGCTGACAACGCCGTGGAACGGCGAGGTGGGCCATGCCGGTGTTTGGGCCGGCGTTCGGGCTGGCGTTTGAGCCGGGACTTGGGCCGTGGGGGACTGCGCGGTTGCGGACAATGAAAACCCGAGGCCGGCCAGGGCCAGGATCAGTCCGGACTTCGTGGCGAAGCTGCGGGCAGCTACCCCATGCGCACCTCCAGGACGGCGCAGCGTAACACGCGGCGGCCGAAGCCGTCACCGGTCTAGCCCCGGGAGGCGGCACCGAGCTGAACCAGCAGGGTCGCAGCGAGGATCAGCGCCGCGCCGACCATGCCGAGCGCCGTCAGCCGTTCGCCCAGCAGCAGATAGGCCGCAAGCGCCGCAAACAGCGTCTCGGTGCTGACGATCACCGCGACTTCCGCCGCCGGCGCGTACTGCAGGGCGACGGTGAGCAGCGTGAAGGTCAGCGCGCTCGACAGCAGCCCGACGTAGGCGATGTCGGGTGCCGCGGCGATCAGGCCGTCGAGCGATACGGTCTCGAACAGGAGCATGCCGATGGCTCCCAGCACGGCGACGGTCGCGAACTGAATGGCCGTGAACCCGACGGGCGAGCGCAGACGCCCGGCGCGGCCCGTGGCGATGACGTGCGAGGCCCAGAACAGGGCGGAAATCGCGACGAGGAGGTCGCCGGCCGTGAACCCGGCGAGCGTGGCCCCGCCGAGCAGCCACGTGCCGAGGAAGGACAGGCCGACGGCGATCCAGACGAAAAGGCCGGGGGCGCGGCCTTCGAACAGCCAGACCAGAAGCGGCGTCACGACCACATACAAGGCGGTGAGGAAGCCGGTGTTGGTGACGGTCGCCGTGACCAGCCCCATCTGCTGGAGGGCGGCGCCGAGAAAGAACAGCACGCCGCCGATGGCGCCGGCGCGCGCGAGCACGGGAAGGGCGATTGCTGCGGCACGGTCAGGTGCGGCGGCGGCCCGTCGCCACTCGAGCCAGGCCAGCGGCGCCAGCGTCAGGGCGGCGAGAGCGCCGCGCGCAGCGATGAAGGTGAAGGCGCCGACATGGCTCATCGCCGACTTCTGGAACACGAAGGCGAGGCCCCAGATGGCGGCCGCGCACAGCAGCAGAAGATCGGCATGCCAGCGGCGCATCGGGAATCCGGTTCGGAATGGCGGGAACGAGCGGCAGGTCGTGCATGACCTTGCACGCCAGCGGCGGCCATTCAAGCTGCGCTGCAGCGGCGCTTAGTTCACCAGGCCGAACATGCGCGGCAGCCAGAGCGTCAGCTCCGGGAACAGCGTGATGGCGATGAGCGACGCCAGCAGCGGCAGCAGCCACGGGATGATGGCCATGGTTGTCCGCTCCACAGACATCTTGGCGATGCGCGCCAGGACGAACAGCACCATGCCCAGCGGCGGATGCAGCAGGCCGATCATCAGGTTCAGCGTCATCATCACCCCGAAGTGCACCGGGTCGATGCCGACTTTCGTGATCACCGGCATGAGGATCGGCACCAGGATCGAGATCGAGGCAATGGGCTCGAGAAAACAGCCGATCACCAGCAGCAGGATGTTGATGAGGAAGAGGATGACGTAGCGGTTCGTGGTGTAGGACAGCAGCGCCTCGGCCGCCGTCTCCGTCAGGCGCGTCGTCGTCAGCACCCAGCCGAAGAGCGAGGCTGCGGCGACGATCAGCAGCACACCGGACGTGGTCTCGATGGTGTCCATCGTGACCTTGTAGAACTGTTTCCAGCCGAGCGACCTGTAGAGGAAGATGCCGAGGATCATGGCCCAGGCGCAGGCGGCGATGGCGGCTTCCGTGGGCGTGAACCAGCCGAAGGTCATGCCGCCGAGGATGATGATCGGCGTCATGATGGGCGGCAGAGCGGCGACGAAGGTCGTGGCCAGGGTGGCAAGCTTGAAGGGCTGGTCCGGGCCCATATTGTACTTGCGGGCGCAATAGGTGACGTAGGCCATCATGAAGATGGTCATCACCACGCCGGGAATGACGCCGCCGAGAAACAGGGCGCCGATGGAAACGTTGGCCATCATGCCGTAGATCACGAACGGCAGGGACGGCGGGATGATGGGGCCGAGCGTGGCGGACGCGGCCGTCACGCCGACGGCGAACTCCTTGTTGTAGCCGTGGTCCTGCATGGCCTTGATCTCGATGGTGCCGAGGCCGGCCGCGTCGGCGATGGCCGTGCCCGACATGCCCGCGAAGATCACCGAGCCCAGGATGTTCACGTGCGCGAGCCCGCCGCGCGTCCAGCCGGCCACCGCGACGGCAAAATCGTAGATGCGGTTGGTGATGCCGGCGGAGTTCATCAGGTTGCCGGCCAGGATGAAGAACGGCACGGCGAGGAGAGGAAAGCTGTCAACGCCGCCCGCCATGCGATGCAGGATCACGAAATCGGGGATGCCCGCCATGAAATGCGTGTAGAGCAGCGACGAGGCGGCAAGAGCGATGAAGACCGGGATGCCGGCGACCAGGATGCCGAGGAATACGAAGAGAATGAGGGTCATTTGCCGGCGCCTTCCGCTTCTTCGATGACGAGTCCGGCGCTGAGCGCATCGTGGGCGTTGCGCCAGCCGTCCGGTGCGTTCTGCACGACGCGCAGCACCTGTCGGATGAACATCAAAAAGCAGCCGGCCGATACGGCCCAGTAGACGATGCTCATCGGCAGGTCGAAGACCGTCATGCGCTGGAAGGCCATGCGCTGCGCGATCAGAACGGAGAAGTAGGCCAGCAGGCCGAGGAAGGCGAGGGTTGCAATATCGACGATCGCGAGCAGCAGGCGGCCGGCGCCCGGAGGGAGGATGTTCGGCAGCAGCGCAACGGCGATCTGCGTGCCCTTGCGCGTCACGACGGCGCCGCCGATGAAGGTGAGCGCCATCAGGCCGTAGCGCGCGATCTCCTCCGTCCAGGCGAGGCTGTCGTTGAGGATGTAGCGCGTGAAGAACTGCAGGAAGACGATGCCGCCGAGGGCCCAGAAGAGAAGAAAGGCGACCCAGTCCTCGAAGTGATGCTCGATGACGATCTCCTCATCCTCGGCGTGGATGAGGTGCTGGGTGCGTCCGTCGTCCGGCGCGTCGGTCCTGGTGTCGGAATGGCTCATCCGCAAATCCCCCGCTGACATGGCCCCGCTGACATGCCGAAGCCATGCGCGCGCACCAGCGCCGTGCATGACTTCGGCAACGTCGGGTGCGCTACTTCAAGGCCTGAAGCGCGTCGTACTCAGCCTTCGTCCAGCCGCCGCTGCCGTCATTGTGCAGGGGCATGGCGGCCGCGCGGAAGGCGGCGCGATCGACCTCGACGACCTTCTTGCC
Organism: Hyphomicrobiaceae bacterium; assembly: GCA_050245975.1. GTDB lineage: Bacteria > Pseudomonadota > Alphaproteobacteria > Rhizobiales > Hyphomicrobiaceae > JBFWWW01. Next base: position 6,819 of record JBFWWW010000034.1, read on the forward strand.
CAGCTTGCGGAATTCGTCCGCCAGCTTGTTCTCGGATTCGCGGATCTGGTCGGACGCCTTGGCCGCGGCCTGGACGAGAACCTCCTGGAAGATCTTCTTCTCGTCGTCGCTGAGTTTGTTCCAGACGTGCCCGCCGACGATCACCAGCAGCGATTCCGTGATGTGGCCCGTCAGCATGATGTGGCTCTGCACCTCATAGAACTTCTTGGCCATGATGGTGGGGAGCGGGTTCTCCTGTCCGTCGACCGTGCCCTGCTGCAGGGCCAGATAGACCTCGGCGAAGGCAATCGGCGTGGCGTTTGCGCCGACCGATTTCGTGAACATGAGGAACAGCGGCGCGGGCGGGACGCGCAGCTTCATGCCCTTCATGTCCTCGGGCTTCTTGATCTCCTTGTTCGCCGTGACATGGCGCTGGCCGTAGTAGGTGAGGGACATGACCTTGTGGCCGGTCTTGTCCTCGTAGCCCTTGGCGATCTGCCGGAACAGCGGCGAGTCGCGATAGAGCTTCCAGTGATCGAAGTCGCGCAGGACGTTGGGCGCGTTGGTGTTGGCGACCGACTTGTGGATCGAGCCGGCGACGGCGACGCCGGTGTAGATATTGTCGATCGTGCCGCGGCCGAGGCCTTCGTTGATCTGGTTCTCGTTGCCGAGCTGCGAGGCGGGGAAGACGTCGATCTGGTACTTGCCGTTGGTCCGCTTCTTGATTTCCTCGGCGGCCCACAGGGCCTGGGTGTGGTAGGGCTCGCTCGTCTCATACACGTGCGCCCACTTGAGCTTCGTCTGCGCCATGGCGGCGGAGCTGAGCGCCGACGCGGCCAGCACCGCGGCAAACGCAAACCTGAATGCCTGTCTCACTTGGGTCTCCCGTCAGTATTGTTTCTTGTCCGGGCATCAATACAAAACGTCATGTCATCGTACAACTTATTTTGCATGCCGGCGGCCGGGAAGGACCACCAGGACGAGGCCGGCAAGGATGAACGCCATGCCGGCATAGCGCGCCGGCGCGAAACGCTCGCCGAAAACGACGGCGGAGGCCAGCACCCCGACCAGCGGGGCGAGAAGGGCGAACGGCGCCACGACGGCGGTGGGGTAGCGCGCGAGGAGCATGCCCCAGATGCCGTATCCGAGGATGGTGGCGACCACGCCCAGATAGACGGTTGCGAGCAGGCCCAGCGGGCTCGCGTGCGCGACGGCGGCCGGAAGGGAGCAACTGGTATCCGTCAGGCAGGAAACGAGCAGGGCCGGCAGCGGCGGAACGAGGCTCAGCCAGCAGATCAGGGCCAGCATGTCGACCTGACCCAGGCGTTTCACCAGGACGTTGCCGATCGCCCAGCTGAAGGCGCCGGCAACGCACAGGCCGAGGGCCACGGGGCTCAGGTCCCCGCCCATCGTGGTGCCGATGAGCGCCAGGCCCGCAAAGGCGACGGCGATGCCGGACGCCTGCCGCAGGGTGGGGATGTCGCGCAAGAAGACCGCGGCAAGCACGACCGTGAAAAACACGTGCATCTGCACGGCGATGGAGGCCAGCCCCGGCGGCAGGCCGTGCGCATAGGCGAAGAACAGCAGCAGGAACTGGCCGGTGAACAGCGTCGTGCCGATGAGGACAAGCATCGGCCAGCCGATCCGCGGCCGCGGCAGGAAGAGGGCCGGGATGGCGGCGATCAGGAAGCGCAGGGCGGTGAGCTGGGCCGGCGTGAAGCTGTCGAGCGCGAATTTCATGGCGACGAACGCCAGCCCCCAGACGATGGAGGATACCGCAGCCAGGATCATATCGCGGGGTGTCATGCGGGCCGCCGGGACAACGTGATGGCCGACAGCCCGCCTGCCTCGTGTCCGGCCTGCGCGGCAGGAACGGCCGGGCTAGCGCTCAGGCCGGATCAGAGCCCTTTCACGATCGTGCCGACCATCAGGACGACGTAGGCCGTCATGGCGAGCCAGTACTCCTGATGCGGCATGTAGCGCGGCACGTTGATGCCGATGGGGCCGAACTTGGAGATCAGCGCCACGACCGCCAGAACCAGCGATATCAGGAAGACGAAAATGGACGGCGGATTGAGACGCATCGGACCCTCCGGCGGTTGTGTCTCGCGGGCGGCCAATTTGGCGTGTTGTCAGCCGCTTGACCAGAGGCTATCAGCGGCATGGAAGTAAGCGGGACCCGCGGACGCATGACCAGTGTGGGACGTCGACGGCTTCTGCTGTGCCCCGGTGCGGCCTACGCGGGACCGCGCTGGGTCGCGCGCATGCTGGCGGAGCATCCCGATGTGTTCGTGCCGCCGCTGCCCGATCTGCACTATCTCGATCACAGGCTCGGCCTGTCGCAGCACCTGAGCGACGCGAAGCGGCGGTCGCGGCGGCGCCGCTATGTGCAGCGCGTCCTCACCCAGTGGGGACGCTCGGCCGAACTCGGTCCGCAATGGGGCTGGTACCGGCACTACGCGCGCGGCCCGGTGGACGATGCCTGGTATGCCAAGGCGCTCGATCCCGACGGACGCGGGCGGGTCGCCGTGGACATCACGCCCGACTATGTCCTGGCCGGCAGAGACGGGATGGCCGCGCTGGCCGCCGCGGTTCCCGGCGCGCGTGTCGTCTACCTCATGCGCAACCCGGTGACGCGCATGTGGACGCACATGCTGCATACCAGCCGGGATCGCGGGCGCGACGCGGCGCGCGAGCCGCTCGAGGCCCTCGTCGCGCTGGCGGAGGAGCCGTGGCTGGCGGCGCATGCGGACTACGGCCGGGCGCTCGACAACCTCGAGGCGGCGTTCGGCGCGTCGCACGTGCTGGCGATGTTCACCGAGGAGCTGATGGAGGATCGCGCCGGCCACCTGGAACGGATCTGCGCGCTGCTCGACATCCCGTTTCACGAGCAGATGTTCCCGGAGCTGGCGCGCCGCGCGGTGCGCTCCGACGATATCGCCGTGCCGGACGCGATCCGCGCGCACCTGCGCCGGTCGCTGCAGCCGACGGTCGAGGCCGTGAGACAGCGTCTCGGCCGCATCCCGCAGGGCTGGGAGGAGGAGTTCGCAGCCGCGGTGTGAGCGGCTCAGTCCGCCAGGACCGTCGTCGGCGTGCAGGACACCGGGAAGTTCACCGAGTTGGCGATGAAGCACTTCGCGTGCGCGGCGTGGTGCAGAGCCTCGACCGTCGGCCCGACCGTGGCGGGGTCGGCGGGGCGGGCGACGGTGACGTGCGGCCGCAGCTCGACGGCGGTGAAATAGCCGCCCCTGACCGCATCCTCGACCATTGTGCCGTGCGCCGTGTCGGTATAGGCGACGACGCGGACGCCGGCGTCCGATGCCAGGTGCAGGAACCAGAGCATGTGGCAGGTCGACAGGCTGGCGACGAGGAGATCCTCGGGATTGTAGCGGGTGGCATCGCCGCGGAAGGCCGGGTCCGAGGAGCCCGGAACGTCGGGCTTGCCGTCGGCGGAAATGATGTGATCGCGACCGTAGGCGGTATAGCCCGCCGAGCCCGCGCCGGTGTTGCCGGTCCAGGTGACGCGCGTCTCGTAGTGGTGCTGCCTGCCGCTCATGCCGGTCCCCAGCTGGCCCCGACGTCAGCATAGGGCCGCCGCCTGCGGGAACCAAACGGTCCGGCAGGCCACGTCGTCACAGCGGACGCCGTCACAGCGGACGCCGTCACAGTGGACGACGCGTCACAGGGCCTTGTGTGTTTTGTCGGACGGGGCGAGCGGCAGGATCGCCGACCTGGCCTCGACCAGGAAGCGGACGACCTGGTTCGGCTCGGACCCGACCACGCGGCACGTGACGAGAACGAGCTGGGCCTCGCCGGCCGTCAACCCGACCGGGGTGACCTCGCTGCCGATGCGCCGCAGGCCGATGACCTCAAGCTGGCGCGGCGCGCCGGCATGGCTGCTGATGGTGATGCGGTCGCCGACCGATACCGGGGCCGGGAAGGGCGCCGAGCCGATGTCGCGCACGCGGTCGAGCCAGAAGGTCTCGTCGCCGACCGGCCCGGCAGCCTGCACGACCTGTCCGGCGGCAGGTTTTTGCGTTGCGAACGAGATGGCCGTCTGCTGGCGCGAGAGCGCGGTGTCGAAGCCGGCGGAAATCCAGTGCTCGGGCCGCGCAGCAGCCAGTCCCGCCACCGTCACGCCGGCAAGACCGGCCAGCATCAGCACGCGCCGCATGTGCTTGCCACCCATTCGCTGTCTCCCTTGGCCCGCGATTCTGGCCATACCTATAGCCCTATATAGGCAATCCTGTGAACGCGTGGAGGAGGGGTTGGTTGCCGCTCCAGGAGGGGGCGTCAGCCCCTCCTCCACGACTTGCGCCGCGGGGAGGCGTAAACGCGGCGCAAATGGCGCCAGAAGGCCAGGTTGAAGGCGACGATCGCCGAAAACACGACCCCCAGCAGGATAATCGTGAAGCGCTTCTGGTTGACGGGAGAGACCAAGCCATCGGTCGCGTCGTACCGGTTGCTCCGGAGCGCGGTCTGCGTCGCCGGAGCCGGCACGACGGCTCCGATCCGGGCCGCCTGCTCATAGCTGAGCGGCGGCCGCCAGGGGGCAGCGCCGGCGTCCCAGCGGCCGCCTTCGAGACCGAAGATCACCGCGGAAAAGACCGCCAGAACGATCAGGAAGTCGAACGCCGCGCGCCGGGCGATATGCCCCAATCCGTGTTCTTTCATCCCCACATCTCCCGCAACTCGAACTGAATTCGCGCGCTCCCGGGTCCCACACGCCGCGCACTGTTGAGTCTGACCCCAACAGTGGGGCGTCGAAGGGCCCGCAATATGGCGTTTTGCACAACATTGCGTGACAGGGAGGTTTCGGAGGGCGGCGTGTTGCGGCGGCGCAACTTGCGCGCCTGCGCAGCGGCGGGACAGCCCTGCGGCAATGGCGCTTGAACTGGCAGACATGCGGGCGTAGCTTCCGCGCGCCCGTTTTCCGGGTTTTCATCACTCCCAGCCGCTACGCACGCTGGCAACAGAGGCACACGCCATGGGCTTTCTCGCCGACAGTCTGAACCGCATCAGTCCCTCCGCAACCATCGCGGTGGCGACGAAAGCGCGCCAGCTCCAGGCCGAGGGTCGCGATGTGCTGTCGCTGTCGGCCGGCGAGCCGGATTTCGATACGCCCGACAACATCAAGGAAGCGGCGATCAAGGCGCTCAAGTCCGGCAAGACGAAATACACCGACGTCGACGGCATCCCGGAGCTGAAGGCGGCCATCGCCGCCAAGTTCAAGCGCGAGAACGACCTCGACTACAAGACGTCGCAGATCACGGTCGGCACCGGCGGAAAGCAGGTGCTCTACAACGCGCTGCTGGCCACGCTCAATCCGGGCGACGAGGTCGTGATTCCCGCGCCCTGCTGGGTCTCCTACGCCGACATCGTCATGCTCGGCGGCGGCAAGCCCGTGTTCGCGCCCTGCCGGATCGAGGACGGCTACCGCCTGCGGCCGGAGCAGCTCGAGACGGCGATCACGCCCAAGACCAAGTGGCTGATCTTCAATTCGCCCAACAACCCGACCGGGGCGGCCTACTCGCGCGCCGATCTCAAGAAGCTGACGGACGTGCTGATGCGCCATCCGCAGGTCTGGGTGCTGACGGACGACATGTACGAGCACCTGCTCTACGACGGGCACGAGTTCGTGACGCCGGCGCAGGTCGAGCCGGGCCTCTACGACCGCACGCTGACCATGAACGGGTTTTCCAAGGCCTACTGCATGACGGGCTGGCGGCTCGGCTATGCGGGCGGGCCCGAACTGCTCATCAAGGCGATGTGCAAGCTGCAGTCGCAATCCACCTCCAACCCGTCCTCCATCACCCAGTGGGCGGGCGTCGAGGCGCTCACCGGCCCGCAGGACTTCATCGCCCGCAACAACGAGGCCTTCAAGGCGCGGCGCGATCTCGTGGTGTCCATGCTCAACCAGGCGAAAGGGCTCAAGTGCCCGACGCCGGAAGGCGCGTTCTACGTCTATCCGTCGTGCGCGGGCGCCATCGGCAAGACGTCGGCGAAAGGCAAGAAGATCGACACCGACGAGGCGTTCGTGACGGCACTGCTGGAGGAGGAGGGCGTTGCCGTGGTGCACGGCGCCGCGTTCGCGGCCTCGCCCGCGTTCCGCATTTCCTACGCCACCTCGACGGCGGTGCTCGAAGACGCCTGCCAGCGCATCCAGCGCTTCTGCGGCAACCTGCGCTGAGCGCGGCGCACTACCGTGACGGGGCGCGGGCCCCGTCACGCCGGAGCGCGGGATGGTGTTCCTCTTCAAACTGATGGTGCCGCCGCTGCTGGTGGCCGGCATGAGCCTGGCGGCGCGGCGCTGGGGACCGACGTTCGGCGGCCTGATCATGGGCCTGCCGTGGATGACGGGTCCCGTGCTGCTGTTCCTGGCGCTCGACAAAGGTATTCCGTTCACGCTCGGCGCGTGCATCGGCATCGAGTTCGGCGTCGTGGCGCTCGGCGGCTACATCCTCGCCTACGCCTTCGTTTCGCGTCATGCGCCCTGGTACCTGACGCTGCCGCCGGCGGCCGCCGCCTTCTTCGCCATCGGCGTTCTGATCAAGGATATCGCCGTACCCTTGTGGGCCGCGGCGCTGGCGGCGCTGTGCACGCTGGCGCTGGTGTTCGTCCTGCTGCCGCGCCCGGCATCGAGGACAGGGCCGCGCGCGCTGCCGTCGTGGGACATCTATGCGCGCATGGCGGCGACGTTCTGCCTCGTGGCGGTCATCATGCTGTCCGCCGACGTGCTGGGTCCGAGGATGAGCGGCATCGTCTCGACGTTTCCCGTCGTGCTCACCGTGATCGGCACGTTCACCCATCACCAGTGGGGCGCCGATGCGGTGCTGAGCATCCTGCGCGGCATCGTGCTGTCGCTGGGCTCGTTCGTGGCCTTTTTCTTCGTGCTGGGGTCGGTCATTCCGTACGCGGGCGTCGCGGGCGCGTTCCTGCTCGCCACCGTGACCGCGGTGACGATGAGCGCGATGCTGCTGATCTGGAACCGGATGCGGTCGCGGTGATCAGTGCGGCGGGCTCGGCCGCGCCGGCAGCGCCTTCAGATAGACCGCCATCGCGTTGCGGTCGGCCTCGCTGAGGCGGCCGGTGTTCTCCACCACCTCCGCCATCGACGAGCCGACGGCGTCGTATTGCGCGGTGAAGCCCGTCTCCAGGAGATAGGCGATGTCCTTCACGGTCCACTTGCCGAGGCCGTCATCGGTCTGCGTGATGTTGGGGATCCATCCCTTGCCGGTGGGGTTTGGGCCGCCGGCGAGGCGATAGCGCTGCTCGATGGCGCCCAGGATGTTGCGCTGGCTGTGGCACTCGGCGCAGTGGCCGGGGCCTTCGACGAGATAGGCGCCGCGATTGTAGACGGCATCCTTCGCGGGATCGGGCGCAAAGGCGCGGCCGTCGAGGAACAGCAGCTTCCAGGGGCCGAGGGCCGTGCGCACGTTGAAGGGGAAGGAGAGCTGGTGCGGCTGCGACGGCGTTGCCACGGGCGGCAGCGTCTTCAGGTAGGCGAAGAGGTCGCGCACATCCTTGAGCGCCATGCGCTGGTAGGACGTGTAGGGAAACACCGGATACAGGTGCTCGCCGTTGGGGCCGACGCCGCGCAGCATGGCGCTGGCGAACTGCGCCTCCGACCACGCCCCGATGCCGTTTTTCGGATCGGGCGAGATGTTCGGCGCGTGGAACGTCCCGAACTGGGTGGCGAGCGCCACGCCGCCGCCGAGCTTCGTCTGATCGTCCTGGTTCGGGGTCTTGTGGCACGACGCGCAGCCCCCGGCGTTGAACATGGTCTCGCCGTTGGCGACGTCGGGCGTGTAGGCGGCGAGCTCGTCGGCCCGGATCGGTTCGGGACGGGTGACGACGTAGAGCGCGATGCCGCCGGCGGCGGCCAGAGCGAGCAGTGTGCCTATGACGGTCCTGAGCCGCATCATCGTGTCCCGTTGGGATGAGCCAATGTCGACGACGTCGGGCGGTCAACGCCGGAAAACCGCGGCGGTTCTCCGGCGCCGCGGTCGGGCGGCGTGCGCCGGGGCTTCGAACGCTACTTGGAAGGGGCGCGGTATTCCTTGTGGCAGGCCACGCAGTCGCGCATGATCTTGTTGAACTCGCTCTTGAATGTCGCCTCGTTCGTGATGGCGGCCGATGCGGCCTTGGCATCCGCAGCCAGCTTGTCGAAGTGAGCGAGGAACTCGGTCTTCTTGGTCCAGATCACCGGGAGGGCCTCGGTGTCCTTGCCCGTCTTGCTGTCGTCGGGGAAGAAGTCCTTCGCCTTCGCGGCCTCGGCCTGATAGGTGGCAAGTGCCGCCTGCACCTTGGCCAGATCGAACGGCTCGGTTCCCTTCAGCATGTTGATCGGCGGCTTGGTGGCGTCGTCCATCGCATCCATGGCGTCCTGGCGCTTCTTGATGGCATCGACGTTCTGGGCGTAGGCGACGGTCGCGCCAACGGCAATGGCGGCGACGACGGCGAGACTGCGCAGCATGGGTATCCCTTTCGGTAGTTGGCCTGCCCGGAAGCATAACGGCTCAATGCCGCCGGAAGCACAGCGGGCCGCACAAATCTTTTTGAAGGAACATTGCCGCTCGCCGTGCGTGCGACAGCGGTTGTGCCGCGCGGCGGATGCTGCTGTAACGGTGGCATGAGCGGCGAGATGGACATCCGCGTCATCGAAGGGTTTCGCGAGGGCGACCGCGCGGAGCTCGTCGCGCTGCTGCGCGAGTACGAGACGTCGATCGGGATTTCTCTGTGCTTTCAGAACTTTGATGCGGAAGTCGCCGGGTTGCCCGGCGCCTATGCCCCGCCGACGGGGACGATGCTGCTGGCGCGCGCTGCGGCGGACGGAGGCCTGGTCGGCTTCGTTGCGGCGCGGGGGTTGGCCGGACGCGACGGCGCCTGCGAGATGAAACGGCTGTTCGTGCGCGATGCGGCGCGCGGAACGGGGCTCGGGCGCCGCCTGGCCGTGAGCATCATCGAGCGGGCGCGCGCGCTCGGCTTTCGCACGATGCACCTCGATACGTTGCCGTCCATGACGGCGGCGCAGGCGCTGTACCGGTCGCTGGGGTTCCGGCAGACGGACAACTACGGCGCGAGCCCGCATCCGGGTGCGCTTTATTTCGCGCTGGCGCTCGACGGAACGGGACACGGTCCGGGGCGATGACAGCGGCCGGCCGCGATCGCGTCGAGCGGCTCGCCGACGGCCGCGCGGTCATGCTGCGGGCGTATGGCGCCGAGGATGGCGCGGGTGTGCTGATGCTGCACGGCACGCCGGGCTCGCGCCTCAAGTTCAGCGAGGCCGATGCGGCAGCGCGCGCGCTCGGACTGCGGGTCGTCGCGCCGGACCGCTGGGGCTACGGCGGGACATCCCCGCATCCCGCGCCGTCGCTCGGCACCTTTGCAGCCGACATGGGAGAGATCGCCGACCGGCTGCGGCTCGATCGCCTTGCCGTGTGCGGCGTGTCGGGCGGGGCGCCGTATGCGGCCGCGGTCGCGGCCGAGATGCCCGATCGCGTGACGGCGCTCGCGCTCGTGAGCCCGGTGGGGCCGCTCGATGTCGCGCTCGAAGACGGCGGGCTCGTGCCGTTTCACCGGTTCTGCTTCCGGTGGCTGGCGCAGCGCCCGCCCGTCACGGCCGGCATCTTCCTCGCCTATGCCGCCGCCATCCGGCGGACGCCGTCGCTGGCGCGGCGGCTCGCCGTCCTGCGCGCGCCCGCCGCCGATGTCGCGCTCATGCGCCGGCCGGAGGTGGCGACGCGGCTGCTGGCGACGTTCGCGGAGGGACTGCGCCACGGCGGGGGCGGTGTGGCGACCGACCTGGCGCTGTTCGGCCGGCCGTGGCGCGTCGATCTCGCGCGCATCCATGCTCCGGCCCGGATGTGGTGCGGCAGCGAGGATACGAACGTGCCGAAAGCCGGCTGGACGGCGCTCAGAGCGGACATCGCGCATCTCGAGGTGGCCGACATGGCGGGCGAGGGGCATCTTTGGGTTGCGCTGCACTACGGCGAGGTGCTGGAGTGGATCGCGCGGGCGGCCGGCGGCACGCGGCCGGGCGCCTAGAGAACGGCGCGAGGGGGAATGACGACGACAGAACATGCGCAGCGCTCGGGCGAGCGGCTGCTTCTCATGGCGTTCGCGGCCACGCTGTTCCTCAGCGCGCTGTTGCTGTTCTCCGTGCAGCCGATGTTCGCCAAGATGGTGCTGCCGCTGCTCGGCGGCACGCCGGCGGTGTGGGCGGTCTCATTGTGCTTCTTCCAGGGGCTTCTGCTGCTCGGCTATGCCTATGCGCACGTGCTCGACGCATACCTGGCGCCGGGCAAGGTGATTTCCGTCCATCTGGCCGTCATGGTCGCCGCGCTCGTCATGCTGCCGGTCGGCGTCTCCGCGCGCTGGGCCGATCCATCGGGCAGCAATGCCTATCTCTGGCTGGTCGCGGTCCTCACGGCCAGCGTGGGCCTGCCGTTCTTCGCGCTGTCGGCCAACGCGCCGCTGCTGCAGTCGTGGTTCGGGCGGCTCGGTCATGCGCAATCGCACGATCCCTACTTCCTCTATGGCGCGAGCAACGTCGGCAGCCTCGCCGCCCTCATCGCCTATCCGTTCGCCATCGAGCCGCTCTGGCCGCTCAGCCTGCAGAGCCGCCTCTGGACGGCGGGATACATCGTGCTGGGGCTGCTCATCGCGCTGTGCGGCCGGCTGATGCTGCAGCGGGGGCGGCAGGCCGATACGGGGTCCGCGGCCCTGACGGCTGCGGAGGAGCCCGCGGCGGCCGACCCCATCGCCTGGAGCCGGCGGGGCATCTGGATCCTGCTCGCCTTCGTCCCGTCGGGGCTGCTCGTCGCCTTCACCACCTTCCTCACGACCGACCTTGCCTCCGCACCGCTGCTGTGGGTCATCCCGCTGGCGCTGTTCCTGGCGACATTCATTCTCACGTTCCGCGACCCGCCCGCCGTCTCCCTCAAACCGTTCCTGCTGCTGCAGCCGGTCGCGATCGCGGTGGCGCTGGCGGCGCAGGAGTGGAACGGCGCGTTCGCGTGGGTCATCAGCGCGCTGGCCGGGCTCGTCGCCTTTTTCGCGACGTGCGTGATCTGCCACCGGGCGCTCTACGAACGCCGTCCGTCCGTCTCGGGGCTGACGGAGTTCTATCTGTGGATGTCGCTCGGCGGCGTTCTCGGCGGTGTGAGCGCAGCCATCATCGCCCCGCTGGCGGTGACGAGCATCCTCGAATTCCCGATCCTGCTGGCGGCGGGCGTGCTGTGCCGGCCCGACGTGCTGGGGCGGCTCGCGGAGGCACGGTCTGCCGCGTGGACCGCCGCGGTGGCAGTGACCCTCGCTGCGGCGGTAGCTGTGGCCGCCTGGCTGTGGCATGGCGGCCTGCTGCCGGCGTGGCAGGACGTGCGCCTGCACGGCATCGCCGTGGTCGGTCTGCTGCTGATTGCCGCGCTTGCCGTGCCGCGTCTGCTGCTGCCGGCGGCCGTGGCGCTCGTGGCGGCGGTGGCGCTGCTGCCGACATCCAATGCGCCGCTGTTCGTCACACGCAGCTTCTTCGGCACGCACAAGGTGGTGGCCACGCCGGGAGGCGCCTTCCATATCCTCATGCACGGCACGACGCTGCACGGCGCGGAGCTGGTCAAGGATGCGAGCGGCCGCCGGCCGCAGCGGCCGACGCCCATTCTCTACTATCATCCCAAGGGCCCGCTCGCGCTCAGCGTCGCGCTGGCGCGGCGGACGGGCGGCCGGCCGCATCCGCTGAATGCCGGCGTCGTCGGGCTCGGCGCCGGAACGATGGCGTGCTTCTCGGCGCCCGGCGATCACTGGCGCTTCTTCGAGCTCGATCCCGCGGTGGTGCACATCGCGCTGACGCCGGCCTATTTCAGCTATCTCTCCGCCTGCGACCGCAATTCCGATATCTTGGTGGGCGATGCGCGCCTGACACTCGCAAAGCAGCAGCCGGGGACGTTCGACTACCTGCTGATCGATGCCTTCTCGTCGGATTCGATCCCCATCCACCTGCTGACGGTCGAGGCGCTGCGCCTCTACGTGTCGCTGCTGAGCCCGAACGGAGTGCTGGCGCTGCACGTCTCCAACCAGAACCTCGATCTGCCGCCGATCGTCGAGGCCAACCTCGCCGCCATCCCGGGCATCCATGCCGTCTACGCGGAAGGGGAAGCGGGCGACGGCGCACTGGCCTCGCAGGTCATCCTCGTTGCGCGCGATGCGGCGGCACTCGCGCCGGCGCTGAGCCGGCCGAAATCGCGCAGCCTCGGCCTGGGGATCGTGCGGCCGTGGACGGACGACTATTCCGGCATCCTGTCGCCGCTCATCCGTCGCCAGCTCGAGAAAGCCGGCTGGATGAAAGGTCCGTCGGGCTGATGCCGCACGCCGCACGGGCCCGAAATACACAAAAGGCACCGCAGCGCGGTGCCTTTGTCCGTTGCAAATCCCGGTGATCGTCGTCGGGCTTGCGTCAGGCCGGCTGGCCGGAGCGTCCCGAGAAACCCAGCATGCCCTTGATCCATTCCGCCGTGCTCGGCTGACGGATGACCGCCGGAGCGGTGCGCGTCAGCGGTGCAGAGAGGCGGTCGACCTCGGCGCGCGTTCTCAGTGTTCCCGCTTTCAAATCGGCTTCGGATTGATCAAGAAGCTCGTCCGAAACCGCCATCGCGAAGCCGGCTGCCTTTGCCGCGTTGGCCAGCGACTCCATACTCATCACACGACCTCTCGCATTCGGATCCGGTGCGTCCCGCCGACGTCCGGATAGGCTGTGATCGATGTCTTTCATCATCATGCCCTAGGAATGATTAGCGGGGCATAAATGTTCCAGGTCAAGTTAAATTGCGTAATACTTCGTGATGACGACGATATGACGGCAGTGGAGTCCGACAGACAACGCGGCAGACAACGCGGCAGGCACGCGGGCTTCGCATTTGCAGCATCTTCACGCTGCATTGCCGCGACCGCGCTTCAAGCATCGTGTGCTCGCGGCGATGCAAACAGCGTGAAGATTTTTCTTCGCTGCCAGTCTCTCCGGTCTCTTTGGCAGCAGCGGCGGCGCACGACGCACAGTGCACGGTGCATGTCGCGGACTGCGCGGCGCACGTCGCGGACGTCGGTTTCCGGTTCGCTCGTGTGCGCTTCGTCTTGCGCTCACCCGACAACAAGTACACGATGCAGGAGTTCGCGTCCTCCTAGGCTCAGGCGCGGGGCGCGTGCGAGCCAGCGTCCTTTCGCGTCTGGGCGGACAGGAGGACACCATGGGGCAATCCGCAGGCCCGGCGGGCCGCAGCTCCCGTTGCATCGCACTGGTGGGACCATACCTCGCAGGCAAGACGACCCTGCTCGAGGCCATACTCGCGCGTTGCGACGTGGTCACGCGGCAGGGCAGCGTCACGGACAAGAACACGGTCGGCGACAACACGCCCGAGGCGCGGGCGCACGGCATGAGCGTCGAGCTCAACGTCGCCGACGTCACATATCTCGGTGACCGTTTCACCTTCATCGATTGCCCGGGATCGATCGAATTCCAGCACGAGAGCGCGCTGGCGCTGACGGGCTGCGACGCGGCCGTCGTCGTCTGCGAGCCCGACGCCAAACGCGTGCCCGCGCTGCAGCTCATCCTCAAGCAGCTCGAGGATCGCGGCATTCCCCACTTCCTGTTCCTCAACAAGATCGACGATTTCGACGCGCGCGTGCGCGACATCCTGCCGATGCTGCAGCCGGCGAGCACCAAGCCGCTCGTGCTGCGCCAGATTCCGATCTGGGAGAACGGGATCGCGACCGGTTTCGTCGATCTCGCGCTGGAGCGGGCGTTCGTCTATCGCGAGCATGCGCCGTCCGAGGTGATGGACATGCCGGGCGACGTCAAGGATCGCGAGAGCGAGGCGCGCTTCCACATGCTGGAGCAGCTCGCCGACTACGACGACGAGCTGATGGAGCAGCTGCTGTCCGACATGCAGCCGCCGCGCGACAAGGTGTTCTCCGATCTCAGCAAGGAGCTGCAGCTCGGACAGATCTGCCCGGTGCTGCTCGGCAGTGCCGCGCACGGCAATGGCATCCTGCGGCTGCTCAAGGCGCTGCGCCACGAGGCGCCGTTCGTGGAGTGCACGGCCGAGCGGCTGAAGCTCGAGAATGCGAAATCGGCCGCGCAGGTGCTCAAGACGATCCATACGCCGCACGGCGGCAAGCTCAGCCTCGTGCGCGTGATCAGCGGCGAGATGGGCGAGGGCATGACCGTGCAGGGCGCGCGCGGCGAGGAGCGCATCGCCGGCGTGTTCTCGCTGGTGGGTGCGGAGGCGCGCAAGCGCGGCACGGCGCAGGCCGGCGACACGGTGGCGCTGGGCCGGCTCGAAAGCATCCAGGCCGGCGAGACGCTGTCGACGGACAAGGGCGGCGCGCGCCAGGTGCCGGTGCCGGCCGCGCCGACGGCCGTCTACGGCATCGCCATCGGCCTCAAGGACCGCAAGGACGAGGTGAAGCTGTCGGCGGCGCTCAACAAGCTCGTCGAGGAAGACCCGTCCCTGCGTCTCGATCACGCGCAGGAAACGCACCAGCTCGTGCTGTGGGGCCAGGGCGAGATGCACCTGCGCGTCGCGCTCGAGCGGCTGACGCGCAAGTACGGCGTCGAGGCGCAGCGCCAGGAGCGCAGCGTCCCCTACAAGGAGACGATCCGCAAGGGCGTCGAGGTGCGAGGGCGGCACAAGAAGCAGTCCGGCGGGCACGGGCAGTTCGGCGACGTCGTGCTCGACATCAAGCCGCAGCCGCGCGGCGCCGGCTTCGCGTTCGGCGACAAGATCACCGGCGGCGTGGTGCCCAAGCAGTTCATTCCGTCGGTGGAGATCGGCGTGAAGGACTACCTAACGCACGGGCCGATGGGCTTTCCCGTGGTGGACGTGGCGGTCACGCTGCTGGACGGCTCCTACCATACGGTGGACAGCTCCGACATGGCGTTCCGCCAGGCCGGACGCCTCGCCATGGCGGAGGGCATGCCGAAGTGCCAGCCGGTGCTGCTCGAGCCGGTGATGGCGGTCGAGGTGCTGGTGCCGTCCGAGGCCACGGCCAAGGTCAACGGCATCATCGCCCAGCGGCGCGGGCAGATCCTGGGCTTCGACTCGCGCGAGGGCTGGCCCGGGTGGGACGTGGTGCAGGCACGCATGCCGGAGAGCGAGATGCAGGACCTGATCGTGGAGCTGCGCTCGATCACGGCCGGCGTCGGCACCTATGCGGCCCGCTTCGATCACCTCGCCGAGCTGACGGGCAAGCTCGCCGACGGCGTGCTGGCTGCCAACAAGCAGGCGGCCGAGTAGACTGGCCGCGCGCGGCTATTGGGCAAGCAGCCGGGGCCGGCAAGCGCCGGCCCCTTTGCGTGAGCGCGGATGGCGGTGCGGATGGCGGCGCAGACGAGAGGCGCGGACGGGAGGATGCGATGAACGAACAGCCCCGCAACCTGTCGCAGGCGGCGACGCCGGCGCCCGACTCGCGCGGCCTCGACTTCTTTGCCTCCGACAGGTCGCTGCAGAGCCTCCTGCCGCTCTACCTGAAGCCGGACCTGCTGGCGCATCTCGCGCCGACATTCGCGCGCGTCGGCGGGCTGGTCGGCGGGCATCTCGACGATCTGGCGCGCGAGGCCGACACATCGCCGCCGCGTCTCGAGCCGCGCACGCGGGCGGGCGAGGACCGGCAGTCGATCGTCAAGGCGCCGGCCTACCGCGAGATGGAGGAGCTGGCCTTCGGCGAGCTGGCGCTGGCGGCCGTATCGCACCGGCCGGCGCTCAGATGGCCTCAGCCGCTGCCGTCGGCCGCCAAGTACGTCCTCACCTACCTGTTCGCACAATCGGAGTTCGGGCTGCTGTGCCCCGTCAGCATGACCGACAGCCTGACCCGCACGATCCGGCGGTTCGCGGACGAGGGCCTGCTGGCGCGCTACCTGCCGGGACTGCTGGCGGAGGAGGCCGGCGACCGGCTGCAGGGGGCGATGTTCATGACGGAGCGGGCGGCGGGCTCCGACGTCGGCGCCACCGAGACGCGCGCGGTGCCGGCGGGCGATCACTGGCTGCTCTACGGCGACAAGTGGTTCTGCTCCAACACCGACGCCGGACTGGCGCTGGTGCTGGCACGGCCGCAGGGTGCGCCGGCCGGCACGAAAGGGCTCGGGCTGTTCCTGATGCCGCGCGTGCTGCCCTCGGGCGAGCCCAACCGCTACCGGATCGTGCGCCTCAAGCACAAGCTCGGCACGCGCGCCATGCCGTCCGGCGAGATCACGCTCGAAGGCGCTTCGGCCTGGCTGGTGGGCGATCTCAACCAGGGCTTCAAGCAGATGACCGAGATGGTCAACCAGTCGCGCCTGTCGAACGGCGTGCGCTCCGCCGGGCTGATGCGGCGCGCGGTGCACGAGGCGCTGACGGTGGCGCTGGGGCGGCAGGCCTTCGGGCGGCGGCTCATCGAGATGCCGCTGGTGCAGCGCCAGCTCATCAAGCTCATCCTGCCGGCCGAGGCAGCCCTCAGCGTGGCGCTCTTCACGGCGCAGTGCCTCGACAAGGCCGACGCGGGCGAGGCGGAAGCGCAGGGCCTGCGGCGCATCCTGACGCCGCTGCTGAAGCTGCGGGCCTGCCGCGACGCGCGCAAGGCGGCGGGCGACGCCATGGAGATGCGCGGCGGGTCCGGCTACATCGAGGAATGGATCGAGCCGCGCCTGCTGCGCGAGGCCCACCTCGGCTCCATCTGGGAAGGCACCACCAACATCATCGCCCTCGACGTGGTGCGCGCGGCATCCCGCAACGGCGCACACCGCCTGCTGGCGGATCATCTCGACGCGCGCATCGGCACCTGCGATCTGGCGCAGACCCTGCGTGGCCGCATGACCGCGGTGCTGGCGCTGCTGGAGCGGGCGGCGGACGACAGCGCGCTCGCCCGGCAGGCGGCGGCGGGCTTCTACTATGCCACCGCGGCGGCGCTGTTCCTGATCGAGGCGAAGGCGACGGGCGATGCGGTGCGGCGGGACCTCGCGCGCCTTCTCATCGCGCACAAGCTGCAGCCGCACGATCCGCTGGCGGCCGCCGATGCCGGGGATGCCGCGGCGGCAGCGCGCGTGATCACGGCGCTGGCGCAGGCGCGGCGGGACGCCGCCGACGCCTGAGGGGCGCGATCAGTTGGTGGCCGGCACCTTGCCGCCGGCTTCCTCGCCCCACAGCGACTTCACCCGCGCATCACGCCCGCAGCCGGTGCGGTAGTAGACATACCGGAGCGGGTTTTTCGTGTGATAGTCCTGGTGATAGTCCTCGGCCGGCGTGAACGGCCCGGCAGCGACGATCTTCGTGACGATCGGCTCCTTGAAGCGGCCGCTCTCGGCGAGCCTCTTCTTCGAGGCCTCGGCGATGCGCTTCTGCTCGGGCGAGTAGGTGAAGATCTCCGTGCGGTACTGGCTGCCGCGGTCGCAGAACTGGCCGCCCGCATCGAGCGGGTCGACCGTGCGCCAGAAGATCTCGACCAGCCGCGCATAGCTCACCCTGGCCGGGTCGAACGTGATCTGCACGACCTCGGCGTGACCCGTCCCGCCCGCCGAGACCTGATGGTAGGTCGGGTTCTTGGTGGTGCCGCCCATGTAGCCGGAGATGGTGGAGATCACGCCCGGCACCTTGTCGAAGTCGGATTCCACGCACCAGAAGCAGCCGCCGGCGAACGTCGCCACCTCGGTCTTGCCCGCAGCGTTGGACTGCGCCTGCGCGAGCCCGGCGGAGAGCAGGGCAACGACAAGCGCCGCGATGCCGAGGAGGCCGGCAACGGGTCTGACGGAGCTGACAAACCGGCTTACAAACTGGCTCATGGGCACGATCCCCGGTGCAGACCTCAGGACGACGTTTTGGCGGCGGGAATGAATTTCAGCGCGACGCCGTTCATGCAGTAGCGCAGGCCCGTCGGCTTCGGCCCGTCGTCGAAGACGTGGCCGAGATGCCCGCCGCAGCGCCGGCAGTGCACCTCGGTGCGCTTCATCAGCCAGCTGCTGTCGATGCTGGTGCCGATGGCGTTGTCGAGCGGCGCATAGAAGCTCGGCCAGCCGGTGCGGCTGTCGAACTTTGTCTTCGAGGAAAACAGCGGCAGGTCGCAGCCCGCGCAATCGTAGGTGCCGTCCGCATACTGCTTGTCGAGCGGGCTGGTGCCGGCGCGCTCGGTGCCGTGCTCGCGCAGGACCTTGAACTGCTGCGGCGTCAGCCGGCGGCGCCACTCCTCCTCGGTCTTCGTGATCTCGAAGGCCTGCGGCGGCGCGGCCTGCGCCGAGGCGCGCGGCCAGAGCGCGGTGCTCAGCGCGGCGCCGATCGAGGCGAGGGTGGCCGATCCGAATGTGCGGCGGTTCACCATGGCGGGTTCCTTCCTGCTGCAGCGGCTTTTTCTTGTACGGCAGACGGCACACTATACCGCCGCTCCGCTCCGGCCGCATAAATCCTGGCTCACGCGGGTTCAACAGACCGTCAGGATGCCCGCCGCCGCCGGGTCTTCGAGCCCGCGGCCCGCCGCGCCGGCAGGTCGGCGATGGGGATCGTATCGGCAATCTCGATGCCGTCCGGACCGATGCGGCAGGTGAGCGCCAGGGCCTCGATGCCGGCGGCGACGGCGGCATCGAACGCCAGCCCGTAGGCAGGATCGACGTCGCGCGCGAGGCTGAAGGTCTCAGGGTCGCCGCGCTGGATCAGGTAAACCATCATGGCCCGGTGCCCCTGGCGCACCATGTCGGCCAGCTCTCCCAGGTGGCGGGTGCCGCGTTCGGTCACGCTGTCGGGAAATTCCGCCAGGCCGGACCGCCGCGCCATGTGCACGTTCT
>JBFWWW010000035.1:0-25518 GCA_050245975.1 Hyphomicrobiaceae bacterium
CCACAATGCAGCGCGTCCTCGTCATCGGCATCTCGGGCGCGGGCAAGAGCACGTTCTCGCGCGCGCTTGCCGACAGGACGGGACTGCCGCTCGTCCACCTCGACAAGGCGTTCTGGCAGCCGGGCTGGGTCGAGACGCGGCGGCCGCAGTGGCGGGAGAACGTCGTCGAGCTTGCCGCCGCCGCGCGCTGGATCATGGACGGCAACTACGCCAGCTCGCTCGACCTGCGGCTGCCGCGCGCGGACGCGGTGATCTGGTTCGACTATCCACGGCTCGTCTGCCTCGCCCGCGCCCTGCGGCGCGTCGCCACCAGCTACGGCAGGGTGCGCGCCGACATGGGGCCTGGCTGCCCGGAGCGCATCGACCTCGACTTCCTGCGCTATATCTGGCGGTTCAACGACCGGCAGCGGCCGCGGATCATCGCCGCGCTGGCGCAATTCGGGGCCCATCTCGACCCCGTGGTGTTTCGCCGCGACGCGGACGTGGCGCGCTACCTCGACAGCGTTCCGGGCTAATCCGGGGCAACGGAGACGAACGGCCAGACCATGCCCGCCTTCAGCACCACGCGCGACGTCCCGTTCACGGTCCGGCAGATGTACGATCTCGTCGCCGACGTGGAGCGCTATCCCGAGTTCCTGCCGCTGTGCGAGGCGCTCGCCGTCACCGGACGCGAGCGCAGCGAGGGGCGCGAGGTTCTCACCGCGCGCATGTCGGTCGGCTACGGCGCGATCCGCGAATCGTTCACCAGCCGCGTCACCCTCGACCCCGCGACGCCGGGCGTGTTTGCCGACTACGTCGACGGTCCCTTCCGGCACATGGAGAACCGCTGGCACTTCACCGAACGGCCTGGCGGCTGCACGGTCCACTTCGCCATCAGCTACGAGTTCAAGTCCGTGCTGCTGCAGATGCTGGCGGGCGCCGTCTTCGAACAGGCGTTCCGCCGCTTCGCCGAAGCCTTCGAGAACCGCGCGCGCCAGGTCTATGGGGCGCCGCCCGAAGGTCAGGGCGCCGCTGCGCCGTCGCACTCCTGAAGCAGCCCTAGAGGCTTTCCCGGCTTGGGTGGAAACGCCCCATCCTTGTCATCCCCGCCGAAGCGAAGCGGAGAGCGGGGACCCAGGACCACAGGCACGCGCCTTGCTCGGGACGCTGGGTCCCGGATGGCCGCTGCGCGGCCTCCGGGATGACAGGGAGAGAGCGAAAGTCCGCCCACCGTGTCATCCCGGCCGAAGCGCTGCGAGAGCCGGGACCCAGCGACTCGCGAGCCGGCCTGAACCGGAAACGCTCTAGAACTGGCCGCGCACCAGCGCCAGCGCATCGCGCACCGTTGCGAGCCGGATCTCGCTGCGCGTCCGCGCGCCGTAGCGCTGTTCGAGGTGGCGCGTCTCGCCGCGCTGCGCCGCCGCGAAATGGACGAGCCCCACCGGCTTGGCTGCCGTGCCGCCGCCGGGTCCGGCAACGCCCGTCACCGCCACCGCGATATCGGCCCGCGAATGGGCAAGCGCGCCCTCCGCCATGGCGCGCGCGACCTCGGCGCTGACGGCGCCATGGGCTGCGATCAGCGCCGCCGGAACGCCGATCGCTTCGGCTTTCGCCTCGTTGGAGTAGGTGACGAAGCCGCGCTCGACCACGTCCGAGGAGCCGGCGATCTCGGTGAGGAGCCCGGCGATCAGCCCGCCCGTACAGCTCTCCGCCGTCGCGAGCTTCAGTCCGGCGGCGCGCAGGTCGGCGAGCAGCCGCTCGGCCTCCTGCAGCATGTCGGTTGGAAACATTCCGCCGCTCTCCGCATGCAGAAACGGCGCGCATCGCGGCGCGCCGTTGGAAAGCTATCGGGATTTGCCGGCCGACGAAAGCCGCTCAGGCCGCGAGTTCAGGCCGAGAGTCAGGCCGCGAGCAGCTTCTCGGCCTGCGACAGCAGGTTGTCGAGCGTGTTGCGCGATTCCGGTCCCATGACGCGGACGGCCTTGCCCTGCGCGTCCTTCCAGACCGGATAGGCCTGCTGCATCACCGTCTGACCTTTCGGCGTCAGGTGCAGTCCGCGCCCGCGCCGTCCGGCCGGCGGGTCCATGTTGATGTGGCCCAGCGCCAGCAGGCGCTTCAGGTTGCGCGATAGGGTCGATTTCTCGATGTCGAGCGAATGGCCGATCTCGACGGCCGTGATGCCGTCCTGCTGCGCGAGCTGCGTCAGCAGCGTGAACTGGCTTGCCGTGATGCCCAGCGGACGCAGCGCGTCGTCATAGACGCGCGTCACGATGCGGCTCAGCTGGCGCACGCGCGTCGCGAGGCAGGATGCCGCCGTCGTATCCGCGATCTCTCCGATGTCCACGCCTGACGTGACGGCCGTTGGTGTCATGATGTTCATCGCGATCTCCGTCCGCGCCCGTGGTCATACAACCCCATAGGCATGCATGCCGCGATTCTAGCCGCCCGTGCAACGGGCGCGGGCCCGGAACGACTCAGAAAATGACGGTTGCCGATGCCATGGCCGCGATCCCCTCGCGACGGCCGGTGAAGCCGAGGCCCTCGGTCGTCGTGGCCTTCACGCTCACGCGCTCGGGCGCGACGGCCAGCACCTCCGCGATGCGGGCCCGCATGGCGTCGCGATGCGGGCCGATCTTCGGTGCTTCGCACAGCAGCGTCACGTCGGCATTGGTGATGCGGCCCCCGCGCTCGCCGACCCGGCGCGCCGCCTCGGCGAGGAAGATGTGGGAGGCCGCGCCCTTCCAGCGCGGATCGGTGTTGACGAAGTGCGTGCCGATATCGCCGTCGCCGATGGTCCCGAGCAGGGCGTCGGTCAGCGCATGCAGGCCGACATCGGCGTCGGAGTGGCCCTCGAGCGTGTGCGTGTGGGCGATCCTGACGCCGCACAGCCACACATGATCGCCGGGCGCGAAGCGGTGCACGTCGAAGCCGCTGCCGACGCGCACGTCCGGTCCCGGCTGCCTCAGGATGCGCTCCGCCATATCCAGGTCGTCCCGTGTCGTGAGCTTGATGTTCCCGGCCTCGCCGGCGACCAGCGCCACGTCGAGGCCCGCCGCTTCCGCCACCGCCGCGTCGTCCGTCGGGTCGGCGTTGCGGTCGAGCGCGCGGTGTGCGGCGAGGATCGCCTCGAACCGGAAGCCTTGCGGCGTCTGCGCGCGCCAGAGCCGGGCGCGATCGACCGTGGCGGCGATCAGGCCGTCGCCGCCCGCGCGCTTGAGCGTATCGGTGAGCGGCAGCGCCGCGATCGCGCCGGCATGGCTGTCGAGCGCGGCCAGCACCCTGTCGATGACGGCAGCGGACACGAACGGCCGTGCCGCATCGTGGATCAGCACCCGGCCGGGGCCGAGAGGCGCCAGCGCGTCCAGGCCGGCCAGCACCGATAGCCGCCGCGTCGCCCCGCCTGGAACCCATGGCAGCAGCCGGTCCGCGAGGCCGGCGATCGCGGCGTCGTAGAGCGCCTCGTCCTGCGGACGGATGACCACCTGCACGTGCCGGATCGCCGGATGGGCCGCAAACGCGCCGATCGTGCGGGTCAGCACCGCCTTGCCGGCGACGGCCGCGTATTGTTTGGGCGGTTCGCCGGCCTTGGCGGCGCGTGTGCCGCCGCCGCCGGCAACGATGAGTACGGCCGTCGTCACTGCTGCTCTCCGGATGCGCGCTCCTCCTTGCCAGCCCGGTCGCCCGGCGGCAAGACGCTGTTGAGACGGGCAATTTTTGCGCTTGCGAAGGCGCCACGCGATGCCTATGCTGCCCAATAGACGTGCAACAACCTGAGATGCCTATTTTTTAATCATGTCCGCCTCCGATCCAGGCAATTCAGCACAGCGCCCGTTCCGCATCGGCGCGATCGAGCCGCGCAATCGCGTGCTGCTGGCGCCGATGTCCGGCGTGAGCGATCTGCCGTTCCGCCAACTTGCCAGCGATCTCGGCGCCGGTCTCGTGGTGTCCGAGATGGTGGCGAGCGCCGATCTCGCTCGATCGCACCGGAAAATCGAGCGCAAGGCCGCCCGCGGCGCCATCCGCCCGTTCGTCCTGCAACTCGTGGGCTGCGAGGCGCACTGGATGGCCGAAGGCGCGCGCATCGCGGAAGCGCGCGGCGCCGACGTCATCGACATCAACATGGGCTGCCCCGCGCGCGAGGTGACGGGCCGGCTGTCGGGCTCCGCCCTCATGCGCGACCTCGATCATGCGCTGGGCCTCATCACCGCCGTCATCGCCGCCGTCCGCGTTCCCGTTTCGCTGAAGATGCGGCTCGGCTGGGACGATGCGAGCCGCAACGCGCCCGAGCTCGCCCGCCGCGCCGAGGACGCCGGCATCTCGCTCATCAGCGTGCACGGCCGCACGCGCTGCCAGTTCTTCAAGGGCCGCGCCGACTGGGGCTATGTCGCCCGCGTCCGCGAAGCCGTTTCGGTGCCCGTGGTCGTGAACGGCGACATCGCCACACCCGCGGAGGCGGCCTCTGCTCTTGCGCAGTCGGGTGCCGATGCGGTGATGATCGGGCGCGGTGCCTACGGCGCCCCCTGGCAGCCGGGGCGCATTGCGCGCGCGCTTGCGACCGGCCGCGATCCCGGCCCGCCGCCGCTTGCGGAGCAGGGGCGCATCGCGCTCTCCCACGTCGAGGCGATGCTCGCCCACTACGGCCGCGAGCTGGGCCTCAGGCAGGCGCGCAAGCACATCGGCTGGTATCTCGCCGGCAGCGGGCGCGACGCGGCCGTCGTCAAAGCCTGGCGCCGCCGCCTGTGCACCGAGGACGACGCCGGCCGCGCGCTGGCGGGCCTCGCCGATTTCTACCGCTGCCGCGATCCCGGCTCGCCGTTGGAGTGCGCCGCATGAGCATCGACGCCCTGCGCGAACGGACCGGCGCCCGCCGCCACATCGAGCATGACGTGCTGCTCGCCGCGCTGCCGCATCCGATCCTGGTTCTCGGCGAGGAGGATCGCGTCCTCTACGCCAACGCCGCCGCCGAGGTGTTCTTCTCGGCGAGCCAGGCCATGCTCAAGCGCCAGTCGCTGCAGGACATCGTCGCTTTCGGCAGTCCGCTCGCCGCCCTCGCGGCCCAGGTCCGCCGCACCGGCGCGACGGTCAACGAGTACGGCGTCGACGTCGACCAGCCGCGCCACGGCACGCAGAAGCTCGTCGACGTCTGCGGCCTGCCGCTCGCCGAACAGCCCGGCCTCATCGTGCTGATGCTGCAGCAGCGCTCCATGGCGCAGATGATCGAGCGCCAGATCGTCCACCGCGCCGCCGCGCGCTCCGTGTCCGGCCTCGCGGCCGTGCTGGCGCACGAGATCAAGAACCCGCACACGGGCATCCGCGGTGCCGCCCAGCTTCTCGAGCCCGGTCTCAAGCCCGAGGACCGCACGCTCACCCAGCTCATCTGCACCGAGACCGACCGCATCCGCACGCTCGTCGACCGCATGGAGGTGTTCGGCGACGAGCGGCCGCTGCCCACCGAGCCCGTCAACATCCACGTCGTTCTCGACCACGTGCGCAAGCTGGCGGAGACGGGCTTTGCCAGCGGGGTGCGCTTCAGCGAGGACTACGATCCTTCGCTGCCGGCGGTGTCCGGCAACCGCGACAAGCTGATCCAGGCCTTCCTCAACCTCGTCAAGAACGCCGCCGAGGCCATTTCCGAGACGGGCGAGAACGGCCGCATCGCGCTGCGCACGGCGTTCCGCCCCGGTGTGCGCCTCTCGGTGCCGGGCGCCAGCACGCGCATCGCCCTGCCGCTGATGATCGAGGTCGAGGACAACGGCACCGGCATCGCCGACAGCCTCAAGCCGCATCTCTTCGACCCCTTCGTCACCACCAAGCGCATGGGCACCGGCCTCGGCCTTGCCCTCGTCGCCAAGATCATCGGTGACCACGGCGGCATCATCGAATGTGAGTCCGTGCCACGCCGCACGGTGTTCCGCGTCCTGCTTCCGATGCGCGACAGCCGGCCGCGCTGACAACGAGAGAACCGCCCATGGCCCGTGGCACGATCCTGATCGCCGATGATGACAGCGCGATCCGAACTGTTCTCAACCAGGCTCTGGCCCGGGCCGGCTACGTGCCGCGCGCCACCGGCACGGCCTCGACGCTCTGGCGCTGGGTGAGCCAGGGCGAGGGCGATGTCGTCATCACCGACGTCGTGATGCCCGACGAGAACGCCTTCGATCTCATCCCGCGCATCAAGAAGCTCAGGCCCGACCTGCCGATCATCGTCATGAGCGCGCAGAACACGCTGATGACGGCGCTGTCGGCCGCCGAGAAGGGTGCCTACGAGTATCTGCCGAAGCCCTTCGACCTGAGCGAGCTCGTGTCCGTCGTCGGCCGCGCGCTCGCCGAGCCCGGCCGCCGCGCGCAGCGTCCGCAGGCCGATGCGGAGACCGAGGAGCTGCCGCTCATCGGCCGCTCGCCGGCGATGCAGGAAATCTACCGCGTGCTCGCGCGCCTGACGCAGACCGAGCTGACGGTCATGATCAATGGCGAGTCCGGCACCGGCAAGGAGCTGGTGGCGCGCGTGCTGCACGACTACGGCAAGCGCAAGGCCGGCCCCTTCGTCGCCATCAACATGGCGGCCATCCCGCGCGAGCTGATCGAGAGCGAGCTGTTCGGTCACGAGAAGGGCGCCTTCACCGGCGCGCAGACGCGCACGCAGGGCCGCTTCGAGCAGGCCGAAGGCGGCACGCTCTTCCTCGACGAGATCGGCGACATGCCGATGGAAGCGCAGACCAGGCTGCTGCGCGTCCTGCAGGAAGGCGAATACACGACCGTCGGCGGCCGCACCCCCATCAAGACCGATGTGCGCATCATCGCCGCCACCCACCGCGAGCTCAAATCGCAGATCGCGCAGGGGCTCTTCCGCGAGGACCTGTACTACCGCCTCAACGTCGTGCCGCTGCGCCTGCCGCCGCTGCGCGAGCGCCTGGAGGACATCGGCGACCTCGTGCGCCACTTCCTGCGCCAGGGCGGCAAGGCCGGCCTCGGCCAGAAGTCCATCGAGACGGCCGCCATCGAGCGGCTGAAGCGGCACACCTGGCCCGGCAACGTGCGTGAGCTGGAGAACGTCGTGCGCCGGCTGGCCGCGCTCAATCCCGAGGACACGCTCACCGCGACGGCGGTCGAGAGCGTGCTGGCCGAGCAGGCGACCCCGGCGCCGCCGCCCGGCGAGGAGCCGCGCCAGCTGTCGGAGATGGTGGAGCGCTATCTCGCCGAGCACTTCGCCGGCTATGGCCGCGAGCTGCCGCCGGCCGGTCTCTACGACCGCATTCTCAGCCAGGTGGAACGGCCCCTGTTCATGGCCGCCCTGGCGGCGACCCGCGGCAACCAGATCCGCGCCGCCGAGCTGCTCGGCCTCAACCGCAATACGCTGCGCAAGAAAATCCGCGATCTGGACATCCAGGTTTTCCGCGGCCCCGCCGCCTGACGGGCGTGCGACCGGCCGGAACCCTGACCAGGCCTCCACCGGCTTTACTTGACGTGGATTTGCCGAGTGACTAAGTCGATTGTCGCGGAAATGCCACACTTGTTGTGATGGGTGTGATCGCGGCGCTGCAATTGAGCCGCACCGCGGGGGCGCGGGCCCAAGTCATTGGTTCCGCTCGGCACACGGCACCGCCCCCGGGACGAACTGAACACAAAACCGGCTGCACACAAGGTCAGGGATGGCGACCGCGGACAACCAGGCCACGCTTGATCCGTTGCTGGAGGAGGACGGTCCGCCGCTCCCCGGCACCGGTTCGCGCGCCTTCTGGACCGGCCTTGCCGTCGTGGTCCTGGCCCTGGTCTGGGGGCTTGCCACCTACCTGATCCTGACCGGCCTCACCCCCATCGCCCCGCGCGGCGACGTGGTGGTGTCGGTCCTCGCCGTGAACCTCGCGCTCATGATCGCCATGCTGGCGCTCATCGGCATGCAGATCTACGGCCTGTGGCGGGCCTGGCAGCGGCGCATCCCCGGCGCGCGCCTGCATGCGCGCATCGTCGCCCTCTTCAGCGTCCTGACGGCGCTGCCGGCGCTCTTCCTTGCCGTCGCCGCGACGACCACCTTCTCCCGCTCGCTCGACAACTGGTTCAACCGCCAGACGACGGCCATCGTCGAGAACTCGCTCGATGTCGCCAACGCGTACCTGGAAGAGCACGGCCAGGTGATCCGCACCGACATCGTCAACATGGCCAAGGATATCGACGATGCGGCCGCCGAGATCGGCGGCAACACCGACAAGCTGCGCGAT
This sequence comes from Hyphomicrobiaceae bacterium, assembly GCA_050245975.1. GTDB lineage: Bacteria > Pseudomonadota > Alphaproteobacteria > Rhizobiales > Hyphomicrobiaceae > JBFWWW01. Next base: position 8,196 of record JBFWWW010000035.1, read on the forward strand.
CTCGTGCTGGCGCAGGCCGCGCTGCGCGACCTGCAGGTGGCCTACATCATCGACCGCGACGGCGCGGTGAAGGTCGCGGCGCTCGAGGAAGAGAAGATCCCCTACGTCGCGCCGCCCAAGGCGCTCATCACCGCCGCGGACGCCGGGCACATCCCCCTGCTGATGCCGGTCAACACCTTCCGCGTCGCGGCCATCGCCAAGCTGACGAACATTGCCGGCTCGTTCCTCTACGTCGCGCGCGGCGTCAACCCGAAGGTCGTGCGCTACCTCCGCCGCACGGAGGCGGGCGTCGCCGAGTATGCGCAACTCAGGGCCCGCCGCGGCGGCCTCAAGTTCGCGCACGCACTGATGTACTCGACGATCTCGCTCACGGCCCTGCTGGCCGCCGTTTGGGTCGGCCTCTGGTTTGCCGGCAACCTGGTGGCGCCGATCCGCCGCCTCATCCGCGCCGCCCAGCAGGTGGCGCGCGGCAACCTTGCCGTCGAGCTGCCCGTCAGGCGGGGCGAGGGCGATCTGCGCCGCCTGTCGATCAACTTCAACCACATGACCAAGCAGATCGAGCGCCAGCAGAGCGCGCTCAGGACCGCCAACACGCAGCTCACCGAACGGCGCCGCTTCATGGAGGCCGTGCTGTCGGGCGTGTCCGCCGGCGTGCTCGGCCTCGACCGCTTCGGCAGCATCACGCTCGCCAACCGCTCGGCCGAGAAGCTTCTCGCCCGCGACGCGGCAAGCCTCTCGGGCCGGGCGCTGAGCGATGTCGTGCCCGAGTTCTGGGACATCGCGCGCGCCAGCAGCGGCGATGATCTCAAGGGCCGCGCGCAGGATCAGGTGACGCTCGCCATCAACGGCGAGGAGCGCGTCTTCGCCGTGCGCGTCACGCGCGAAAGCCAGGGCGAGGAGGGCTACGGCTACGTCGTCACCTTCGACGATGTGACCGAGCTCGTCTCCGCGCAGCGCACGTCCGCCTGGGCCGACATCGCGCGCCGCATCGCGCACGAGATCAAGAATCCGCTCACGCCGATACAACTCTCGGCCGAACGCATCCGGCGCAAGTACGCCAGCGTCATCACCGAAGACCGCGAGGTCTTCGACCGCTGCACCGAGACCATCATCCGCCAGGTGGGCGATGTCTCGCGCATGGTGGACGAATTCTCCGCCTTCGCGCGCATGCCCAAGCCGCAGATGGAGCCGAGCGACATCCGCGAGGTGGTGCGCGAGCCCGTCTTCCTCTTCCAGATGAGCACGTCCGACATCACCTTCGACACCCGGCTGCCGAAGGAGGCCGTCATCGTCCTGTGCGATCGCCGGCTCATCTCGCAGGCGATGACCAATCTGGTGAAGAACGCGGCCGAGGCCATCCATGCGATGGCCGAAAGCCCGGACAAGGAGCCGGGCTACCGCGGCCGCATCGAGACCATCGTTCGCGCGACCGGCAACCGCGTCGAGATCGAGGTGATCGACAACGGCCCCGGCCTGCCGAAGCAGAACCGCGCGCGCCTGCTCGAACCCTACGTGACGACCAAGGGCGCCAAGGGCACCGGCCTCGGTCTCGCCATCGTGCAGCGCGTGATCGAGCAGCACGGCGGCACCCTGACGCTCGAGGACGCCCCGCCGGCGCCCGGCCGCACGCGCGGCGCGCTATTGCGCATCACGCTGCCGGCCGCGCCTGCGGAGATCGCCACCACCGTAAGACTCAAGACGGCGCCGCAGACGGCATGACGGCGCGTAACGACTGAAGTGAATGAGGCAAGGAGCAGCACATGGCGTCCGACATCCTGATCGTCGACGACGAGGCGGACATCCGCGAGATGGTGTCAGGCATCCTCGAGGATGAGGGGCATCGCACACGGCTTGCCCGCGATTCCGACGAGGCCCTGCGCGCCATCGAGGAGCGCCGCCCGCATCTCGTCGTTCTCGACATCTGGCTGCAGGGCAGCCGGCTCGACGGGCTCGAGGTGCTGAACATCATCAAGAAGGCGCACCCGGACCTGCCGGTCGTCATCATCTCCGGGCACGGCAACATCGAGACGGCCGTCACCGCCATCCGCCGCGGCGCCTACGACTACATCGAGAAGCCGTTCAAGACCGACCGGCTGCTGCTCGTGACACTGCGCGCGCTCGAAGCCTCCAAGCTGCAGCGCGAGGTGCGCCAGCTGCGCGAGCGCTCCGTCGTCAGCGCCGAGATGGTCGGCCAGTCCACCGCCATCAATCACCTGCGCGGCGCCATAGACCGCGTCGCGCCCACCAACAGCCGCGTCCTCATCCGCGGCGCCGCCGGCTCCGGCAAGGAGCTCGCCGCCCGCGTCCTGCATCTCAAGTCGCAGCGCGCCGAGGGACCCTTCGTCGTGCTCAACGCTGCCGCGATGGCGCCCGACCGCGTCGAGGAGGAGCTGTTCGGCACCGAGGACCACACCGGCCCGCGCAAGGTCGGCGCGCTCGAGGAGGCGCACGGCGGCACGCTTTACATCGACGAGGTGGCCGACATGCCGCTCGAGACGCAGGGCAAGGTGCTGCGCGTTCTCGTCGAGCAGCGCTTCCAGCGCGTCGGCGGCGGACCGAAGGTGGCCGTCGATGTGCGCATCATCTCGTCCACCAGTCGCGACCTCGAGCGCGAGATGGGCGAGGGGCGCTTCCGCGAGGACCTGTTCCACCGCCTCAACGTCGTGCCGCTGCGCGTGCCGGGGCTCGCCGAGCGGCGCGAGGACGTCCCGCTGCTCATACAATATTTTGTGCAGCAGCTGGCGCAGTCGTCCGGTCTTGCCCCGCGCCGCATCGGCGAGGACGCGATCGCGGTCCTGCAGACGCACGACTGGCCCGGCAACGTGCGCGAACTCAGGAACAACATCGAGCGCCTGATGATCCTGTCCGGCGGCGATCCGGACGCCGTCATCTCCGCCAGCATGCTGCCCGACGAGATCGGCTCGAACGTGCCGCTGCCGATCAACGGCGGCGCCGAGCACCTGATGTCGCTGCCGTTGCGCGAGGCGCGCGAGATCTTCGAGCGCGAGTACCTGCTGGCGCAGATCAGCCGCTTCGGCGGCAACATCTCGCGCACGGCGGAGTTCGTCGGCATGGAGCGCTCGGCGCTGCACCGCAAGCTGCGCGCTCTGGGCGTCAGCTCGCAGGAACGCACCGCCGACGCGCGCCAGGCCTGACCCGGAAGCATCGCCGATGTCCCGCATCGTCTACCTCAACGGGCGTTACGTGCCCTACGCGCAGGCCCGCATTCACGCCGAGGATCGCGGCTTCCAGTTCGCGGACGCCGTCTACGAGGTGTGCGAGGTGCGCGACGGCCATCTCGTCGACGAGCCCCGCCACATGGAGCGGCTCGCGCGGTCGCTGCGCGAACTCGCCATGCCCCAGCCCATGAGCGGCGTGGCGTTCGCGCGCGTGCTGCGCGAGGTGATCCGACGCAATCGCCTGCGCGACGGATCGGTCTACCTGCAGGTCTCCCGCGGAGCGCGGCCGCGCGACTTCCTGTTCCCGCCGGCCGGCACGCGGCCGACGGTCGTATGCGTTGCGCGCAGCGCGCCCCGCGCCAGGGGAGAGGCGGCGGCCGAGCAGGGGATCGGCGTCAAGACCATGCCGGAGACGCGCTGGGCGCGCGCCGACATCAAGACCGTGATGCTGCTGCCGGCCTCGCTGGCCAAGGAGGCGGCCCGCGCCGAGGGCGCCCGCGAGGCCTGGTTCGTCGATGCGACCGGCCACGTCACCGAGGGCGGCTCCTCCAATGCCTGGATCGTGGACAGGGAGGGGCGCCTCATAACGCGCCATGCCGACCGCGCCATTCTCAACGGCATCACGCGGCGCACGCTGATGGATCTCCTTGCGCGCGAAGGCCTGGAGCTGGTCGAGCGGCCGTTCACCGTCGCGGAGGCCAAGGCCGCTCGCGAGGCCTTCGTCACGTCGGCGACCAACATTCTCATGCCCGTCGTGCGCATCGACGGCCAGCCGGTCGGCAACGGCGCGCCGGGACTGCTCACCCTGAGGCTGCGCGCAAAATTCCACTCGGTGGCACAAATTGCAGCAGACTGAGCATCGTTTCGGCTGAGCCATGCCCGAATTGCAGCCCTGCGCAGGCCGAATCCCCTTGTGCAGTTGCGGCATGATCTGCCATTTTACCGCGCACCAAGGGCGCAAACTCGGGTCAGCCGTTCCGCCGAGAAAGCCAATGCGCCCACAACAAGAAAACGGACACCAAAAATGGCTTCCGAGCGCACTCAAAGTCTGCAGGACACGTTCCTCAACCATGTCCGCAAGAACAAGACTCCGCTGACGATCTTTCTCGTCAACGGCGTCAAGCTGCAGGGTATCGTCACCTGGTTCGATAACTTCTGCGTACTGCTGCGGCGCGACGGGCATTCCCAGCTCGTCTACAAGCACGCCATCTCGACCATCATGCCGGGGCAGCCCGTGCACCTGATGGAAACGGACGGCACAGAAACGCAATAGGGCGTTCGTCATACCGGACAGCAAGCATCGTCCGTCCAAACCGGCACGTCGCGGCAAGGCGGCGTTCGTCGAGCGGCGCGCCGCGCCGACGCGCGCGCTCGTTCTCGTGCCGGTCCTGACGCGGCGGCGCGCTGCCGGCAGCGCCGCATCGCATCACACGCCGCAGGACCGCCTGGCCGAGGCGCGCGGGCTCGCCGAGGCGATCGACCTCGACGTGCGCGACGCGCTGATCGTCACGCTGCCGGAGCCGCGGCCGTCGACCTTGTTCGGCGTCGGCAAGGCCGACGAGATCAAGGCGGTCGTGGAAGGCGAGGAGATCGACCTCGCCGTCGTCGATCATCCGCTGACGCCGGTGCAGCAGCGCAATCTCGAGCGCCTGTGGGGCTGCAAGGTCATCGACCGCACGGGACTGATCCTGGAGATCTTCGGCCGGCGCGCGCGGACGCGGGAAGGCGTGCTGCAGGTCGAGCTGGCGCATCTGACGTACCAGAAGAGCCGGCTGGTGCGCACGTGGACCCATCTTGAGCGCCAGCGCGGCGGCTACGGCTTCCTTGGCGGCCCCGGCGAGACGCAGATCGAGACCGACCGCCGCCTGATCCAGGAGCGCATCGACGCCATCCGCAAGGAGCTGGCCGTCGTCGTGCGCACGCGCGAGCTGCATCGCGCCGGCCGCCGTCGCGTGCCTTATCCCGTCGCCGCCATCGTCGGCTACACGAACGCGGGCAAGTCCACGCTCTTCAACCGCCTCACGGGCGCCGGCGTCTACGTCAAGGACCAGGTTTTCGCCACGCTCGATCCGACGATGCGCGAGATCGGGCTCGCCAGCGGGCGCCGCATCATCCTGTCCGACACCGTCGGCTTCATATCCGACCTGCCGACCATGCTGGTGGCGGCCTTCCGCGCCACGCTGGAGGAGGTCATCGCCGCCGATCTCATCCTGCACGTGCGCGACATCAGCCACGCCGAGACCGACGCCCAGGCGCGCGACGTGGAGACCGTACTGTCCGACCTCGGCATCGATGCGGAGGCGGCCGACGCGCCGATCCTGGAGGTCTGGAACAAGGCGGACCTGCTCGACGATGCGGGCCGCGCCGAGGTGGCCCGCAACCTGCGCCGCAACGATCGCCAGCCGGTGCTCGTCTCGGCGCTGACGGGCGAGGGGATCGATCTGCTGCTCGCCACCATCGATGCCCGTCTCGGCGCGCGCGACGTCGTCGTCACCCTGGTGATCCCCGCCCGCGAGGGCCGTCTCCTGAGCTGGCTGCACGCCAACACCGAGGTGCTGGAGGAAAGCGCGGACGAGGAGGGGACCATCACCTGCCGCATCCGCGTCGATCCCGACGTCAGGGGCAAGCTCGAGGGCAGGCTGCGCCACGCCGGCCTCAAGCCCGGCGATCACGCGTCCGCGCATTAGGCGCGGCTCTGGCCCTTTTCGATCCGCTTGGCCTCGTCCCAGAGCCGGTCCATCTCCTCCAGCGTCGATTGCTCCGGCGACCGGCCGTCCTCGGCGAGGCGCTGCTCGATATGGGCGAAGCGGCGCACGAACTTCGCGTTGGCGCCGCGCAGCGCCGCCTCGGGATCGATCCTGAGGTGGCGGGCGACGTTGGCGACGACGAACAGAAGGTCGCCGAACTCCTCCGCGACGGCGTCCGCAGCGCCGGGCGTGGCCGCGGCCGTCTCCAGCTCCGCCAGTTCCTCCTTCAGCTTGTCGAATACCGGGGCGAGGGAGGGCCAGTCGAACCCGACACGCGCCGCCTTGTTCTGCAGCTTCACGGCGCGCGTCAAGGCGGGCAACCCGACCGGCACGTCCGACAGCACGCCGTCCCGGGATTTGCCGGCCTTCTCCCTGGCCTTCGCCGTCTCCCAGAAATCCTTGGCCGCGCCGGCCGAGCGCGCGGCCGCGTCGCCGAAGACGTGCGGGTGGCGCCGGATCATCTTGGCGCAGATCGCCTGCGCCACGTCGGCGAAGTCGAACGCGCCTTCCTCCTCGGCCATGCGCGCGTGATAGGCAACCTGGAGCAGGAGATCGCCGAGTTCGTCTCTCAGGTCGGTGCGGTCGCCGCGCGCGATGGCATCGGCCACCTCGTAGGCTTCCTCGATGGTGTAGGGGGCGATGCTCGCGAACGTCTGCTCGAGGTCCCACGGACAGCCGCTGCCGGGCGTGCGCAGCGCGGCCATGATGCGGATGAGTTCGAGCGTCGCCGCCGCAGCGCGATCCTGATGCTGTGCTGAGGCGGCCGCCGGATCACCCGATTTCGGTTTCGTCATCCCAGTCCCGCGGTGTCCCGGCGCCCATCCATCTATTCGCATAAGATATATTATGGAAAATATATAGAGCCCATCCTCTGGACCTGGGGAGTTGCCTCCAGGCCCTACAGCTTATTTCTCGGCCTTCTCGTAGGCATCAGCCACCATCCGGTCGAGCATCCGCACGCCCCAGCCCGAGCCCCAGCTCTGGTTGATGTCGTTGCGCTGGCTGTCCATGGCCGTGCCGGCGACGTCGAGATGCGCCCACGGCGTCTCGCGCACGAACCGCTGCAGGAACTGCGCGGCCGTGATCGCGCCGCCGAAGCGTCCGCCGATGTTCTTCATGTCGGCGGTCTTGCTGTCGATCAGCTTGTCGTAGGCCTTGCCGAGCGGCATGCGCCACGAGGTCTCGCCCGTCGCCTCGCCGGCCGCCAGGATGTCCTGCGCCAGCTTGTCGTCGTTGCTGAAGAGCCCCGCGTTCTCCTTGCCCAGCGCCACCATGATCGCGCCCGTCAGCGTCGCCAGGTCGACCATCAGCCGCGGCTTGAACCGCTCCTGCGCGTACCAGAGCAGGTCGGCGAGAACGAGCCGGCCTTCCGCGTCCGTGTTGAGCACCTCGATCGTCTGTCCGGACATGCTGGTGACGATGTCGCCCGGCCGCTGCGCGTTGCCCGACGGCATGTTCTCGACGAGCCCCACCAGTCCCACCGCGTTGACCGGCGCCTTGCGCCCGGCGAGCGCCAGCATGAGGCCGCACACGCACGCCGCGCCGCCCATGTCGCCCTTCATGTCCTCCATGCCGGCGGCGGGCTTCATCGAGATGCCGCCGGTGTCGAACACCACGCCCTTGCCGATGAACGCAACAGGCTTCGTGCGCTTCGACTTGGCGCCGTGCCACTGCATCACCGCGACGCGCGAGGGCCGCGTGCTGCCCTGGCCGACGGCGAGCAGCGCGCCCATCTTGAGCTCATCGAGCTGCACCTCGTCGAGGATCTCGACCTCCAGGCCGCTCTCCGACAGCGCGCGAATTCTCTCGGCGAACTCGACCGGGCCCAGCGCGTTCGCCGGCTCGTTGACGAGGTCGCGCGCCAGGAACACGCCCTGCGCCACCGCCGCACGCTGCCGGAACTGCGCCGCAGCCGCCTCGTGCTTGGCGGTATGGATGACGAGCCGTTCCAGCCCCTTCGGTTCGCCGTCCTCCTTGCCGGCATCCCCGGTGCGTGTGCGGTACTTGGTGAAGGCATAGCTGCGCAGCAGCGCGCCGTAGGCGATGTCTGCGGCGATCGTCTCGGCGGCGCCGTGGCCGTTGCCCGGCAGCTCGGCGATCACGCTGGCCGTCGCCGCCTTGCGTGCCGCGATCTGCGCCAGGATGAAGCCGCCGAGCGTGATGCGGCCGAGTTCGTCGAGGTCGCTGCCGCCCGCTCCGGCGACGATCACGCGGCCGCTCGTAAGCTCGGGAACGCCCAGCACCTCGATCGCGCTCTTGCGCTTGCCGGTGAACCCGGCCGCGGTGGCGGCGCGGCCGAGCGCGCCGCCTGCCTTGCTGTCGATCCCGCGCGCCGTCGTCCCCAGCGCCGCGCCGTCCGCGGCCAGGACAACGACCGGACCGGTGGGCGCAGCCGAGAGCGGAGCGAATTCGATGTTGAGGCGATTGTCCATGCTGGAGATCCGTTGCGAGCCTCGCCGCGGGCCGGGGGTCGATCGCCGCCCGGCCCCGCGCGGCAGGGCCCGTGCCGCCCCGTTCCGGGGAGCCGTGAACCAGCCGAAGGCAAGGATGTCTTAAGTCGATAGGCCCCAGGATAGAGGCTGGTCCGGGAATGGCAAGCCGAGCGCCCGTTGCCGCGTATCCCGGGCTTGTTACGCCACCCCTATTTCCGCCAACATGGGATGGCAGCAACCATCGGTGCCGCGTGCGTCGGCGGTGATCGGGCGGGCTGATGGGGATTCTGGACCGGTACGTATTCAGGCAGGCCGCGGGGGCGCTGGCGCTGATTCTCGTTTCGCTCACGGGCGTCACCTGGATCGCCGTCGCCCTGCGCCAGCTCGATCTCGTCACCGGGCAGGGCCAGAACGGCTTTCTGCTCCTCAAGATGACAACGCTGGCGCTGCCCCAGCTCGTCGCCCTCATCGCGCCCATTGCCCTGCTCATCGCCGCCACGCATGTGCTCAACCGCCTCAACGGCGACAGCGAGCTCATCGTCATGACCGCCGGCGGCGCGCCGGTGTGGCAGCTCTTGAAGCCGCTCCTGATCCTGGCCGTGCTGGTGTCGGCCGTCGTCGCCTTCGTCAATCACGAGATCGGGCCCGGCAGCCAGCGCAAGCTGCGCGACTATGCGTTGCAGGTGCGCACCGATCTGATCGCGCAGGTGATCCAGCCCGGCCGCTTCACCACGCCCGAGGCCAACCTCACGCTGCATATCCGCGACCGCTCACCCAACGGCGAGCTGCTCGGGTTGCTGATCCACGATGCGCGCGATCCCAAGCAGGCGTCCTCCTACCTCGCCGAGCGCGGCCGCCTCGTGAAGCAGGGCGACGCCGCCTACCTGATGATGCAGAACGGCCATATCGTCCGCCGTGCCGAGGGCGAGGCGGCGCCGCAGATCATTGTCTTCGACCGCTACGCCATCGACATCACGCGCCTCGAGCAGAAGGCGGACCAGGCCCTCGTGCTGAAACCGCGCGAGCGCTACACCTCCGAGCTGATTTGGGTCGACAGGAACGACCCGGCCTACAAGGCCGGACCGGGCCGCTTCAAGTCCGAGCTGCACGAGCGCTTCGCCGGACCCCTCTACCCGTTCGCCTTCATTTTCATCGCCCTGGCGCTGGTGGGGCAGGCGCGGACGACGCGCCAGAACCGCCTGCAGAGCGTGGTCATGGCCTTCGCGCTCTCCGTCGGTGCGCGCGTTCTCGGCATCGCCGCTGCCAACATGGCCGCCGTGCGGCCGAGCGCCATTCCGCTCATGTACGCCATTCCCGTCGGCGCGATGGTTCTTGCGGCCGTTGCCTGCCAGCGCAACATGACCCCGCGGCCCCTCTCGCGCTTTGCCCGCTGGCAGGCGCGCACGCTCGACAGCTTCGTCGATGCGGCCGGCCGGCTCGCCCGTCTCGTCTCGCGTCGTCCGCTGCCAGCCCCGGCGGAGCGCTGACGATGTTCGGGCCCAACCTGCTGCGCATCTACATCGCCAAGCGCTTCCTGCTCGCCATCCTCGGCGCATTCGCGGTCTGCGGCGTGCTGATCTACATGGTGGACCTCGTCGAGTTGCTGCGCCAATCGCGCCGCGTGCCCGACCTCGCCGGCCGCACCCTCATGTGGATGGCGCTGCTCCGCCTGCCGGCCTACACCGAAATCCTGCTGAGCTTTGCCGTTCTCGTCGGCAGCCTCGGCGCCCTTCTCAGCCTCAGCCGCAAGTCGGAGCTGGCCGTCATGCGCGCCGGCGGCATGTCGGTCTGGCAGTTCCTGCTCCCCGGCATCATCGTCTCGCTGCTGCTTGGAGTTGCAGCGGTCACGCTTTACAACCCCCTGGCAGCCGCCGCGCGCGCGGAAGCCGAGCGCCTCGCCGCTGAAGTCTTTGGCCGCGAAGCCAATTTCATGCAGAGCTACGCCGGCGCGGGCGCCTGGTTGCGTCAGGACGGCACCGATGGCCAGTCTGTTTTCCAGGCCCGTGCCGTCGCCGATCAGGGGCTGTCGCTGACGGGGCTGACCGTCTTTCAGTTCGATCATGCGGGTCACTTCGTCGAACGCATCGAGGCCGAGCACGCGACCCTTGGCGACGGCTACTGGGAGCTCAAAAAAGCCACCGTCGTCCGCCCTCTGCGCGAGCCGGAACAATTCGAGACCTACACCCTCAGCACCTACCTCACGCGCGAGCGTGTCGGCGATGCTTTGGGCTCGGAAATCGCCATGTCCTTCTGGCAGTTGCCGGCGCTCATCGAAGTCGCTGAAAAATCAGGGCTTCCGGCGACCCGCTATCGGATGCAGTACCAGCTTCTGATGTCCCGTCCGATGCTGTTGCTGACCATGGTTCTTTTGGCCGCCACTGTGTCTTTGCGGTCCTTCCGCCAGGGGGGCATCCAAACTATGGTGGCAACGGGGATGGTTGGGGGAATTGGCTTCTTCCTGCTGACGGAAGTCTCGCGACAGATCGGCATGGCCGGTTTGGTCTCGCCTTTCGTAGCTGTGTGGTTGCCGATTGCCTTGGCCACATTGGTCTCGGTGACGGTTCTGCTACATCAGGAGGACGGCTGAGTGATGCGTGAGGCGCGGCCACCGCACTACCGGTGCGGATCAACGCGCATTTCCGACTGCCGGTTCGGCGGTCTCGGGAGTGCGTGGTTGCGCGCGTCTGCGTGTCCGGCGTCCTTGCGCCTGCTGGCGCTGTGCCTGCTCGCCGCTCTCGTCGGTTTCGCTGGTCCCGCGGCCGCCCAGGATCCCAGCACGCGCATCACCACGGCACAGCCGCCCGCCGCGAAATCGTTCCCGAAGAAGAAGGGCGGAATTTTCGGTCCGACGCCCAAGATCGACAAGGCCGCGCCGCTCTACCTGCAGGGCGACGAGCTCGTCTATGACACCAAGGGCAATCGCGTCATCGCCCGCGGCAACGTCGAGATCTACTACAACAACTACGTCCTGACGGCCGATCAGGTCGTCTACGATCAGAACGCCAACAAGCTCACCGCCGAAGGCAACGCGCAGCTGCGCGACCCCAACGGCACCATCACGCGCGGCGACAAGCTCGAGGCGACGGACGATTTCCGCGATGCCTTCATCCAGTCGATGAGCGTCGTCACGCGCGATGACACGCGCATCGCCGCCGAGCGCGCCGTCCGCCGCGAAGGCAATGTCACCGAATTCGAGAACGGCCGTTTCACGCCGTGTAAGAACGATCCTGGCAAGCCGCCGCTCTGGTGCATCAGCGCGGCCCGCGTCGTGCACGACCAGCAGGCCGCGACCATCACCTATCAGGACGCGCAGTTCGAGCTGTTCGGCATGCCGATCCTGTACCTGCCGTATTTCCAGCACGCCGACCCGTCGGTGAAGCGCCGCTCGGGCTTCCTGTCGCCGACGTTCGGCAACTCCACGTCCCTCGGGTTCTCCACCGAGGTTCCCTACTTCTTCGCCCTCGCGCCCAACTACGATTTCACCTTCCATCCCCGGTATTTCACCAAGCAGGGCGTGCTGTGGCAGGGCGACTGGCGGCACCGTCTCGCCAACGGCCAGTATGAAATCAAGATCGCCGGCATCGACCAGGATGCCGACAACCTGCCGGCGGGCACGACGAACCGGCTCGACGGCTGGCGCGGCAGCCTGGAGACGAAAGGCCAGTTCTCGCTGGCGTCCTGGTGGCGCTTCGGCTGGGACGTGACGGTCGAGAGCGACGACAGCTTCCGCCGCTTCTACAAGCTCGACGACATCCTGCAGACCGACCGCGTCAACACGGTCTACCTGCAGGGCATGCACGACCGGAATTACTTCGCAGCGAACCTCTATCACTTCGGCGGCCTGCTGCTGAACGACACGCCGCTGGCGGAATCGCGCGTGCATCCGGTCATCGACTACAAGTACTTCCTGAACAATCCGGTGCTCGGCGGCGAGTTGAGCTTCAACGCGCACGCCCGTTCCATGACGCGCGACGACGGTACCGACACCGAGCACGCGCTGGTGGAAGTGAACTGGCGCCGCAAGATCGTCGACGCTCTGGGCCAGGTCTGGAAGCCGTTCGCCAGCCTGCGCGGAGATGCCTACAGCTACCAGGATGCCATCGATCCCGACACGCACCTGCGCATCCCCGACGACACCGTGGCGCGCGGCATGGCGACGGCCGGTCTGACCTACTCCTATCCCTTCGTCGCCCACACGGCGAACGCGTCGCACATCCTGGAGCCGACGGCGCAGATCATCGCGCGGCCCAACAGGCTCGACCAGCGCCGCCTGCCGGACGAGGACGCGCGCAGCCTCGTCCTCGACGACACGCTTCTCTTCGACACCGACAAGTTCTCCGGCTACGACCGCATGGAGACGGGTACGCGCGCCAACCTCGGCCTGCAGTACACATGGCAGTCCTATTCGGGACCCTACCTGCGTGCCGTCGCCGGCCAGAGCATTCATCTGTCGGGTGAGAACGCGTTCGCCAACCCGGGCTACGACGCCACCGGGCTCGTCTATAACTACTCGCCGCTCAGCGGCCTGGAGACGAACAAGTCCGACTACGTCGCCGGCCTCTACTTCTCGCCGATCGCCGGCACGAGCCTCGTCGCGCAGGGTCGCTTCGACGAGAAGAACATGTCGCTGCGGCGCCAGGACACCTATGCGCAGGCCTACTACGGTCCGGTGCTGGGCCAGCTCGGCTATACCTTCATCAAGGCTGATGCGACCACGCCGCTGCTGGACGATCAGCAGGAGGTGATCGGCGGCCTCGGCTTCCGGCTGAGCGACCGCTGGAGCATCCTCGGGCAGATGCGCTACGACATCGACGCCAGGGACCGCATCCAGGACAGCCTGCAGCTGCGCTATGCCGACGAGTGCTTCGTCCTGAGCGCCACCTACACCGAGACGTTCGTGGACAATCCCGCCCTCGACATCCGGCAGGACCGCTCGCTGATGGTCCGCTTCGAGCTGAAGAACCTCGGTGAGTTCAACTACAAGACCGACTCCATCAACCGCATGTTCGGCACCAACCAGACGCCGAAGGACCTCAACTAGCGCCCCGGGGCGCCTGCCGGGCCTGATCTGCGGCCCAGGCCGGGGCCCGGATGCCATGCCTTGGTCACGGTTGTGTTGTGGATAAGCCCTTCGCCGCTCGACGCGGGACGCTAAGATCGGCGGGCGATTCTCTCGCCGCTGCAGCCTTTGACCGGATCCGCCACGCGCTCATGGCCATGTTGTTCGCCTTCGCCCACCATCTTGCACCGCCCCTCTTCCGCGGGCTGGCGGTCGCCGCCTGCGCGGCGGTGCTGGCGCTGCCGGCCCTGGCGGCACCGGCCGGCGCCAAGGGACCGGCGCAACACGGCACCAAGGCCGGTGCGCGCAGCGCCAGCGCCGAGGAGCCCGACAAGCGCAACCATGGCGGCGGCGAGCGGATCGTGGCGCTCGTCAACGACGAGATCATCACGGCGCGCGACATCGAGATGCGCGCCCGGTTCCTGGCCGTGTCCTCCAACATCGGCAGCCGCGCGCAGGAGGTCTTCAAGTCGCTGGTCAAGCAGGACAGCACCAACCAGAGGCTGCGCGCCATACTGGAAGCGACGATCAAGGCCAACCCCGGCAAGTCGCGCGAGCAGATCACGGCCATCTTCGAGGTCAAGAAGAAGGAATTCGCGCAGGCGCTGCAGAAGCAGGCCATCGACTCCGCGCGCGCCGGCATGGTGCCCAAGTTTCGCGAGCAGGCCTACCAGGAGCTCATCGACGAGCGGCTGAAGGTCCAGGAAGCCAAGCGCCTCGGCTTCGAGGTGGCGGACGAGGAAGTCAATCGCGTCATCAAGGACATTGCCGAGCGCAACAAGATGACCGTCGACCAGTTCGGCAAGAACATGGCCGGCATGGGCACGTCGCTGACGACGATGAAATCCCGCTTCCGCGCGCAGATCGCCTGGCGCGAGGTGATCCGCCGCCGCTTTTCCGCGCAGATTTCCGTCAACCAGCGCGATATCGACCGCCTCGTCGCCGCGTCGGACGGCGGCGTCGAGGAAGGCGTCGAGTTGCAGCTCCAGAAGATCACCCTGCCCCTGCCGTCGAAGATCGATCAGGCCGCCCTTGCCCACCGCTTCAGCGAGGCCGAGGCCTTGCGCCGCAAGTTTGGCGGCTGCAAGGGGATGGCCGGGCTCGCCAACGGCGTCGCCGGGGCAAAATTCGACGATATGAAGTTCCAGAAGCCCGGCGTCGTGTCGGAGCCGACCCGCTCCATGCTGGTGGCCGCCAAGGACGGCGAGATGCTGCCGCCGCAGACCACGGCGTCCGGCGTAGAGCTCTATGCCGTCTGCAGCCGGCGCGTCGCCCGTGCCGATGACGCCGCGCGCCAGAAGGCGCAGGAAGAGTTGCAGACGAAAGAGTACGAGCGGCGCGCCGAGGGTTATCTGCGTGACTTGCGGCAGGATGCGCATATAGAAAAGCGCTGAAGCCGGCGGCCGCCGGCGGTTGTCGTCAGGCCTCGTCCGTACTTACTGCCATGCAGCCTTCAGCCCCCCTCGCCGTGACCGTTGGCGACCCCGCCGGCATCGGCCCGGACATCCTGCTCTCCGCCTGGCGGCGCCGGGACGAGCTCGCGCTGCCCGACATGGTGGTCTACGCCGATCCGGAAACGCTGGCCGACCGGGCGCGGCGCCTCGGCATCGAGGCGACGATCGCGCCGCTGGCACCGGACGAGCCCCCGCAGCCCGGACGCCTCAATGTCCGCGCCGTCCCGCTCGCCCGCCGCGCCACCGCCGGCACGCCCGACGCCGCCAACGGACCTGCCGTCATTGCCGCCATCGAAACCGCGACTGCGGCCGTCGTCACCGGTGCGGCGGCAGCGCTCGTCACGGGTCCCATCGCCAAGAACGTCCTCTATGCGGCGGGGTTTGCCTACCAGGGCCACACGGACTTTCTCGCCGCGCTGGCCGAACGGCACGGTCACCGCGCCGCGCGCTCGGTGATGATGCTTGCCGGTGCCGGCCTGCGCGTCGTGCCCGTGACGGTGCACATCCCGCTGGCGGCCGTGCCCGGCGCGCTGACCGAGGCGCTTGTCGTCGACACCATCCGCATCACCGCCGCCGCGCTGATGCGCGATTTCGGCATCGCCGCGCCGCGCATCGCCGTCGCGGGTCTCAACCCGCATGCCGGCGAAAACGGAACCATCGGCGAGGAGGAGGTGAAGGTCATCCTGCCGGCCATCCGCAAGCTGCGCGCCGAGGGCCTGCACATCAGCGGCCCGTTCGCGGCCGATTCCATGTTCCACGCCGAGGCGCGCCGCAGCTACGACGCGGCCATCGCGATGTATCACGACCAGGCGCTCATCCCGCTCAAGACGCTGGCTTTCGATACCGGCGTCAATGTCACGCTGGGCCTGCCGTTCATCCGCACCTCGCCCGACCACGGCACGGCTTTCGACATCGCCGGCAGCGGCAAGGCGCGCGCCGATAGCTTCCTTGCGGCCCTGATGCTCGCCGGCGATCTCGCGCGCCGGCGAGCCGCCTCTCCATGACGGCCGATCGACCTGCGGGCGCCGGCCGGGCACGCTCCGTCCCCGACGGCCTGCCGCCGCTTGGCGAGGTGATCCGCACCCATGGCTTGTCCGCCAGCCACGCGCTGGGCCAGAATTTCATCCTCGACCTCAACCTGACCCGTCGCATCGCCCGCGCGGCAGGACCGCTCGAGGGCCGCACCGCCATCGAAGTGGGGCCCGGGCCGGGCGGTCTCACGCGCGCGCTTTTCCTCGAAGGCGCCGCCCGCGTCGTCGCTGTCGAGCGTGACGAGCGCTGCCGCCCGGCGCTCGCCGCCGTCGCCGAGCGCTATCCCGGCCGCCTCGACGTCCGGTTCGGCGATGCGCTTGCCGCCGACTGGCGCGGGCTGCTCGCCGGCACGACCGGCAAGCCGGTGATCGTCGCCAACCTGCCCTACAACATCGCGACGCGGCTGCTGATCGGCTGGCTCGAGGCCGAGCCCTGGCCGCCGTGGTACGACCGCATGGTACTGATGTTCCAGAAGGAGGTTGCGGAGCGCATCGTCGCCGGACCCGGCACGAAGGCCTACGGCCGTCTCGCCGTCATCGCCCAGTGGCGCACGAAGCCCCAGCTCCTGTTCCAGCTCAAGCCGGAGGCGTTTACCCCGCCGCCGAAGGTGGCGTCCGCCGTCGTACTGCTGGTGCCGCGCGCGGACCCGCAGCCGCCCTGCTCCGTCACGGTGCTGGGCCGCGTCACCGCGGCGGCCTTCGGCCAGCGGCGCAAGATGCTGCGGCAGAGCCTGCGCGCGCTGGTGCCCGATCCCATCGCCTTTCTCCAAGCAGCGGGCATCGATCCGACGCTGCGCGGCGAAGTTCTGTCGATTGCGGATTTTGCGCACCTGGCGCGCGTTCTCGAGCGCTGGCCGAAGGTCGCACCGTTAGAGCGATGAAAGGATGTCGCGCACGAGATCCGACAGGCCGAGCTGGCGCTCGCGCTTCAGCCGCTCGGCTGCCAGGATCGCCTTGATGCCGGCGAGACTTTCCTCCACGTCGGCATTGACGATCACGTAGTCGTACTCGGCCCAGTGGCTGACCTCGGCGGCGGCGGCCTGCATGCGCCGCTGCACGACGTCGGGCGCATCCTGGTTGCGGGCCTTGAGCCGTTCCTCCAGCGCACGACCGTCCGGCGGCAGGATGAACACGCGCACCGTGTCCTGCCGCAGGTGCTCGACGAGTTGCTGCGCCCCCTGCCAGTCGATATCGAACAGCACGTCGCGGCCCGCCTCCAGCGCCATCATCACCGGGCCTTTCGGCGTCGCGTAGAGATTGCCGAACACCTGCGCCCATTCGAGCAGTTCGCCGGCCGCGCGCCGGCGCTCGAACTCGGCCGTGTCGACGAAGAAGTAGTCGCGGCCTTCGACCTCGCCCGGACGCGGCGTGCGCGTCGTCACCGAGACCGACATGCCGAGACTCGCATCGCCCTCGAGGAG
>JBFWWW010000036.1:0-10381 GCA_050245975.1 Hyphomicrobiaceae bacterium
GGTCGTGTTCCAGAGCCCGGCGCTGTTCGGCTGGATGACGGTGCATCAGAACATCGTCTTCGGCCCGCGCAAGCGCGGCATGCCGAAGGCGCAGTACGAGGCGGACGCGGCGCGCCTCATCACGGCGGTGGGACTCGACGAGTTCGCCACGCGCTATCCCTATCAACTGTCGGGCGGTATGCGGCAGCGCGTACAGATAGCCCGCGCGCTGATGAACCGGCCCGAAATCCTGCTGATGGACGAGCCCTTCGGCGCGCTCGATTTCCAAACGCGGCTGCTCATGCAGGAGCTGCTGCTGAAGGTGTGGTCTGAATTCCGCCCCACGATCCTCTTCATAACCCATGACGTGGACGAAGCCATTTTTCTCGGCGACCGCGTTTACGTGATGTCGCGCAGGCCCGGGCGCCTCAAGGAGAAGTTCGACGTTCCCTTCGAGAAGCCGCGCGACATCAAGATGCTGACGGATCCGAGATTCGTCGCGCTCAAGGACATGATCCTGGATTCGATCAGAGAAGAGCTGGTCAAATAGCCCGGGCCGGTCGTCTGGTCCGACGCGTCGATCCGGTCGAACCAGCGCTATCCGGCGAGACTCGACGCGCCGATCTGCCCGATCTCCTCGTCTTGCGCCGGACTGCCGCCGCTGCCGCCCAGGGCGCCGAGGACCACGCCGCCCTCTCCGCGCAGCACGATACCGCCCCAGACCGGCGTGAAGCGCGCATCGCCGAACCAAGCGATGTCGCGCATGTCGGCGCCGAGCGCAGGGTCGAACAGCCGCGTCTTCAGCGCCTTGGTATCCTGCGTCCACTTGGCGGCGGTATAAGCCTTATTGACCGACATGCGCGCATTGAGCGCGCTGGCGCCATCCGAGCGCGCCAGGCAGACCAGCTCGCCGCCGGGATCGACGACCGCGGCCGAGAACCGCAGGCCGCGCTCGCCCGCCGCCTCAAGCATGGCGTCGACGATCGCGCGCGCTTCCTTCAAACCCAGCTTTGTCATCGCATGCTCCAGAGGTGTTGGCGTTGCACTACTTTGTAATTCTAACCATCATCGCGCGTCGCGCCCGCAAGCCGCTCGACGATGCTGGCCGCGACATGTCTTCCCCATGCCGCGATGCTGGCCGTGGGCGGACCACCGACGCTGCGCGGGAACGCGGCGGCATCGGCGACGAACAGGCCCGGGTGGCCGTAGACCTCTCCCCTGCCGTCGATCACGCCCTCCTCGGGCGTGCGCCCGACGCATGCGCCGCCCATCGGATGCACGGTCGACGGGCGCTTGAAGGCGTAGACCTTGCGTCCAGAATACTCCGAGACCGCCTTGAATGCCTGGTGAATCCGTTCGTAGATCGGGCTGTTGGCGGGGTTGAAGTCGATCCGCATGCCCCTGCGACCCATGCTGATGACGCCGTCCATCGCATCCTCACCCATGCCAGCGATGACGACGCTGCGCTTCAGGCGCTCGCGAATGGCTTTCGGCAACGGGTAGTGATCGACGCTGGGCAGGCTGTTGTTCGACAGCGCCTGGCGCGGCTCGGGGCCCTCCCGCAATTTGATGCTGCCCTGGCTCGGGAGGCCGATGGACAGATCGACGCCGTCCTCGTTGAGATCCCAGAGGCCGCGCACATCGCCGTTGCCACCGAAGCGCCGGCCCAGCGCCGGCATGCCATCAAGCGTGCGGACGCAGTCGCGGCTGCGCAGCAGAATCCTGAGCGTGTTCATCGTACCCGCCGCCACCACCACGGTGTTGGCCCAGAGGGACGCATAGGTCTTTTCGCGATGATCGAACGTGTCCACCCGGTAGCGCCCGGGACCACCGCTCTCCTCTGCTATCGCCAGGACCTCGCACAGGTCCCGCACCTCGAGCCCGGCCCGCATCGCCGGCGCGATATGCGAAAAATCAAGCGTCGTCTTGGCGCCGGACGGCGAGCCGAGAAAGCCATAGTCGCCGGAAGTGTCGTCCGTCTCGTAGCGCTCGATGCCGTATTGGTCGGTGACTTTCTTCGGCGCGCCCGGCGTCTCGGCCAGCAGGAAGCCGACGCGGGTTTCGGCACGCGGCCTGGCGATCTCGAAGACGTTCGACTTGCCGAAGCGTTTGGACACGTGACCGGAAGACAGGCGGTCCGGCGTCATCGCCACCGAGCCCATGCGCTCCAGAAAGGCGTCGTAGTGCGGCTTCATGATCGCCTCGGACAATCCGGGCGCGACGTCGTCCCAGTAGTGCGGGTCCGGCGGCCGTGCATGCACTGCCGAATAGACGTGGCTTCCTCCTCCGACAGAGGAGGAGCAGACGACCTCGAGGCCCCTGGAATAGAACAGCTCGAACAGACCGCGGCTGTTGGTGGTGATGCGGCCGCCGGGAAGGAAGGGCACGTTGAGGGTGCGCAGGAAGCCGGTCAAAAGCGTCCAGCCGCGTGGAAAGGGGACGCGGCGTTCGACACCCATCGATCGGGTCGGCGCCGAATCCCGCCAGGGGCCCCGTTCCAGAAGCACGACCGGGATGCCGGCTTCGGCAATGCGCAGCGCTGCGGCTGAGCCGCCAAATCCGCTGCCGATGACTATCACGCGGCTCGCGTCCTCGGAGCTCATCGGGCGGCCCCTAGATCAGCCGATCGCCGGCCGTCCTGTCCTGGCGCTGCAAAGACCTTCGTGACGGACGTCTTCATCTCGGTCGGTACGGATCAGGCGGTGCGGATTGTCATCAGCGGTTGGTCGAATTCGACGAGCTGTCCGTTCTCCGCGTGCAGCTCGACGACGGTGCCTGATACATCGGACTCGATGGTGTTGAATAGCTTCATCACCTCGACGAGGCCGACCGGCTTCCCAACCTCGATGCGATCGCCGACATTCACAAACGGTGGCGCTCCGGGCGACGGCGCCCGATAGAATGTACCGAGCGTCGGCGACCGGACCTGCCTGAGCGTTCCTTCTTCGCCTGCCGCCCTCGCCGGAGGCGGATCCGCTGGTGCGTTGCGCGCGGCGGCCTCTGTGGCGAGCGAACGCGTCTTGCTCGCATCGGCACGGCTTTCCGTCAAGAGCGGACGCTGGTCCGGCCGCACTCCCTCATCCGGGGGGCGGCTCGAAACGCGAATATAGAGATCGTCCAGGTGGACTTCGGCGTCCGCAAATCCGGAATCGACCAAGGCCCGAATGATGTCTGCAATATCTTTGCTGTCGGCCACGCGTTCCTCGTGTCGATGGGGCTGAACGACTGAGCTCAGGAAATACCTTTATCGCGCAGGGCCTGACTCAGTTTCTCTCGCGCCTGGTCGAGTGTGCTGTAGACGTAATTGTCCTTCTGCCGCGTCTTCTCGTAGCGGGAGGAAACCTTGTCCGGGTTCTCGAAGGCCTCTTCCAGAGCGCGCCAGGTCGGCAGGCCGAGGATGCCCATGCGCTCGCCATTGTTCATGACGTCCTCGAGCCAGTGATCGATGCGGTGCGGCGCCTGCATCAGGTCGCGCACATACCGCTGGGTGATGGTCATGTGCAGATGCAGCAGGTGGTTCGCGTAGTTCAGCATGGTCCAGCCCATGTCCTCGAGCTGTGATACGGTCGGCACGGCGCGCTTGGGCTGGTCCTTGGGGGTAAAGATAAGGCCGGCGCTGAGGCTGGCGATCAGCGGCACGCCGAGCCTGCGCATCTCGCGACCCACGAGCTCCCATTCGTCCATCGTCTCCATGCCGTGCGGCATGAGCGATTCAGCGCCCGCCTCGACATAGGCGCGGCAGCGCTTCAGCAGCTCGTCCATACCGCCGCCGACCGCCAGCTTCGCATCGCAGCGGGCCGCGATGATGACGTCGGGGTCCTCGCGCGCGTAGCGGACGGCCTTGATCTTGGCGACCATGTCGCGGAGAGGGATGATCTCCTTGCCCGGGATGTAGCCGCCGAAGTGGCCGGTGGGCTGATCCTCGATCTGGATGAGGGCAGCGCCCGTGCGCTCGTACTCGCGGAAGGCGCGGATCGTCGCCAGCGTGCCGCCGCCCTGCGCGATCGACACCTTGCCGGGGATCTGCGTCGCGCCGAGGATGCGGTGCGCCGCGTGGATCATCTCGGTCGTCGTCACGACGCCGCACTCCGGCTCGCCCGTCCACACCGCTGTGGAGGCGGCGCCCGCGACGTTAATGTGCTCGACGCCGGCTTCCTCGAAAATCTTCGCCGTCACGCAGTCATGCGCGGTCGGCGCGAGGATGGACTTGCCCTGGCTGTAGCGCTCGGCCACCAGCATGCGCAGCCGCTTGGACCTGCGCTGCGGCGGCGCGGCTGGAGCGTTGCCGAACGTCTTGACTTCGTACGTGCTGGTCATGCGCAGAACTCAGTTTTGAGAGGGCCGATAGCCGGAGAACGAGAAGCCGCCGTGCCGCACTTCGAGGTGCGACGAACGGGAGACAGGCAGGCTCCTGATGAGCGCCACCAGGTCTGCGACGCGGCCGGACGCCGCCGGCGCGCTTTCGGAAACCATCGGTGAATCCATCGCGACACCCTGCAGCTGCTCGGGCCGGAACAGGATCCTGAGCAGCAGGTCATCGTCCGAGATGTCCCGACCAAGCCGTTTGCGCAGGTTTTGCACGGGGTCCTCCTGCCCAGTCTCCAGGCGTGCAGGACCGGCACGCTCGCGCAGGATGTCGGCGAGCGGCGCATCGGGCTTGCCGTAGGCGCCCCAGGCGTACTTGCGCACCTCCGCCGGGATCGACTTGTAGCGCTCGCCCTGCACGACGTTGAGGACGGCCTGAACGCACACGAGCTGCGAAATCGGCGTGACCATGACGGGATAACCCATGTCGGCGCGAACCTGCACGAACTCGTCGAGCACCTTGGGCAGCAGATGCTCCATCTTCAGCTCGGCGAGCTGCCCACGCGTGAAGGCGATCATGTTGCCGGGGATCTGATGCTCCTGCTGGGCCTTGTCGACAGCCGCGTCGGGGTTGCCGACCGGGCGTCCGGTGCGCTTCGCCAATTCGAAGAAGTAGTCCTCCTCATCCCGGACGCGGGACGCATCGAGAGGCGAGGCCAGCCCCTCGCCCGACAGGCGCTCATGGACGCGCCGGATGGACGGCACCGATGCGCCGTGCGCGAGAGGCTCGGTGGACACGAACAGCGCATCGACGCCCTGCTGCGCCGCGGCCAGATAGCAATCCTCCGCCAGGCCCGTGGTGCAGTGGGACTTGAGGTAGAGCGGGATGTCGCCGATGCCAGACCGGATGATGGGGATGAGTTCGCGCACCCGTTGCGGCGTCAGCAGTCCGCTCGGGTCGCGCACGCAAATGGAATCCGGCTCGAGCCCGGCCAGTTCGCGCGCCTTGCGCGCGTAGAACGCATCGGTGTGGAACGGGCTGATGGTGTAGAAGATGATCAGACACACGTGCAGTCCCGCCGCTTTCGCCCGCTGCGCGCTGAACCGCAGGTTGGCAATGTCGTGCAGCGCATCGAACACCATCACGCGCTGCAGGCCCGCCGCGCCGATGCGCTCGACCCACAAATTGAAGACGGAGTCGGGTACCAGATCGAAGCTGGTCAGGCTGCGGCTGCGCAAATGGGTGAAGAGCGGCGTGCGCTGCACGGCGGCGCGGATCGACCTCGCGCGGTGCCAGGGGTTCTCCTTGAGATACTTGACGCACACCTCGAACTGCACGGGCGCCATCAGGTCGATGGCCTCGTAGCCGGCCTGATCCAGCGAGCGGACGATAGGCAGGGCTTCCTTCTCGCCGAGGCGGCCGGACCAGAGCGCCTGCATCCCGTCGCGCAGCGTCGAGTTTATGAGCCGTACGGTCCGTCGCCCCTCCCCTCGCGACGGCGCAGCGACGCCGTTCCTGCCGGGGATGGGAGCGGGATTGGGCATGACTTGCCTCTTGCTTGCCGACGCGCCGTTCTGCCCGAAGATATTGGGCACAAAGGGAGTCCAACTCGTAGGTTGATCGGTGCTACAAGGCCAATTCAGATTTCCAATAGGGGTTATCTGCGGGATGAACCTGCGGTCAGTCGACCTGAACCTGCTTGTCGTGTTCGACGCGGTCTTTCAAACCGGCAGCACGTCCGTTGCGGCACGCCACATGGGTATGAGCCAGCCGGCGGTCAGCAACGCGCTGGCGCGGTTTCGCGCCGTGGTCGGCGATCCGCTGTTCGTTCGCCATCCGCAGGGCGTCACGCCGACCGAGAAGGCGCGCGAGCTGGCGCCCGTGGTGAGGCAGGCGCTCACAATGCTCGAGGCCGCGCTCGAGCAGAAGGCCGGCTACGACTATGCCAGCGCGTCGACCGATTTCCTGGTGGCGATGGAGGAATGGAGCGAGATCACTCTCATCCCGAATCTCGTGCAGTGGCTGCGCGAGGTGGCGCCTGGCGTGCGCGTCAGCATTACCGAGGACAAGGGCAAGGTAGCCTACGACGCGATGCGCAAGGGTACGCTGGATATGTGGATCGCCTACGACCGCGACCCGCTGCCCGAGGACTTCGAGGCGAAAATCCTGTTCGAGGACGAGCGCGTCTGCCTGGTCCGCGAGGAGCACGGCACCATCGACCGGAAATTATCGCTGCAGACCTACCTGAACACGCCGCATGTGGTCCTGAACCAGCAGATCCGGGGCATGACCGGGCTCAGCGCGTTTCTCATCGAGAACGGCTGGCAGCGAAACGTGGCCATGCAGATCGCGAGCTATCTCTCCGTTGCCCCGGTCCTGCTGCGCACCGACATGATCGCGACGATGCCGAAGCGCATGGCGCTGCATCTGCTGGAGCACTATCCGCTGAAGATGCTCGACCTACCGTTCAAGATGCCGCTGCTGGCGTTCTATCTGAAGTGGCACAAGTCCAAGACCCGCGACTCGCGGCATGCGTGGATGCGCAAGTCGATCGTGGACCTGGTGGGGTCGTAGGACATTTGCCGCTCAGGCTCGCGCTTGTCCCGAGTTCCGGCTGGATGGCGCGCTATTGCTGTCCTCCGAAAGGGACGCCTCGCTGGGCGCTTACTCCGCCACCGCGCCCTCTCCGACGACGATGAAGGGCGCCCAGTAGGCCGGATGCGCCTCCCACGGCTTGCCGTGATCCATCAGCGCCACCATCGACCGGCGCAGCGCCTCGGCGCGGCCGACCGTCTTGTCCGCGGCCATCATGTCAATGGCCGCAGTGATCAGCTTTACCGTCGACTCCGAGGCAACCGACCAGTGCGAGACGAGAAGCGCACGCGCCCCGGCGTAGATGAAGGCGCGCGCCAGACCTGACAGCGCCTCGGCGCCCTGCGCGCCTCCCGCGGCCGTATTGCAGGCCGACAGGATCACCCAGTCCGCATCGAGCTTGAGGGCCGCCACCTCTGAAGCCGACAGGTAACCATCGTCAAGCTCGGGATCGGTGCCCTCCTTCGGTGGCGTCAGCACGATGCCGGGTTCATTGGTCCCGGTGATCTCGCCGGCCAGGGTGCCATGCGTCGCGAAGTGGAGGATGCGATAGCTGGCGAGGTTGGGCGCGTCCGTGCGCGCGCTGAGCCGCCTGATCTCCATCTCGGTGGCGCGTGCGCCGATATAGATGTCGTCGGGCGGAAGACGCAGACTCTCGCCGACCCGGCACAGTTCGTCGGCCGTATCAGGCAGCGGTGTCAGTCTCCTCAGGTCCGACAGCACGGCACGACCATCGCGCGTGCTCATACTACGTACCCCGCGCACTGATCGACCGGCGCCGGCACTCGCGATCTGCTGGCGCACAAGGTTGCTGCATGTCCTGGCGCGAGCGGCCTTGGCCCATTCGGCTTCTCTCGGATCTACTCCCGGATCACCATCGAGCAGCGGGTTGCCGAACCCGATCAGAGGTCTCGTGGCGGCACTCGGTCTGCCGGTACGGCGCAAAGCCTTGAGCGAGGACACGGCCGGTAGGATGGTGATGGCATTGGTGCGTGCCAGCCAGCGGACGCCCTTGTCGCGCCGCACGTCGAGGAAGCGTTCTGATGGGGCGCGTTCCGGCAGTCCGGTGACCAGCACCTGGAATGGCAGCTGCGTCAGCGCCTCCGACGGCACGATCAGAAGATGCTTGCCACGGATGTCCTCCTCGATGCGCCCGAGCAGGTCTTTGTAGAGAGCGTGCGCGCGCTGCAGGTCGAACGGAAGGGCGTTCATCAGAATATTGCCATTCGCATCGCGCTGCGCGTCTGTCTTGAGCAGATCGCGGCAGCGGGCCGCCGTCTTGTCGTCATCCCAGAGCGTCGCATCGAGGCCGCAGCGCAAGGCCTCGACCTCGGTCTGCAGAGCGACCGCCCCGAGACTTGAGCGCATCCAGTAGGAGTTGTCGTGCGTCACCAGCCAGATGAAACCCCGGTCCGAAGCCTCGTCTTTGCTCTCCGCGTCGAGGAACAGCACGAGCACTTCATCCGGCTTCAGTTGGGTCTGGACCTCGGAGAGGGATAGCGGCTCCGGGCTGGCGAAGGCCGAATACTCGGGAAACTGGATTTTGATTTCCGCCGTCAGGGCGCCGATACGCTCTTCGATGGCGGACAGCCGCCCGCTGTTCGCCTGCTCTGCGGCGAGATCGCGCTTCTCGCTCGGCCGGGCGACCTCCGATGCGCGAGGTACATCGAGGGTGTGCCATTCGGCAAGCAGATCCTGTCGTTGCCGGATGAGCTGTGCGAGCGGCCCGCTTTGAGCCGCGCCGCGCGCCGCCATCTGCGCAAGCGCTGCGCCCGCGTTCGATGCGCGAGCGCGCTGCGCGATGAGAAACGATTCGTCAATCAGGGCGCCGGCGTCGGGCTCGTTGGTGGATGCCGCCTCCCAAAGCGCTCTGGCCATCCGCTCGAACAGTGCGCGCCCCTCGATCTCCCGTTTCGGCGCTCCGTCAAGCCCCTCCACCGCGTGCCGTTCCAGCAGGTCGCGGCTGATGAAGGTGCGCGCGCTCAGCCGCCATTGGTCGAGCGCCTTGCCCCACTGCTCATCATTGAAATAGTTAAGCCCAAGGATATGCCGCGCTTCGGCGACGAGTGGGCTGTCGAGGCCGAAACTGCGAATGGTCCACTCCAGGTGCTCCTCGGTGTCCTTGATCGTTTTTGCGCGCAAAGCATCGAAGCCGTAGCGATCAATCCGCTTCTCCTGAAGCGTGCGCATCCTATCAAGCAAAGGCTGTGCCTCGGCCAGCCGGTTCTGGTTCTTGTACAGCGCGGCCAGCTGATCCAGCGCGTAAAGCAGGCTAGCCGGCTTGATGTCCGGCGTGCGGTCGTAGATGTCCAGCCGCCGGACAAGAAGGGTTTCGGCCTCGGCATCGCGCCCCTGCTTCTCAAGCACATTGGCAAGGGTGGCCAACGCGCCGCCTATCAGGTGATGCTCCATGCCATGCGCGCTTTCCAGGATGGCGAGCGCTTCCCTGGCTGCCGCCTCGGCTTCGGACCACCGCTCCTGGCCGACCAGGGTGGAGACAAGGTCACCGAGTGCTCCGGTGGCGTCCGGATCGGAGCGTCCGTACATCTCGCGCAGGAGCTCCAGTCGTCGCCTGTAGAGCTTCTCGGCTTCCGCAAACTGGCGCTGCTCGGCTAGCAGCAGGCCGTGCATTCCGTATTTATTGATGAGCAGGGCCTTGGCGAACGTGATGTCGGTGTGGGACACGCCCTGCAGCTTTTGCCGCATGGCCAACGCGTGCTCGTAGAGCGGCGCTGCGCGCTCGAACGCGACATGGCGTGCCAGCTCTTCCGTCAGCTCAACCGAGGACAGGTGCTGGTCGCCATGCTCGGCCTGGGTGATGGCAAGCGCCCGTTCGAGCGCGGCGACGCGTGCCGCGTTGTCATTCTTCTTGCCGGCGACAGCCGCGATATCCCTCAGCACCGGAACGAGGTCCGGATGCTCACGGCCGCGTACGCGCTCGAGCGTCGCAAGGCGACGTGCGTGCAGCTGCTCGGCCAGCTCGAGCCGGTCCTGCGTGCTGTAGACCTGGGCCAGGGACCGCAGGGAGTCCATGGCTTCCGGGCTGTCGATCCCGAACAGTTTCTCACGTAGCTCATGCCGGCGCTTGTGGACCTGCTCGGCCTCGGCGTACCGGGCCTGGATGTAGTAGGTGGTCGCCAGAATATAGAGCTGTTCGTCGATCAGGGTCTGATCGACCCCGCCGCTCTTTTCCAGCACCTCCAGCCGCCTGCGGGCGACCTCGGCGGCCTCCGGTAGCTTCTTTTCGTTGAAAAGCTTCCAGTACCGGGCATTGAGTTCCGCGATGTCATCGGCCTGCTGGGCAGCCAATGACGCAATCCAAAGCAGGATCAGGAGAATTGCCGGAATGCCGGACAGCCTTGTTGCCGCTGCGCGCATGCACTGCTCCTGGTGTGAGGGTGGCGTTCGCACGGATCGTGCGTACGCTGCCCTTCCAGTATTTTGCATGGTTGTATGCCCGATTGGAAAGAGTGATCATTCCGCGGGCTCGCGGCGCGTGACCAC
>JBFWWW010000036.1:10481-25309 GCA_050245975.1 Hyphomicrobiaceae bacterium
CCGACGCAACGGAAACGGTGAGGACGCCGGCTTTCGAAATAATAGGCATCTCCGGGCCCCAGAATGCGCCTTTCATCCTCGACCGTAACTTCGAGTCGCCCACTCAAGACGATGCCGCCTTCCTCGCCCTGATGCACAAGAAACACTTTTCCCGTGTCGCTATTGGGCTCGTAGCGCTCCTTGAGTATCTGCAAGGATCGCCCAAAGAGCGTGGCGCCCACCTGGCGATAGGAGATTCGCCCTTTGCCAATTTCCACCAGTTCGTCCGACCGATAGAACGCCTTGACCGGGCTCTGCGGCTCGAGCGCGAAAAACTCGGCCAGCCCGATTGGAATGCCATCGAGGATGCGTTTCAGAGCGCCGACGGACGGATTGGACTGGTTCGACTCGATCAGTGAGATCGTGGAGTTCGTCACCTTGACCCGTTTGGCGAGCGTACGCTGGGAAAGTCCGGCACGCATCCGCACATAACGAAGGCGGCCGCCAATATCGATTTCCATCGTCTTGGTCTGCGTTGTTCCGGTTGTTCATTATATGGCAAACCTACGAAACCGATCGAGTAAAATCAATAGGTTATCACTCCAAAGAAAAGGACTTGTTTGATCGCAGAGAAGCGGGCGTCTAGGGCTCACGAAGGAGAGCAGCATGACCACCTATCTGAGCAACGCGCCGACGCTTGAAAACTACTGGATGCCTTTCACCGCCAACCGGCAGTTCAAGGCGAAGCCGCGCCTACTCTGCGCGGCGAGCGGTATGCATTACACGAGCGCTGACGGGCGCCGGATCCTGGACGGCACCGCAGGTCTATGGTGTGTCAATGCCGGCCATGGGCGCCGCGAGATTGCACAGGCCGTGGAACGCCAGCTTCTCGAGATGGACTACGCCCCCTCTTTCCAGATGGGCCATCCCATCGCCTTCGAGTTTGCGCAACGTCTCGCCGCGCTTTGCGCCGGTGGCGCGGACGCCGACCTGAAGCACATCTTTTTTACCGGTTCCGGGTCCGAATCTGTCGATACGGCACTCAAGATGGCGCTCGCATATCACCGGGCGCGGGGTGAAGGCACCCGTACCCGCATGATCGGACGCGAACGCGGCTATCACGGCGTTGGCTTCGGCGGCATTTCGGTCGGAGGCATCGGGCCAAATCGTCGTGCGTTTCCACAGCTGCCAGGCACCGACCATCTGCGCCACACACACGACCTGCAACGCAATCCCTTTTCCACGGGCCTTCCAGCATACGGCGCCGAATTTGCCGACGATCTGGAGCACCTCGTTGTGCTCCATGGGGCAGAAAACATTGCCGCCGTCATCGTCGAACCGGTCGCGGGTTCGACCGGTGTGCTCCTGCCGCCGCAAGGTTATTTGGAACGGCTGCGAAACATCTGCACCAAGTACGGCATCCTTTTGATCTTCGATGAGGTGATCACGGGCTTCGGGCGCCTGGGCGCGCCGTTCGCGGCCGACTATTTCGGGGTTGTGCCGGATCTCATGACGACAGCGAAGGCGCTCACCAACGGTGCAATTCCGATGGGCGCCGTGTTCGCAAGCGGCAGCGTACACGACGCATTGATGCAGGGTCCCGAGCCGCAGATCGAACTGTTCCACGGCTACACGTATTCCGGACATCCTGCCGCCTGTGCAGCGGGGCTGGCTACGCTCGACATTTACGAGCGCGAAGGCCTGCTGACGCGGGCGCGTGAGCTTGAGAGCGACTGGCGGAAAGCAATCTTCAGTCTGAAAGGGCAGCCGAATGTGATCGACCTGCGTGTGATCGGGCTCGTCGCCGGCATCGAACTGGCGCCTCGAGCGCAAGCGGTCGGGACACGGGCCTACGACGTATTTACGACCTGTTTCGAACGCGGCCTGCTTATTCGTGTGACCGGTGACGTTATTGCGCTCTCGCCGCCTTTGATCGTCGAGCCAGAACACATCGAAACGATGGTCTCGATCCTGGCGGACGCGATCAAGAGCGCTTCCTGAAGGACGATCCAGGTCGGCAGGGCCAGCCTCAACCGGCCAATTCCTGTGCCGATGGCATTCATTCGTTCGGGAGTGGAAATCATCCGCGTTCGGCGACCATCGCGTCCACGGGTCGGAGCGGTGCGCGTCATATAGCCGACTGAAGACGATCACCGCGCGGCAGCCACTTCCTCAAGTCGTCTCAAACGAACAGCCCGATCGCCGCGACAATTGCGGCGAACCATAGGGTCGACAGTCGCAACAGCCGCTCATTGATGCGCCGATAAAGATAGACGCCGGAAACGATGCCAAGCAGGTAGGCAGGCGCGAAGATCACGGTGAGCACCAACAACTGCCGGGGGCCAGGTAGACCGGCAGCGTTCAGGGCGCCGGTTGCGAAGAGGGCCGCGATTGCCACGATCGTCGCTGCGAAAGCCCAGACGATGAAGTTTGCGCGGCTGGCAACGGCCGAGTGGTGGCCGGCCTGGAGCGCGATATTGACGATGACGCAGACGCCCGACGCGCCCAGGCTCAAGCCGCCCAGCGCGCCGGCCGCCGCCAGCTCTTTGCGGTCCATGGCGCGAGGCCAGCGCCAGCCAATCAACACCAGGACGACGCACAGGAGCAGGATCGCCGAGATGATGCGTCGCGCCAATGTCGGCTCAGTCCAGGCGAGGAAGATGATGCCACCTGGCAGCCCGATCAGCGCTCCCAGCAGCATCGGCTTGAGAATGGCCGGCGACGCGTCCCGTTTGGCGTCCGGTACCAGCCGGACGTTTGCGAGAAGATCGATGATCAGGGTGATAAGAACCCCCGATTTCGGACCAAAAACGAGTTGCAATGTCGGAACCAGGATCATGGGACCGCCAAAGCCGGATGCGCCCCGGACGAAGCCGGCCAATACCGTGACGGCGATTGCGACGCCGTAGAGAGGGACTTGGGATTCCATGACGGAATGCGCCCGCGAGCCGACCGAACATGCGTCGGCCGGCGCGCTCTCAGGCTGAGGTCGAGATATGCGCTTGGGCGACGAGTTCGATGATCATTCCGTCCACGGCGAGCTTCGCCGGAATGATCGTGGCGCGACTCGGGAACGGCGGGTCTGCGAAGTATTCCTTATAGATGCCGATCATTAGATCGAACTGATCGGTATCGGTGAGATAGCAGATGACCTGCGTGACGTCCTGCAGCGTACCGCCTGCGCT
Source organism: Hyphomicrobiaceae bacterium (assembly GCA_050245975.1). Taxonomy (GTDB): domain Bacteria; phylum Pseudomonadota; class Alphaproteobacteria; order Rhizobiales; family Hyphomicrobiaceae; genus JBFWWW01. The sequence goes on from JBFWWW010000036.1 coordinate 13,646, forward strand.
CTCGACGACGTGCTTGAGATTGTCGAGCGCGAGTCGGATCTGCTTTTCCGGAGCCCCCACCTCGACCGAGCCGTCAAGCTTTCGCGGAATGACGGCCGTGTAGAGGATGCCATTCGCGATCACGCCCCCCGATACATGGCTCGGGTTTTTCCAGAGCTTCGTCTCGACCGTCTTCTTCATTGTTTTCCTCTGCTCCTGTGGTCGCGATACGTAGCTGCCGATTGATGTTCTCGTCAAGAATATATTATTCTCCGTCTTGTCTGACCGGCTACCTTTGGCTATCGTTTCGATCCGGTTTCCAAACTGACGGTGGCTCCATGCTGTGCAAAGGCCAAATCGAATTGGTGCGGGTGCAAAAGACCTACGGCAGCACCGTGGTCGTCGACGACCTGTCGCTGCTGGTCGAGCCGGCACAGTTCCTAACTCTTCTGGGCGCCAGCGGCTCCGGCAAGACCACAACGCTGATGATGATCGCGGGTTTCGAATCGCCGACGAAGGGAGCGGTTCTCGTCAATGGCACCAACGTAACCGCTGTACCGCCCAATCAGCGCAATCTCGGCGTCGTATTCCAGCACTACGCGTTGTTCCCGCACATGACGATCCGGGACAACCTCGCATTCCCGCTTCACATTCGTTCAATGCCGGCAAGTAAAATCAAGCAGCGCGTGGCTTGGGCGCTCGACCTCGTGAGCCTGGAAAACTTCGGAGGCCGTTATCCGTCGCAGCTAAGCGGCGGTCAGCAGCAGCGCGTCGCGCTTGCGCGCGCGCTCATCTACGATCCGCCGGTTCTCCTAATGGACGAGCCGCTCGGCGCCCTCGACAAGAAGCTGCGAGAACAGCTCCAGCTCGAGATCAAGCGAATCCAGAAAGACCTCGGCATCACGATCATCTACGTGACGCACGACCAGGACGAAGCGCTGACCATGTCGGACCGGATCGCAATCATGCGCAAAGGCCGCATAGCGCAGGTCGGCTCGCCTGAGGATCTCTATGAGAATCCGGTCGACGACTTCGTCGCGGACTTCCTCGGCGAAATGAATTTCGTGCCCGCCACGATCGTGGGCGACGCGTCGCCGGCTCGCGGCGGGCGCTTTGCCATCCGGCCGGAACGCATCCTCATCTCGGACGCGCCCCGCGTCGAGCCGGGCGTTCAATGGGTCTCCGGTGTCGTGCAGGACGCGATCTATTACGGCGCGGCGCGGCGTTATCTTATTCGCATCGGCGACGTCACGATATCGGCCAAACAGCAAGCGGTGAGCGCGGTACGGTTCTATGAAGCTGGCAGTCCGATTCACGTCGGTTGGGCGATGGAGGACCTTAAGGCTTTTGCTTGATCGAACAACGTACGCAAGGGAGGCGACATGATGGTTCTGATACGGCGAATGGGAATTGTGGCTGCATTGGCCGGGACGCTCGCGTTTGCCCTGCCGAGTGGATTTGCCGCCGCGCAACAGCAGAAGGTTGTCGTCCAGATCGGCAGCGGCGACTTCGCGGAGGCGATGAAAAAAGCCTTCGTCGAGCCTTTTGAGAAGGAGACCGGTATCAAGGTCGTCACGGTGCCCGAGTTCATGAGCCCGGCCAAGCTCAAGCTCATGGTCGAGAACAAGAGCGGTGAGATCGATATCGTGCTGATGGCGTGGCTGCACGCCATCAGCAGCAACGAAAGCGGGCTGCTCGAGAAGATCGACTATTCGGTTTTCGACAAAGACGAACTCGCAGCGGTCGACGCGGTCGCACGTCAGCCGTACGGCGTCGGTGCCTACTACTACTCTCAGGTAATCGCTTACAACACCAAGAAGTACAGCGCGGATAATCATCCCAAGACCTGGACGGAGTTCTGGGATGTAACCAAATTTCCGGGCACCCGCAGCTTCAAGTCCGGCGTGCAGGGCGAAGGAGGATTCGAGGAGGCTCTTCTCGCCGACGGCGTTGCGATGGACAAGCTCTATCCGCTGGACATCGACCGCGCGTACCGGAGCCTCGAGAAGTTGAAGCCACACGTCAAGAAGTGGTGGCGGTTCGGCGCGGAAGGTCAACAGATCTTCGCCGACTCGGCTGCGGATCTTGGCATGATCTACAACGGCCGCGCCGAGAACCTTCGCGCCAAAGGCGCGCCCGTCGCCTTCGACTGGAACGAGGGCAAACTTCTGCTGGATTTCATGTTGATCCCCAAGGGTGCCCACAACGTCGCGAACGCGCAGAAATTCATCGCCTTCGCGACGCGCGCCAAACCACAGTCGGTTCTGGGAGCGATGATGTTCTATGGGCCGACGAACAAGAACGCTTTCAAATACCTTGATGAAAAGACCGGCAAGTCGCTCTCGACCCATCCCAACAACGTGAACCGGCAGTTCGTGCGCAACGATAAATGGTATGCCGAAAAAGGGCCGGACGGCAGGACCAACCTCGAAACGCTGATCGAGAAGTGGAACCGGTTCACGATCAACTAAACTCTCGATCGGCGCACGACTCAATGCAGCAGATGACGCATCTCACGGCATGGAAGCGCGACGCGGCGTGTGCACCACGCACGTCGCGTTTCGTTGGCTTCGGTTCGTTCCGCTCCGAGTGGCTGTTATTGCCCGCGCTTCTGTTCCTGGTCGCATTCTACGCCTATCCGGTCGCGAAGCTGCTTTGGACGAGCATTGACGGGGCGGCGCTGAGCCCGCGTCATTACCTTCGCTTCTTTCAGGATTCGGCTTATACCTATGTCCTCGTGCGCACGCTGATTGTGAGCGTCGTCGTCACCTTTTTCTGCCTTGTGTTGGGGCTACCGGTCGCCTTCCTCCTGGCCCGGATCGAGGGACGTCTGCGCACGGTCCTGCTGCTGCTGGTTCTTGTTCCCTATTTGACGAGCTTTCTGGTCCGAAGCTACGCCTGGATCGTCGTGCTCGACGACAACGGTATCGTCAATTCGCTCCTTGTAGGTTTGGGCGTGACGAGCAAACCGATCAAGCTCGTCTATAACTGGATCGGCGTCTATATCGGCATGATTCAGATCATGCTGCCGTTCATGATCTTGCCTCTGTACAACAACATACTGGCGATCGACTGGCGTATCGACCGCGCCGCCAAAAGCATGGGGGCCGGCCCCTTCCGTCGCTTCGTTCTGGTTTTCCTGCCGCTATGCGCGTCAGGGATCCGCAGCGGTTGCCTGCTCGTCTTTCTTCTTAGTCTCGGCTTCTACATCACGCCCGCGGTGTTGGGTGGATTGAGCGATGTGACCCTGGCGATGTTGATCGAAACGCAGGTCACACAGCTCGTGAACTGGGGCTTCGCCGGTGCCGCAGCAATGATTTTGCTAATTGCAACATTCGGCACCTACCTACTGTTGGGTCGCGGCGTGCGCCTCGACGCTATGTTCTCCGGCACATCGGACCGTGGAGCGAACCATTTCAACCAGCTCACGAGCTCCGGCTCGGGGGAGAAGCCTGTCCACACGCGCGTCCTCTATTCTGCAGTCGGGATGTTCGACCGGACGCCGCTGGCGGGCGCCATGAAGCCGACGGCTTATGCAGTGGCTACGTTCGTTCTTCTCGCACTCTTCCTCCCCAGCGCCTTGGTAACGATCATGGCGTTCAATTCCGGCGATGTGTTGCGGTTTCCGCCGCCGGGTTATTCCTTCCGCTGGTTCCAGAACTATCTGCAGACGGAATCCTGGATCGACGCGACGTTGCTCAGCCTGCGCCTGGCCGCTTTGACAGCGCTGTTCGGCACGCTACTGGGCATGCTCGCCGCGTTCGGCGTATCGCGGGCGCGGGGCATGGTCCGCGCGTTCACGCTCTCGATCATGCTGTCGCCGCTCATCGTTCCACCGATTGTGCTCGGCGTCGCGCTCTATCAGCCTCTCGCTCAAATCGGCTTGATCGGAACCGAAACCGCGGTGGTCATCGGCCATCTGATTGGCGCGCTGCCTTATGTTCTTATCATCGTGTCGGCGGGCCTGCAGAGCGTCGACCCATCGCTTCAACGCGCTGCCTCGAGCATGGGCGCGAGCGCGTTCCGAACCTTCTGGAAAGTGACGCTCCCGCTCATACGGCCGAGCATCTTCGTCAGCGCTCTGTTCGCCTTCATCCATTCATTCGACGACCTCGTCATCACGATGATGGTTGGCGGAATCCGAGTCGAAACGTTGCCGCTGAAGATGTGGAGCGACATTCGCAATTCGATCGATCCGACAATCGCGGCCGTATCGGCAATACTGATCGGCCTTGTGATTCTGTGGGTCGCGCTGTTGGCTCTGTTCGGTGTCGGCGGCCTGAAGCGCGCCGATTGAACTATAGCCGCTAGTCGCCGAAGCGCGGCTGGACGATGATCGAGAGGAACTTTATCGGCCGGACGATCGCGCGCTCGGGGCCGTGAGAAATATCCCCATCGAAAAACAGGGTGTCGTCGCGTTTCAAATGATAAAGCTTTTGTCCGTGCCGATAAATGAGCTCGCCTTCGATCATCATGATGAATTCGACTCCGGTATGCTGAAGCGATACCGGAGTGAACGGTTGCCGGTCCTTGATCGAGACGAGGCACGGGTCGACCGAGACCCGCGAGCGTTTAATGGGATGGCCGAGATAATGATAGACGAGGCCGTGCTTGGAGCCTTGGCGATTCACCACCGGCCCTAGTCCGGATCGGATCTGGATGGCCTCTCGCTCTTCCTCGTACTTCTGGAATAGGCTCGTGACGGGGACATTCAACGCGTTGGCGAGCGTTTGCAATGTCGTTAACGACGGCGAGATTGCACCGGTTTCGATCTTGGAGAGCATGCCGGGGGAAAGTCCCGAACTGCGCGAGAGCTCGGGGATCGTCAAGTTGAGCATCTGACGGAAGCCGCGGGCCTGACGGCCGATTGCGATCTCCATCAGGTTGGACTTGTCCGGCGCTTTCTTGGGCGGTTTGACTTGCTGCTTCATAGAGGAATAGATCGGCGATCGATTGTTATAATTATATTCTTCATAGGAACATTGGGCAAGAAGACACTGCCGCGATAGACCTTGGCTCGCCGGTCGAGCGACGTCGCAATCCCGCGCGCCCTACCAGCCGCCGCGCCGAGAGGCCCGACCGGCTCAACGATTGCTCGCGTTCAAGGCGTCGGGTGGAAATTCGCGGTCGACGATTTGCCGGATGGCGAAACTCGACTGAATGCGGGCGACACCAGGTAGCCGCGACAATTGGGTGCGGTGGATGCGTTCGAAATCCTCGATGCTGCGCGCGACGACCGTCAGCAGGTAATCGTCGGTCCCGGACATCAGAAAGCAGCGCAACACGGATGGACAGCGGACAACCGACGATTCGAATTCGTCGAGGGCTTTGTCACTCTGGCTGTTGAGCGTAACGCGGATGATCACTGTGGTGCCGAGGCCGAGGGCCTTCAGGCCCAGCCGCGCATGGTAACCCTCGATCAAGCCTTCCCGTTCAAGGGCGGCGAGCCGTCGTGCACAGGCCGTGCTCGACAAGCCGACAGTGCTTGCCAACTCGACGTGCGACTGGCGGGCATTGGTGCTGAGCGCTCTTAAAAGGGAGATATCGATGCGATCCAGAGATGACATGTTCAAGCGCTAATGTGACATTTTTCGCTATAATCGTGCGCGATAATCCAATTTTGAACTGGAATCGCCCGAAACGCAATCAGCATGTCGGATATTTTTACCCGGAAATGACAAATGGGGAGAGCGCAGAATGCTTGTCGGGGTGCCCAAGGAAATCAAACCAAACGAATTCCGCGTCGGCCTGACGCCGGCCGCCGTACGGGAATACGCTGCCCATGGCCATCGTCTGCTGGCCGAGACCGGCTGCGGCGAGGGCATAGGGGCTGCCGATGACGCTTACGCGCGCGCGGGGGCCGAAATCGTCGGTACATCGGATGAGGTGTTTACGCGCGCGGACATGATCGTCAAGGTCAAGGAGCCGCAGGCGCAGGAATGGCGCCGGCTTCGCGAAGGTCAGATTCTTTTCACTTACCTTCATCTCGCGCCGGACCGCGCGCAGACCGACGGGCTCTTGAAGTCGGGCTGCACCGCGGTGGCTTACGAGACGGTCACCGACGCCCATGGCGGCCTGCCATTGCTGGCGCCAATGAGCGAAGTGGCCGGCCGACTTTCGATCGAGGCAGCCGGAGCAGTCCTGCGACGGACAACCGGCGGGCGCGGCCTGTTGGTGGGCGGTGTTCCCGGTGTCGAACCGGCGCGTATCGCGATCATCGGCGGCGGCGTCGTCGGGACCCATGCGGCGCGCATGGCCGTCGGTCTCGGCGCCGACGTGGTCGTGCTCGACCGCTCGCTGGTACGACTTCGCCAGCTGGACGAGCTGTTCGGTGGTCGCTGCCGCACGCGCTACTCGACGATTGAGGCGATAGATCATGAGGTCGCTGCAGCCGATGCGATCATTGGCGCCGTCCTCGTGCCGGGCGCAAGGGCGCCGAAGCTGGTGACGCGGGCGATGCTGAAGACGATGAAGCCGAACGCGAGCGTCGTGGACGTCGCAATCGATCAGGGTGGCTGCTTCGAAACGTCCCGACCGACGACGCACGAGGACCCGACCTTCCGTATCGACGGCATCATCCATTATTGCGTTGCCAACATGCCGGGCGCGGTGCCAGTGACGTCGAGCCATGCCCTCAACAATGCCACGCTGCGATACGGGTTAGCGCTCGCTGATGGCGGCTTGCGTGCGTTGACGGAAGATCCGTACTTGCGCGCGGGCCTCAATGTGCATCGAGGCGCGATCACGTATCCCGCCGTCGCCGAGGCCCATGGCTTGCCGTATTCCGCCCCTGAGCAGGCTCTCGCGGCTCTCTGACTGCGGCGGCGGGGGCTGCCCAAGCGCGTGCGCCCGATCTCCCTCCGAGGGTGGCACCCAGGCAGGCGCGCGCGGGAGGTGCATCACACGCGGGCGGCGCGCTTGAAGCCTCCGGGGTGCCATGGGGCGCACTGTTCAAAGGCATTCGAAGAATCTTGACGAGCGCATTCAGGGACTCTCAAGAGCGACCATTACCAGTGTTCCAGTGCCGCACTGCTGGCGACAGCCCGACACAAGATTTTCCGACCAGAGTTCAACCTCGACGGTGATGGAACGCTGCCCGGTTTTGATGACGCGCGGCACCAGTTCCATCACCTCCCCCTTATCAATCTGACTGGCCAAATCGACCCGCTGCACCGACGCGAGAACGACGGAGCGCCGGCAGTGTCTCGTCGCAGCAATGAAGGCCGCCTTGGCCATCGCTCCGAGCGCGGTACCGCCATAGAGGCTGCCGTAGTGGCTGGTCTGCTCGGGGAAGACCAGTTCGACCATCCGCAAATCTGCTGGCTCCTCTCTGCATTCCCCGGACAATCGCGGCAAGCGCATGTCTCGGTCCGCGCCGACGGCGACCATGTTGAAGATGCTTCGTCCGCACAACCGCCGCCGGCCGGAAAGAGCTTCCTCGGCAACCATCTCGACCTCCGTCGACAGCGAGCGTCTCCCGACCCTGCAAACGCGCCCGCTGAACTCGATGATGTCACCAAGATTTGCAGGCGCCTTGAAGTCCACGCGCTCGCAGGAAGCCGTGACGAAGCTGACATGAGCATGCCGGGCCGCTGCAATGAATGCGACCTTGTCCATGCAGGCCAGGCCCACGCCACCGAAGAGGGTCCCATGATGATTGGTGTCGCCCGGAAAAACCACGTCGACGAGGCGCGTCGTCCGGATGCCACCAAGATGGTCGATCATTTGGCTGCCTCAGCAGGGCCCTCGCGCAACCGCCGCGCAGCTTCAACCATGTTGGCGAGCGCCGGACGCACCTCTTCCCACCGGCGGGTCTTGAGACCGCAATCCGGGTTTACCCATATCTGACCCAGCGCGAGATGCTTCTTGGCCTGGGAGAGAAGCCTAACCATGTCGGGCGCGCTCGGGCATCGAGGCGAGTGAATGTCGTACACGCCAGGCCCGATTTCATTCGGGTAGCTGAAATCGGAGAAGCTGTTCAACAGCTCCATATCTGACCGTGACGTCTCTATGGAAATCACGTCCGCATCGAGCGCGGCAATCGACGGCATGATGTCGTTGAACTCGCAATAGCACATATGGGTGTGGATCTGAGTCTCATCGGCGACGCCGGAGGACGCCAACCGGAAGCAATCGACGGCCCATTTCAGATATTCGGCACGCTCGGACTGCCGCAGCGGCAGGCCTTCCCGCAATGCCGGCTCGTCGATCTGGATGATCTTTATGCCCGCCCTCTCGAGATCGGCAACCTCATCGCGGATGGCAAGGGCGATCTGCTGGCAGGTCTCGGAACGGGGTTGATCATCGCGGACGAACGACCACTGCAGGATCGTGACCGGCCCGGTCAGCATTCCCTTCATGGGTTTTGTCGTGAGCGACTGGGCATACGTCGCCCAATCCACGGTCATTGGCCTTGGACGCGAGACATCGCCGAAAATCACGGGCGGCTTGACGCAACGCGAGCCATAGGACTGAACCCAGCCGTTCTGAGTGAAGGCGAAGCCCGTAAGCTGCTCGCCGAAATATTCCACCATGTCGTTGCGCTCAAACTCGCCATGCACAAGCACGTCGAGGCCGGCTTCCTCCTGCATTCGGACCGCCGCTTCGGTTTCCTTCCTGAGGAATGCTTCGTACGCGGCGTCATCGAGCTCGCCCTTGCGGTGAGCCGCACGCGCCTTGCGCACTTCTGCGGTCTGAGGAAACGACCCGATTGTCGTCGTCGGAAAGGCCGGCAAGGATAAGGCTCTGCGCTGCTTCTTGCGGCGGGTCTTGAAGGGGCTTTTGCGGCTGAAGTCGGACGACGACACCGTTGCGGTACGCTGCGTTACAAGGGCATCGTGTATGCGCGGCGATGACGCCTGGGATTCTCGCGCCAAATCACCCGCTTCAAATGCCTGCTTGGCACTGTCCGGCCCCGAGTGGGCAGCCGTGGCAAGCTCGACCACCTCTCCAAGCTTCTGCTTGGCGAAGGCCATCCAGCTCTTCAGTTCCGGATCGAGCTTCTTTTCGGCATCGAGGTCGACGGGAACATGGAGAAGCGAGCACGAGGGAGCCACTTCAAGGAGATCGGCCTTGCGAGCGGTCAACGCCTTTTCGACAAGATCGAATGCGCCTCCCAGATCTGACCGCCAGACATTGCGGCCGTCCACGACGCCGAGGGAGAGAACCCGGTCGTCCGAAAAAGCGCCAAGGAGCCTGTCGAGTTCGCCACGCCCCCGCACAAGATCGGCGTGATGCCCCGCCACGGGAAGGTCGGCGGCAACCGCGAGATTGTCGCCGTACTCTCCAAAATAGCTGGCAAGCATGATCTTCGGCGCCTTCGCGGCGAGTTGCCGGTAGGCCAGCCGTAACGCCCGCTTCTGGTTTTGCGTCAGATCGAGCGCAAGCACCGGCTCGTCGAGTTGTACCCAATCCGCGCCTGATTTCCGCAGCGCATCGAGCAGCTCACAGTAAACCGGCAGGAGCGCATCGAGCAGCGCGAGAGTATCAAACTCCTCGGCCTTCGCTTTGCCAAGCATCAGGTATGTGACCGGACCTATCAGAACGGGACGGGTGGTGATGCCGAGCGCTTTGGCTTCCTCGAACTCGTCAACGGTCTTTCGCGAGGATAGGTGAAACGCCTGCCCCTTGTGAAACTCGGGCACGATGTAGTGGTAGTTGGTGTCGAACCACTTCGTCATCTCCATCGCGGGCGCATCGCTCGTCCCCCGGGCCATTGCGAAATAAAGATCGAGCTCGGGATGTCCGGCACCCCGGGTGGCCTGCTCCATAGCGGAGCGCCCGGTACCGCCGGCATGTGTCGGTCGGCCTGCGCCACCTTCAATGAAGCGAGCGGGTACCGCGCCGACAGTTGCCGTCATGTCCAGCATCTGGTCGTAGAACGAAAAATCATTGGAGGGTATGACGGCAAGGCCCGTCTCCTGCTGGAGACGCCAATGGCGAGCGCGCAAATCCGCGCCTGCCGAAATCAAGTTGGGCGCGTCAAGCTCGCCCTTCCAATAGGCCTCGACAGCCACCTTGAGTTCGCGCTTGAGACCGATGCGTGGGAAGCCGAGGTTTGCAGCCTTTGTCATGACGGACCTTTCTCTGGAAAAGACGAAATGGGGCAGCGGAGACGGGTGTGTGCCGCGACGAACGCGAGAAGGGACACCAACCGGCGCTGCCATGGTGTGGGCGTTTCGAGGGGAAGCTCGAGCAGACGTTGTTTCAGCTCGGAGGCGGCGCGCGGAGCACGGTGCAGGCCTATGAGTGCCAGCCACGCGAGCAGATAAGTTTCGGGGTCGTCCGAATGGGACGGGCGCCGAAACGCTGTTTCGATCAGGCGGCCCGGATCGATCTCATCGCCGTCGTCTGGGGAAACTGATGTCGTTTGGTCGCGCTGTACGGCGAACAAGCGCTGCCGTGACTGTTCCCTTGGACGGCTATCCTTCGAGCGACGATCCGGCCGCGACAAGAGCCGCGGCTGTGCCATTGTCAGGCTGGGAAAGTGCGCAGCTGAGGATAGGAGTAAAGCGCCGAACGCAGCGGCAAGGGCATCGTCATTGTCCAACCTCCGCCGATACACCCCGACCGGCTCACATGGGGTCCAATCCGGCGGTAGGTCTCCTGGCTCGCGGGCTTGGGGCTCTCGCCTTCCCGGGTTCTATGACCCAGTGGCTCTATGAGGACCCTTCTCCGCTTACAGTTGCGGGGACAGCTTCGGACTTGCAGGCATCACCTGCGCACCGAATTCCCTGTTATCCCCTCGCGGGGACCGTCGGCCTTTTTGCTTTAGCAAACCATATCTGGCCTGTCGAGACTTGGCGCGACACCGAAAACCGTCCAGGTGCGCGGTCACGATGTAAGGTTAGCGGAGCGCTGACACTCCACCACGCTGCTGCGGGTCTGGCGCACTGTGCATCATGGCGAGGCCCGCGAGCACAGCTAGGCGATGGACAACGAGCAGCCCCGCGTTCAATTTCGGCGCCCACCCGGACACGCTCGGAGCTTTCACTCCCAGCTCAACGCGCCGCCGTTCTGGTACTCGATGACGCGGGTCTCGAAGAAGTTCTTCTCCTTCTTGAGATCCATGGCTTCCGACATCCACGGGAACGGGTTTTCGGTCTCCTTGAAAACGGGCGCGAGGCCAAGCTGGCCGCAGCGGCGGTTCGCAATGAAGTGCATGTAGGTTTCGCACAGCGCCGCGTTGAGGCCGAGGAATCCGCGCGGCATGGTATCGCGGCCGTAGGCCGCCTCCAGCTCGGCAGCTTCGCGCAGCATCCCGCGGACTTCGTCCTGAAACGGCTTGTTCCAGAGGTGGGGGTTCTCGGCCTTGATCTGATTGATGACATCGATGCCGAAGTTCAGGTGAATGCTCTCGTCGCGCAGGATGTACTGATACTGTTCGGCAATCCCGACCATCTTGTTGCGCCGGCCCAGCGACAGGATCTGCGCGAAGCCGGTGTAGAACCACATGCCCTCGAACACAACGTAGAACGCCACGAGATCACGGAGGAAGTCCTGGTCGGCCTCCCGCGTGCCCGTCTTGAACCCGGCATCATCGAGGTTTCGGGTGTGCTTGAGAGCCCATGCCGCCTTGTCGGTGATCGACGGCACCTCGCGGTACATATTGAAAAGCTCGCCTTCGTCGAGACCGAGGCTGTCGACGATGTACTGGAATGTGTGGGTGTGCACCGCCTCTTCGAA
>JBFWWW010000037.1:0-24983 GCA_050245975.1 Hyphomicrobiaceae bacterium
AGCCCCGTCAGCATCGCTGCCAGACCCGGCACGAAGCCGACCGCTGCGACCGCCTCGAACGGCTGGCCGCGCGGCATGCCGGTCAAACCGCCCCACAGCGCCGCCGCCAACCCGGTTGCCGCCAGACCGAGCGCGAACACCACCCAGCCCAGCCCTGTAAAGATGTGCGCGATAGCCCGTCCCACGCGATACTGCTCCGACCTTGTTTCCTCAACCGCAGGCCGCGCGCGACGCTGTGCGCGGGCCTGCGCCTTCTGTCCCTCGCCATTGACCGAACCGCGCCAGCCGATCTGCGGCGGCGGCGGACCGCTGCCCCGCGACACGCCGATGCGCGCCAGCGCCTCGCGGGCCCCCGCGGCTTCCGGCGTGAAGCTGTAGTGGTCGGTCAGGTGGCGGTAGAACTGTATCGCGTAGTCGATTTTCCCCTCGGCCTCGGCGCGGCGTCCCGCATCGAGAACCTGGGTCGGCGTAAACTGTGGCGTCCCCTGCACCATTCAGGCGCTCCCGCAGTAAAGGACTGTAAAAACAGTACAACAGGAGGGCGCCGGCGCGCCAGCACGCATCGGGCGATCGCAACCCGCACCAGGTTGGTCGCCTGTCGATCAGGGCGACGGGATAACAGTCCGCCCACGGATTGCCGCCGTTTCCGCATAATCCGCGCCGTCGTCGACGTCGCGGAGCCTGTCGACGAACGCGACAGCGGCCTCGCCGAGATTGGCCTGGGTATCAGCCAGCGCATGGGGGGAGGACCAGCGCACGCCTGCGAACGGCCTCGGCACGCGCGGCGTCCGGCGCGCGCCTGCCAGCCAGTAGCCGCCGTCGCATGCGGGACCCAGCACGACGTCGCACCGGCCCAGACTCCGGAACGCGGCCCACAAATGCGCCGGCCGGACACCCGGAATATCGGAGCCGATGATCAGGACCGGGCCGCGCGGCGATCGATCGAGTATGCGCTGCATACGACGGCCGAGGTCACCCCGCCCCTGGGGCATGCAGCGACAGGCTGACGGCCAGCCGCGCGCCCCGACCGCTGTATCCGGAGCCACCGCCAGCAGGGTCTCCCAGCGTGGATCAGCCGTCAGGCGGCGGAGCAGAGCCGCGCAGGTGTGGCGATAGAACCGGGCCGCGGCCACCGCGCCGACATCGCGCGCCAGCCGCGTCTTCACCGCGCCCAACACCGGCAGCCGCGCCATCACCACCACGCGGCGGCGCGGCGCACCGCGTCCGGCATCGGGCTCGGGTCTTGCTTTCACGCCTTCACGGACACCGGTACGAACGCATACCCCTTGCCGTCCTTGCGGATCGTGCCGGCCCCCGGCATGCCGTAGTGATAGCCCGTCACCGTAACCTCATCCGCAACGACCCGGTCGAACATCTTGCGCCGGTTAGCCTCCGCCTTGGCGGGATCGGCATCGAAGGCCGCGTGCCAGTCTGGGTGCCGGACGAACAGCGCGGGAATGTTCGTCACGTCGCCCAGCACGATGAGCTGGCGACGGCCGGAGCTGACCAGATAGCTCGTGTGGCCTGGCGTGTGGCCGTTGGTGTTGATGGAGCGAACGCCCGGCACCGCATCCTTGTTGTCCGCCACCTGGCGGATGTTCTTCCAGGTCGGAAACGTGGACTGCATCCGGTTGACGAGACCTTTCATCGCGTCGGGCACCTTCCCGGGCAGCGCCGGATCGGTCCAGAATTTGTATTCGCCTTCCGGCACCACGATCTCGACGTTGGGAAACACCTGTGCGTTGGTATCCTTCGCCATCAGTCCCAGGATGTGGTCGGGGTGGAAGTGGGTGACGACGATGCTGTCGATCCTCGTGATGCCGGCGGCTTTCAGCATCTCCTTCTTGACGATCAGGCCCGCCGTCGGCGCCAGCTGCCCGCCCGTCCCTGAATCGAACATCGTCACCTTGCCGCGACGCTTCACGACCGTGACCGTGAACGGGATCGGCACGTAGCCGTCGGGCAGTCCCGCCGCCTTCAGCTCCTCCTTGGTCGCATCGACCGACACACCCTTGATGAAGTTGGCGTCGTGCGCCTTCTGCCAGGTGCCGTCATAGATCTGCGTCACCTCGATGTCGCCGATCTTGAACCGGGCGAACCCCTTCTCCATGAGGGCCGCGGCATCGGGCGCGCCCTTCTTCTGGGCATATGCGGGCGCGATGAATTCCAGCGGTCCGTCGAGGCCGAACGCCGCTCCGGCAGCAGCGGCCGAAACAAAGAACCCGCGCCGTGTCAGTTTCTCCATGCCGTTGGCCATGACGTCGTACCTCCCTTCGGTGCATCCGCACGCGGCTTGTCCGCCCGGCGGCAACGCAGGCTACGCAAGCCGCCGCGGCGCGCAAACGCCCGCCTGTTTCCCTCACGCAAAGGTGATGCGCGCTAGCCGTAGAGTCGCGCCAGCACGCGGGACGGCACATGCAGCGCGTGGAGAGCCAGGCACGAGATGTTGCGCACCGAGCGTCGCAGGTAACCTTCTGCTCGGTAGCGTCGTGCACTCGTCACGGCGCGCGTGCCGAGCAACACCATGCGGCGCCGGCCGATACGGTGGACGAGATCGACGTCCTCCATCAGAGGCATCGGGGAATACCCACCGATCTCGGTATAAAGCCGCCGCGAAATCAGCAGGCCTTGATCGCCATAGGGCAGGCGCAACAGCGCGCACCGCAGTGCCACGAGCTTCTCCAGCAGTCGCGGCCGCACCCCCACGTCGTCGAGCGCGAACCGGAACGCAGCTGCGACCTGATCAAGGCGTCCGCTGTCGACCCGCTCCATCAGCGCCGAGGCCTCGCGGTCCCACTCGGGGTTGAGCACTGTATCGGCGTGCAGAAAGAGCAGCCAAGGGAAGCGCGCCCGGCGCGCACCGGCCACGAGTTGCTGGCCGCGGCCCGCCTCGCATTGCAGCACATCGGCACCGGCCTGATCGGCAATCGCAAGCGTTCGGTCGGTTGACCCACCGTCGACGATGATCACCTCGCGCACCAGACCGTCGACCGCCGCAGGCACCAGAGCGGTGAGCGTTGCCGCCAAAAAATCCTGCGCATTGAGCGTTGGAATTACGACCGAGATCATCGAAGCGCTTCGCTACCGACCACTGTTGCCGGCACTATACGGACAGGCCTTTCGCCGCCAAGCTCCAACGCATTTGTTCTTGTTATGTTCTCATGCTCATGCTAGGCGTTCCGTCATGGGCAACCTGGTCGACAACGACCGGCGGCGCGGCCGCGGCGCGCGGTCCAATCGCTCGAGCCGTTATGACCGCGAGCAGAGGGTGGATACCGACGACGGCTGGGAAAGCCTGGGCAGCCTCGACGGCTTCAAGACGGAACTGCGGCGCGAGATTGCCCGCAGCATCATCGCCACCAACGACAGCCCCGACATCTCGTTCAGTCAGTCCATCAATCCCTATCGCGGCTGCGAGCACGGCTGCATCTACTGTTTTGCGCGCCCGACGCACAGCTACCTCGGGCACTCCGCCGGTCTCGACTTCGAGACCAAGATCTATGCCAAGGTCAACGCTGCCGAATTGCTGGAACGCGAACTCGCCAACCCGCGCTACGTCCCGCAGGTGATCGCCCTCGGCGCGGTGACGGATCCCTATCAGCCGGTCGAACGCGAGCACTGCATCACGCGCTCCATCCTGGAGGTCCTCGACCGGACATCGCATCCCGTCGGCATCGTCACCAAGTCGGCGTTGGTGGTCCGTGACATCGATATCCTCGCGCGCATGGCCTCCCGGGGTCTCGTCAAGGTCGCGCTCTCCGTCACCACGCTCGACCGGCGCCTCGCACGCCGGATGGAACCTCGCGCGGCGACACCACCCAAGCGGCTCGAGGCCATCCGCCTTCTGTCGGAGGCCGGCATCCCCATAGTCGTCATGACGGCGCCGATCATTCCGGCCCTCAACGACACCGAGATCGAATCCCTGCTGGAAGCTGCCGCCAAGGCGGGCGCCAAAGAAGCGGGCTACGTCCTGCTGCGCCTGCCCATCGAGCTCAAGGAGCTGTTCCGCGAGTGGCTCGCCACCGAGTATCCGGACCGCGCGGGCCGCGTGATCAACATCCTGCGCTCCATGCACGGCGGCAAGGACTACATCGCCGAGTTCGGGCACCGCCAGCGCGGGTCGGGACCCTACGCGCAGCAGATCGCCGCGCGCTTCCGGCTGGCGGCCAGACGCAACGGCCTCAACGAGCGCACGCTCAGGATGCGCACGGATCTTTTCCGTCCGCCCGTTCCCGCCGGCGGCCAGATGCGTCTGTTTTAGTCCGCATGCGTCCGAGCGACAGAGGAGCCGGGCGCGCCTCTATCGCCTCTAAGTCTCCGGCCGACACTATCCTCGGTTTTGACACCTCGCCCCGAATCCGCCGAATGTACCCGTTGGATTGCGGGGGCAGGCGGGGATGCAGGCGACGTTCGAGCTGGAGGCTGCGGAGTTGCGTTTGTCGGGCGGGCCCATAGCCGGCGTGGACGAAGCCGGTCGCGGCCCGTGGGCCGGGCCGGTGGTCGCCGCCGCCGTCGTCCTCGATCCTGACGCCATTCCGGATGGCATCGCGGACTCCAAGGCCCTCGACGCCGATACCCGCGAAGCGCTTTACGGCGACATCATGCGCTCGGCCCGCGCGGTGGGTGTCGGGATCGGCGACGTCGGCCGCATCGAGCGCGACAACATTCTCAATGCGACCCTCTGGGCCATGGCCGAAGCCGTTTCCGCCCTCGGCGTCCGGCCGAAGCTGGCCATCATCGACGGCAACAAGGCTCCGCGGCTGCGCTGTGCCACCCGCACGGTGATCAAGGGCGACGCCCAATGCCTGTCCATCGCCGCGGCGTCGATCATCGCCAAGGTGACGCGCGACCGCATCATGATCACGCTCGCCAAGGACCTTCCGGGTTACGGTTTCGAGCGGCACAAGGGCTATGGCACGCCCGAGCATCAGGACGCCATCCGCCGTCTCGGGCTGACCCCGCACCATCGCCAGGGCTGGAAGCCGGTTCAGCTCGCGATGGCCCTACTGTCGGCGGACGCCGACAAATCCTTGCTGTCGGCTTAACCGGCTCGCGCTTCGTTCGGAGCCTGTTTACCCTCCACTGCAAGGGGTTCTTATCCTTCGCGCGTTAAGCTTGACCGGCAACGGCATTCTAGCGCGTACGGATCGACGATGACTGCGCCCACAGGCCCGCAGACGAACGGTGCACCGGTTCAGGCCGGCGGCCACGGCCCGCTGTCGTCTGACGAGATCATCTCCCGTCCCCGCGTCGGCGGCCGCATGCCCCGCTCGCCCGAGGATCGCATGCGGCTCGTCGCCAGCACGTTCGTGCATGGCGCCGACATCAGGAAGATCGCCACGCGTCACGGCATCGCGGTCACGGAGCTGATGTACTGGCGCCGCCTGGCCGAGACTGCGGCCCTCCATGCCCTCAAGGACGGCCTGCCGGTCGTCGCCGGCGCCGAGGTGGCCGAGCTTCGCGAGCGCGTCGCCGATCTCGAACGCGAGTTGCGCCGCCACCGCAAGGCCTCCGACATGTTGATCTCGGCCATCGATCATCAGGCGCCGGCCGAGACCAGGGAATTCGACCCGGCCAGCGTTTCCCAGCTCGCCCGGTCCCATCTGCAGGCCCGTCTCGCCAGCCTGCGGTCCTCGCTGCTGCGCCGCCGCGTGCCCGCCACCGCGGTCGTCGAATAGCACCTGCCTGCCGACTTGCGCCCGCAACGCACACCCGCCGGGCTGTGTTACTCTCCGCGCCTGTTTCCTGTTGCGTCACAGTCAGCGTGAGAGTTGCGTCCCCATGTTGCAGCCCCGGGCCGAGCGTCGCCGTGCCAGCGCGTCCATTGCCACCGATTGCGTCCTCGTAGGCGACAGCCTCGACCATCTGCGTCGATTGCCGGACGCCTCGGTCGATCTCGTGTTCGCGGACCCGCCCTACTATCTCCAGCTCGCACGCGACCTCCTGCGGCCCAACAACACGGTGGTCGATGGTGTCGACGACGACTGGGACAAGTTCGCGAGCTTCGCCGAGTACGACCGCTTCTGCCGCGACTGGCTCGGCGAATGCCGCCGAATTCTCAAGCCGGACGGCGCCATCTGGGTGATCGGCTCCTACCACAATGTCTTCCGCCTCGGCGTCGCGCTGCAGGATCTCGGCTTCTGGATTCAGAACGACGTGATCTGGCGCAAGACGAACCCCATGCCGAACTTCCGCGGCAAACGCTTCACCAATGCGCACGAGACCCTGATCTGGGCCGGGCGCGAACGCAAATCGCGCGTCACCTTCAACTACGAGGCTCTCAAGGCGTTCAACGACGACCTGCAGATGCGCTCCGACTGGCTCATCCCCATCTGCTCGGGCCCGGAACGCCTCAAGGACAATGGCGGACGCAAGGCGCACCCGACGCAGAAGCCCGAGGCGCTGCTTTATCGCATCCTTCTCGCCAGCACCGATCCGGGCGACATCGTGCTCGATCCCTTCTTCGGCACCGGAACCACCGGTGCGGTGGCCAAGAAGCTCGGCCGTCGCTTCATCGGCATCGAGCGCGACGCCGACTACGTGGCTGCGGCCCGCGAGCGCATTGCCGATGTTGTCCCGCTCGGGCCCTCGGCCCTGGAAACGGTGCGGTCGAAGCGGACCGAGCCTCGCGTCCCGTTCGGCGCTATCGTCGAGCTGGGCATCCTGTCGGCTGGCGCCACGCTCACCGACGCACGCGGCAAATTCCGCGCCGAAGTCCGCGCCGACGGCACGTTGGCGTGTGGCGGAACGCAGGGCTCGATCCATCGCCTGGGCGCGGAAATGCAGGGCAAGTCCGCCTGCAACGGCTGGACCTTCTGGCATTTCGAGGCCGAGGGACGCCTCAAGCCCATCGATATCCTGCGCGCCGAGGCGCGCCGGCAGCTCGGCCTGGAACGGCCCGTTCTCTACGCTGCCGAATAGCCTGTGGCTCAGAGCATCTCGAGCGGCCCCGCGGTACGCGGCGGCGGATAGGCTGCATCGAGCGCGGCAAGATCGTCGGCATCGAGTGTGACGTCGAGCGCCTTGGCGTTGGCCTTCACGTGCTCGAGGCCGGACGCCTTGGGGATCGCCACCACGTCCGGATGCCGCATCGTCCATGCCAGCGCGATTGCCGCGGGATCGACTCCGTGCTTGGCGGCAATGCGCACAAGCGGTTTGTCACGCAGCAGGGCCCCCTGCCCCAGCGGCGTATAGGCCATCACCATCACCTGCTTGCGCCGGCAGGCGGCCAGGAGGTCCCACTCGATGCCGCGGCTGCGCAGATTGTAGAGCACCTGGTTGGCGGTGCAGTTGTTCCCTTCCCTCTCGCGCGTGACCTCCGCCATGTCCGACGCGTCGAAGTTGCTGACCCCCCAGGCGCGGATGCGCCCCTCCGTCCGGAGCTGCTCGAAGGCGGCGACGGTCTCGCGCAACGGAACCGAGCCCCGCCAGTGCAGGAGATAGAGATCGATGCGATCCATCTTGAGGCGCTTCAGGCTGCGCTCGCAGGCTGAGATGGCGCCGCGCCGCGACGCGTTGTGCGGATAGACCTTGCTGACGAGAAAGACCTCGTCGCGCCGGCCGGCGATGGCCTCGGCCACGACCTCCTCCGCGCCGCCCTCGCCATACATCTCCGCCGTGTCGATCAATGTCAGACCGAGGTCGAGACCAAGCTGGAGCGCTTTCACCTCGTCTGCCCGTCGGCCGCGCTTTTCGCCCATGTGCCAGGTCCCGAGCCCCAGGGCGGGGACTGTCTGTCCGGACTTGAGCGTCACGTAGCGCATCGCAACCCCTTCCCATTCCACGACACCAAGGATAGGCACCGCTGCGGCATTGCTGCAATGCCATATCGGACGGTGCTCCACGCGTGGTCAGCCGTCCTGCCTCGTGCTAGGAACCCGCCTTTCGACAGAGCCCACAGCAACAAGAAACGGACACCGACGATGACTTTGACCCGCCGCCGCGCCCTCGGCCTCATCGGCGCCACGACACTCGCTCCGGCCACCGCCCGCGCCGAAGGCTTCCCCAGCAGGCAGATGCGTATCGTCGTGCCTTACCCGGCCGGCGGCCCGACCGACGCGCTGGCGCGCATGGTGGCCGAGGAAATGCAGAAAGACCTCAAGCAGACCGTGATCGTCGAGAACCGTGCCGGCGCCAGCGGCGCCGTCGGCTCGCGCGAGGTCGCCCGCGCGACCCCTGACGGGCACACGCTCGTTCTCGGCAACAACCAGACGCACGTCACCAACGCCTATCTCCTCAAAGACCCCGGCTACGACCCCATCGCCGACTTCACACCCGTCGCCGGCCTCGCCGACCTTCAGCACGCGCTCGTGGTCCGCAAGGACCTGCCGGCGAAGAACGTGCAGGAGCTGATCGCGCTCGCCAAGAAGGACCCGGGCAAGCTCAACTACGGCTCGACCGGTCTGGGCTCCGCATCCCACCTGACGATGGAGCTGTTCAAGAACCGCACCGGCACCGACATGCAGCACGTCGCCTTCCGCGGCGCGGCACCCATGGCGCTCGAGATCATCGCCGGCCGCATCGATCTCGCCTTCTCGACCCTGCCGTCCGTGCTCGGCCAGATCCAGGGCAACGAGATGCGCGCACTCGCCATTGCCTCCGACCACAAGGCGCCGCAGCTTCCCGACGTTCCCCTGCTCAAGGATCAGGGCGTCACGGGGTCCGAGGGCGATGCCTGGCTGGCGCTGTTCGTCCCGACCAAGACCCCGGCCGGTACGGTCGAAATCCTCACACGTACCGTCATGGAAATTCTCGCCCGGCCGGCCGTGCGCGACAACGCGATCAAGCAGGGCATCGCCGTCAATATCCGCAACTCGACGGACTTCGCGGCCTATCACAAGGCGGAGATGGTCAAATGGGCAAACGTCATCAAGGTGGCCGGCATCCCGCAGCCCACCTGAAGCCTGGTCGCTTGTCCGCCAGACATGCGAACGGCCCCTCTCGGGGCCGCCGCACACGCATCGCATGTCACAGGCAAAGCGCGATACATTTCGGGCTAGGCGCGCCGCGGTAGCCGCGGCATGCGCGTCGTTGTCAATCCACTCCAGAACGTCGATGCGTCGCGGTGCTGGCCGCCAACGACCGCCGCCCACCATGCCGCGGCCGCAGCGATCAGAAGTGCCGCCGCCGTCACGAAGCCGAGCACGACCGTGGCCTTGCGTGCATGATCCAGGCTCGTCTTCACCTGGGCAATTGCACTATCCACGCGCCGGCCGGCTTCCGCGGCATCGACACCTGCGCGCGCTGCGACCTGCTGCGTCAGATAGGTGCGGTCGGCAGCCGGCACGGTGGGCCGAAGCGCATCCGCCACCAGAACACGGGCCATTTGCGTGCGGACTTCCTGACTGGCGGCCGCATTCGCGGCCTGTCCGCTCGGTACACCGCTCGTACGCAGGAGCGTATCGACCGCATAGGCTGCAATCTCCTGCTGTGCGGAGGGCGACATGGCAACGGTGCTGGCCGTGCCCTGCGCGGCGGACATGGCACCACCTGCGACCAGAGCCGCGCTGAGCAGGACGCCCAACGCCCAGACGAAGAAACCGTGAGCACCGTCGCGGAACTCGACTTCCTCCTGCTTCGCATCGGCAAAGCGCTGGCGTAGTCGGCCGGCGAGATAGCCACCGACAACGTACGACCCGACCTGAACCAGGACGAACCAGATCGCGGCGAACACGCCGACCATGGTCAGCGACACGCCGCCGTCGGGCCAGGGCGAAACGGTCATCAACCCGAGCGCGGAGCCGAAGGCCATGAGCAGGAACGAGATCGCTGCTGCCGCCACCGCGCCGGCAACGACATTGCCCCATTCGATGTAGCTGCCATCGAGCGCGGCGATCGGCGTACCCGTAGCCGCTCTGGCTGTGGGGCCGACGACGGTCGGACCATCGCCCGACGCCGGAAATGCTGGATTTGTCATGTTTTCTCCTTCTCAGCGCAGGCCAAAGAAGGACAGGACGGCCATGATCACCACGATCAGGCCAACGAGATAAATGATGCCGTTCATATCCGTATCCTCGCGTCATTCGGCAATGGAAGGCTCAGTGGAGCACGCCCAGCAGATGAAGAAGGATGATGACGACGAGCGGCACACCCATCAGCCAGAGAATGAGATCGCGAACCATTCAAGTTCTCCTCGCGCACACCACATATGTTGTCAGCAGGCACTGTCTGACGAAGCAAACGTGCAACAACCTGTCCGGTTCCCGGGTGGCAACCCTTTGTCCACGGGAAACGGCCATCGCGAGCGCAGGGGTAGGAATGCAACCGACACGGACGATCTCGATCGCGGAAGCCGACGCGGCGCTGGAGCGCCTCGACGCCCTCGCCCGCCTGATGGATTCGTCCTTCGTGCTCCCGGGAACCGGCGTGCGCTTCGGGCTCGACACCGTCATCGGCCTCTTTCCCGTGATCGGCGATCTCATCTCTCAGGTCATATCCAGCTACATCATCTGGGAGGCCCGCCGCCTCGGCGTGTCGCGCTGGATTGTCGCCCGCATGATCGGCAACAGCCTCATCGACACGGTCGTCGGCATGGTCCCGGTCGCCGGGGACGCCTTCGACGTCCTCTTCCGCGCCAACATCAAGAACGTCGCGCTCCTGCGGCGCCATCTCGCGCGCCAGGGCGCCGGCAGCAAGGTCATAGAGGGCGAGGCCGTCCGCATCGGCTGAGCGTGTCGCACCGGTGAAGGGTGACAATCCATTTCGGCCAGCATAGCCTTGCGCGGCTTTTCCCGATCCAGCGAGGCTTCCCCCCGATGCTCGACAAACCCGCGAAGCTCAAAAGTTATCAGACCTACATCGACGGCAAGTGGTGTGATGCCGCTTCCGGCAAGACCTTCAAGACGTTCGATCCCTACACGGGAGAAGCGTGGGCACAGATTCCGGAGTGCGCCGCGGAAGATGTGGATCGGGCGTGCAACGCCGCCGCGCGCGCCTTCGAGACAGGTCCTTGGCCGGCGATGACGCAGACGGCGCGCGGACGCATCCTGCGCAAGATCGCCGATCTGATCGAAAAACATGCCGACCATCTCGCGGCGATCGAGACGAAAGACAACGGCAAGCTCATCTCCGAGATGTCCGCGCAGCTCAAGTATCTGCCGGAGTGGTACTATTATTACGGCGGCCTCGCCGACAAGATCCACGGCGCTGTCATCCCGGTCGACAAGCCGGACACCTTTACCTACACGCTGAAGGAGCCGGTGGGGGTGTGCGCCTTCATCACGCCCTGGAACTCACCGCTGTTCCTCGTCAGCTGGAAGCTCGCACCTGCGCTCGCCGCCGGATGCACGGTCGTCGTGAAGCCGAGCGAGTTTACCTCCGCATCGCTGCTGGAGTTCACCAGGCTCGTCATCGAGAAGGCAGGGCTGCCGCCCGGTGTCTTCAACGTGGTCACGGGCTATGGCGCGGCGACCGGCGAGCCGCTCGTCACGCATCCGAAGGTCAACAAGGTCGCGTTCACGGGCGGCAGCGCCACCGGCGCACGCGTGAACGAGCTTGCGGCACGCACCTTCAAGAAGGTGTCTCTCGAACTCGGCGGCAAATCGCCCAACATCGTCTTCGACGACTGCATCATGGATGACGCCGTGAACGGCGCCATCTCCGGCATCTTCGCCGCCACCGGCCAGACCTGCATCGCCGGCTCGCGACTGCTCGTGCAGGACTCCATCCACGATGCCTTCATGGAGAAGCTGGTGGCCACCGCGAAGATGGCCAGGCTTGGCGACCCGTCGAAGTTCGAGACCCAGGTCGGCCCGGTAACGACGCCGCCGCAGTATCAGAAAATCCTCTCCTACATCGACATCGCGAAGGCCGAAGGCGCCAAGTGCGCGCTCGGCGGCGGCCCTGCCGGGCCCGAGATGGGCGGCGGCAAATACTTCGTGCAGCCGACGATCTTCACCGGCGTCAACAACAAGATGCGCATCGCGCAGGAGGAGGTGTTCGGGCCTGTCCTTTCCGTCATCAAGTTCAAGGACGAGGAGGACGCGATCGCCATCGCCAACGACATCGCCTATGGCCTCGGCTCCGGCGTCTGGACGCAATCGGTGAAACGGGCAACCGTCATGGCGCGCCGCATCCGCGCCGGGACGGTTTGGGTCAACACCTATCGCGCCGTCTCGATGACGATGCCGTTCGGCGGCTACAAGGCGTCCGGGCTTGGCCGCGAGAACGGCGCCGAGGCGATCGAGGGCTATCTGCAGACCAAGAGCGTGTGGATTTCGACCGCATCCAACAGCGGCAATCCCTTCGTGATGCGCGTCGCGACCAACTCGTAGGGTCGCCCTGAAAAGAAAAAGGCCCGCGGCCGGGGGAGGGCCGCGGGCACCAAAAACGCAACGCCTCTACGGGGGGATAGGTGGGACGGCGCCACGTTTCGTTCTGCTAATAAAAGCGCACATGCCGCGACCACGCAAGGCGATCAGAATATTAATTTTTATTAACGGGAAACAATTGCTTCAGGGGATGTGCGCACCCTGGTTGTAAATTTGAACCGTGTTGTGCCTACCCGCTACCTGCGCGCGAACCAGCGGCCCATCGGACAGCCCTGCAAGCGTCATCAGCTGCCGCCGGGCGGCGCGGAATCCTGGGCCTTGACCCGTTCACGGAGCACGAATTTCTGGATCTTTCCGGTGGAGGTTTTGGGCAGGGGCCCGAACACCACCGTCTTCGGTATCTTGTATGCCGCCATGTTGGCCCGGCAGAAGGCGATGATCTCGTCCGCCGTTGTGGGTGCCGCGCCCTCCTTGAGGGTCACGAACGCGCACGGCGTTTCGCCCCACTTCGGGTCGGGCCGCGCCACAACCGCCGCCTCCATCACCTGCGGGTGGCGATACAGCACTTCCTCGACCTCGAGGGAGGAGATGTTCTCTCCGCCCGAGATGATGATGTCTTTCGAGCGGTCCTTCACCTCGATCGACCCATCCGCATGCCAGACGGCAAGGTCGCCCGAGTGATAGAGGCCGCCGGCGAACGCCTCATCGGTCGCCGCCTCGTTTTTCAGATAGCCCTTCATCAGCGTATTTCCGGCCAGCATCAGCTCGCCGATGGTCGTGCCGTCGCGCGGAACCGGTCTGCGCGTTTCGGGATCGGCAACGATCATCTGCCGCACGAGCGGATTGGGAATGCCCTGGCGCGCCATCCGGGCGTAGCGTTCGCCGGCCGGCAGCGCGTCCCACTCGGTCATCGGTGCGCAATAGGTCGACGGGCCGTAGCTTTCCGTCGTCCCGTAGAGATGCAGCACCTCGAAGCCCATCGTTTCCATGCGCTCGATCACGATCGCCGGCGGCGCGGCGCCGCCAGTCGCCACCTTCGTGCGCCGCGGCAGCGGCCGCTTGGCGGCTTCCGGCGCGTGCACAAGCATGTTGAGCACGATCGGCGCGCCGCACATGTGCGTGACGTCATTCGCCACGATGGACTCAAAAATGCGTGCGGCTTCCACGCGACGCAGGCAGACATGCGTCCCGCCCGCCGCCGTCACCGCCCACGTGAACGTCCAGCCCGAACAGTGGAACATCGGCAGCGTCCACAGGTAGCGGCTCTCGTGGTCGAGCTTGAATGTGAGGGCATTGGCGATCGCACCGAGATGCGCGCCCCGATGACTGTAGACCGCCCCTTTCGGGTTGCCCGTCGTGCCGGACGTATAGAGCAGGCAGATCGAATCCCACTCGTCCTGCGGACCGGGATAGGCAAACTCCGGACTGCCGGAAGCGATGAAGTCCTCGTATTCGACGCCGCCGAAGTTTGGCGCTGCCGCGGTCTCGGCGTCCGCGATATCGACGACGATCGGACGCCTGCTGCCGAGCTTTTCCAGCGCCGGCGCAATGGTCGCGTGGAAATCGCGGTCGGCCAGCAGCAGCCGCGCGCGCCCATGCTCGATGCAGAATGCGATCGCTCCTGCGTCCAGCCGGATATTGATCGGGTTGAGCACGGCGCCCAGCATCGGCGCCGCATAGTGTGCCTCCAGCATCGCCGGCGTGTTGGCCGCGAGAATGGCGACCGTGTCGCCGCGGCGGATACCGGCCTTCGCCAGGGCGTGAGCCAGGCGCCGCGCACGCGCGTAGAACTCGAGATAGGTAAATCGACGGGCCCCATGAACGATGGCAGTGCGCTCTCCGAAGAACGCCGCCGCGCGTTCCAGGAAGTCGATCGGCGTCAGCGCCGAGAAATTCGCCGGGCGTTTCGCCAGCTCCGGACTCTCCATCGCATCCTCCCTGCGCGCATCGCGGCGGATCAGCCGTACCGCTCGACGCCGTCGTACTGGGCCTCGGTGTAGCGATCGCCGGCCGCAAAACCCCGCGGCAGCGCATGCTCGATCGCGGCGAGGTCATCCCGGCTGAGCTTCAGCGCCGCGCCTGCGACGTCCTCTTCGAGGTGGTCCGCGCGGCGCGTGCCGGGGATGGGGATCACATGCTCGCCCTGCGCCATCACCCACGCGACGGCAAGGGCCGCCGGCGAGGTGCCCTTCTCGCGCGCCAGAGTTTCGAAGCGCGCCAGCGCTTGCCGGTTCCGGCTGAAATTGGGTTCGGTGAACCGCGGATTTGCCTTACGAAAATCGTTGTCGGGAAGCGTCCGCGGGTCCGTAAGGCGGCCCGTCAGAAATGCGCGCCCGAGGACGCCGAAGGCCACGAACGCAACGCCCAGGTCCTTGCAGGCGCCGATCATCCCGAGATCCGGTGCACGGGTCCACAGCGAGTATTCCGACTGCACGGCCCGGATCGGATGCACCGCATGCGCGCGGCGCAATGTATCCGGCGCCATCTCCGACAGGCCGATGCCGCCGATCTTCCCGGCCTTGACGCATTTTGCCAGCGCCTCCACCGCCTCCTCGATCGGGCGCCCCTTTTCGCGCCTGTGGATGTAGTAGAGATCGACGTGGTCGCGGCCGAGCCGGCGCAGCGACTCCTCGAGCGCGCTTACGAGGTAGGCCGGACTGTTGTCGAGCCGCCGCTCGCGCGAGCCCGGCGCGCGCACGATGCCGCCCTTGGTGGCAAGCACGATGCGTTCGCTTCGACCTTTCAGGAACTTGCCAAGCAGCTCCTCGTTCGAGCCGGCGCCATAGACATTGGCCGTATCGAAAAACGTGATCCCCAGCTCGATCGCGCGCGCCAGCGTGCGCAATGAGCCCTTTTCATCGGCCGGTCCGTAGAACCCGGCAAAGCTCATGCAGCCGAGACCGATCTCCGAGACGTCCGGTCCACCGGCCCCAAGCTTGCGCACATTCAAACCCATTGTCTTGTCCCTTCAGCCGATGCCGAGCAGATGACCGCCGTCCACGGTGATGACGCTGCCCGTCATGAACGCGCCGGCGTCGGACGCCAGCAGCAGCAGCGGCCCATCGAGTTCCTCCAGCCTGCCGAGGCGCCCGAACGGAATTCCCGCCGTCAGTTTCTTGCCGGCTGCGGTTGCGAAGAAATCGGCGTTGATCTCGGTGGCGAAATATCCGGGCGCGATGGCATTGACCCGGATGCGATCGCGCGCCAGCTCGAGCGCCATCGCCTTCGTGAGCTGAACGACGGCGGCCTTGCTTGCTGAGTACGGCGCCAGCGTCTTGAGAACGCCGAAGGCGAGGATGGAGGCGATATTGATGATGCTGCCGCCGGTGCCGGCCGCCACCATCCGGCGTGCGGCCTCCTGTCCGACACGGAAGACGCCGTCGAGATTGACGGCCATGACGCTGCGCCAGTCCTCCTCGGCGGTCTTCAGGAACCAGGCCCCCGATGGAACCCCGGCGTTGTTGACGACAATGGATGCCGGGCCAAGCATGCTCTCCGCTTCGGCGAAGGCCGCAGTCACCGACGCCGGGTCCGTCACGTCGAGCGCGACAGCCGCGGCGCGCCCGCCTGCAGCCTCGATATCCGCCTTCAGGGCCTGCAGCCGGTCGACCCGCCGCGCCGCCAGCGTCACGCGCGCGCCGGCTCCCGCCAGCACGCGCGCGAAATGGGCGCCGAGACCGGACGACGCGCCGGTCACGAATGCTGTGCGCCCCCTGAGCGAAAAGCGATCCGCCGACATTGCCCAGTCCCGCCTATCGCGCCAGACCCGGAACAGCGCCGAGGAAGTCGCGCTTGCCGAGCTCGACGCCGCAGGAACGCAAGATGTCGTAGGCCGTCGCGGAATGGAAATAGAAGTTCGGGAGCGCGAAGTGCAGCAGGTAGTTCATCCCTTTCATGGTCACGGGATTGCCGCCGACTTTCAGTGCGATGTCGCGTTCTTCCGAGCCGTCGATCTGGCTGGCCTTGAAGGTCTGCACATATGTGACCGTCCGGTCGATCCTGGCCTTGAGATCGGCAAGGGTCTTCTCGCCGTCGTCCCAGGACGGCACATCGACGCCGGCGAGACGCGCCGTCGCGCCCTTGCCGAAATCGCTCGCGATCTGCACCTGGCGCGACAACGGAAACATATTCGGATAAAGCCGCGTGCCGCTCAGCACCGCCGGATCGATCTTGCGGGCCGTTGCGTACGCATCGGCCTTGGCAATCACACCGCTCAGCGCCTCAAGACCGCGCACGAACACAGGCACGCTCGACTGATACATGGAAATCGCCATGGCACTTCGCCTCCCTCGCCACTCAAGACGATGGCCGGGTTGCACGCGCCCGGCCATCCCTGCCAGTATAACCCGGTATCTCCGTCCGGCCTACTTCACCTGTTCGCGCTCGAGCGCCCATTTCTATTTGAGACGCGAGAAATAGTGCGCCTTGTCGAGATGGACCGCACTCACGCGCCATTCGACAGGGGTTTCATCGAGGCCGAACCCGACACGATCGATCTTGAGAAGCGGCGCTCCTTTCGGCACGCCGAGCGCGCGAGCCTCCCCCGGGCTCGCGGCAATCGCGCTGATGCGCTCGTCCGCGCGCACGACGAGGATGCCGAAAGTTTTCTGGAACAGGTCATAGAGCGTATTGGGGACGTGGCTGCCTTCCGCGAGCCCCGGGAACAGGGCCTCCGGCAACGTGATCGTCTCGACGATGAACGGCTTGTCCCCGTGCGTGCGGATGCGGGAAATCCGGATGACGTTGGCGCCGCGCGCCAGCAGCAACGTCGTGCGCTCGGCATCCGTCGCGCGCCCGACCTTGATCTTGATGTTGCGGCTGCCGGGTAAAATCTGCGCGCCGCCGTTCTCGTAGAGATGGAAAAACCGGAACATGACATGGGCCGGCGTGTGCTCGACGACGAACGTGCCGCGTCCCTGACGGCGCACGACGAGTCCGTCCTGAGCCAGCGCATCGAGCGCCTTGCGCGCCGTGCCCTGGCTGACGCCGAACTGATCCGCGATTTCGAATTCGTTCGGCAGAAGCTGACCCGGGCGCCATGCACCCGAGCGGATGCGCTCGCGCAAAAGCTGGCGCACCTGGGCGTAGAGCGGCCCGCCTCGCTTGCGCCCGGGCTTGTCGGGTGCCTGCGGCTTTCCGCCCATGCATCCTCCGTTGCGGGACCTCACCGCGTCTTATATAAGAGTTGGCGACCCAGCCTAGACCTTCCATAGAACAATAGAATCCAGACAGGAGCAAAAAACCGTGCCTGCACCGCACTTCCTCGTTCACAGCCCGAAGGACAACGTCGGAGTCGTTGTTGTCGAGGGGCTCAAGGCCGGCACCAAGATGCTCGGCGTCATCACCGAGACCGACACGACGCTCGATCTCGAGGCGAAGCAGGACATTCCCATCGGCCACAAGGTGGCGCTGAAGCCCCTCAAGACGGGCGATACGGTCATGAAGTACGGCGAGGACATCGGCCGCATGGTGGGCGAGGCCGGCACCGGCGAGCACGTCCATGTCCACAATCTCAAGACGAAGCGGTGGTGAGGAGAGCGGACATGGCCAAGGCAGAAGCAAAGAACGGTAAATCCTCCGCGAAGGGCAACCTCACATTCCAGGGCTGGCGGCGTGAGAACGGGCGGGTCGGCGTGCGCAATCACGTCATCATCCTGCCGCTCGACGATCTGTCCAACGCCGCCTCCGAGGCGGTGGCGAACAACATCAAGGGCACGCTGGCGATCCCGCACGCTTACGGCCGGCTTCAGTTCGGTGAGGATCTCGAGCTGCACTTCCGCACGCTCATCGGCACCGGCTCCAACCCGAATGTCGCCGGCGTGGTGGTGATCGGCATCGAGGACGGCTGGACGAAGCGTGTCGTCGACGGCATCGCCAAGACGGGCAAGCCGGTGGTCGGCTTCGGCATCGAAGGCCACGGCGACATCGCCATCATCGCCAAGGCCTCCTACGAGGCCAAGAAAATGCTGCAGCGCGCTTCCGAGCTGCAGCGCGAGGAATGCGATATCTCCGAGCTCTGGGTATCGACCAAATGCGGTGAAAGCGACACGACGACAGGTCTTTCGTCCTGCCCCACGGTCGGCAACATGTACGACAAGCTGATCCCGAAAGGCATCTACGGCTGCTTCGGCGAGACCTCGGAGATCACCGGCGCCGAGCATCTGTGCAAGAAGCGTGCTGCGTCCGCCGATATCGGCGAGAAGTGGTACAAGATGTGGAAGGCCTATCAGGACGATGTCATCGAGGCGCACAAAACGGACGACCTGTCCGATAGCCAGCCGACCAAGGGCAACATCGCCGGTGGACTGACCACGATCGAGGAAAAGGCGCTCGGCAATCTTGAGAAGATCGGCCGCTCCTGCACCTATATCGACGCCCTCGAGCCGGCTGAGGCGCCGGCAAAAGGCCCCGGCCTCTACTACATGGACACGTCGTCGGCCGCGGCAGAGTGCGTGACGCTGATGGCGGCGGCGGGCTATGTCGTCCACACCTTCCCCACCGGGCAGGGCAACGTCATCGGCAATCCGATCGTGCCGGTCATCAAGATTTCCGGCAATCCGAAGACCGTCCGTACGATGGGCGAGCACATCGACCTCGACGTGTCGGGTGTCCTGCGCCGTGAACAGACGCTGGAGACTGCGGGTGACGCGCTGATCGACATGATCGTGCGCACCGCCAATGGCCGCCTGACGGCCGCGGAGGCGCTTGGCCATCGCGAATTCGTGCTGACGAAACTCTATCGCAGCGCTTAAAAAGAAGTCGGAGCGTGACCCGTCACGG
Source organism: Hyphomicrobiaceae bacterium (assembly GCA_050245975.1). Lineage (GTDB taxonomy): Bacteria > Pseudomonadota > Alphaproteobacteria > Rhizobiales > Hyphomicrobiaceae > JBFWWW01. The sequence goes on from JBFWWW010000037.1 coordinate 19,050, forward strand.
GCCACGCTCCGAACATTCAGGGAGGTATTCAAGTGATTCGATTGATTTCTCGCGGCCTCGCGGCGCTGGTGTTTGCCGGCGTCTTTGCGGCCGGAGCGCAGGCTCAGAGCACGTATCCGGACCGGCCGATCACGATGATCGTGTCCTATGCCGCAGGCGGACCTTCGGATTCGATTGCGCGGCTTATCGGCGAGTCGATGTCGCATACACTCGGTCAGCAGATCGTCATCGAGAACGTGCTCGGAGCCGGCGGCACCACCGGCGCATCGCGTGCGGCCAAGGCCGAGCCGAACGGCTACACGCTCCTCATCCACCACGTCGCTCTCGCAGCCGGCGCAACACTCTATCCGCGCCTGAACTACGACACGCTCTCCTCCTTCGAGGGCATCGGGCTGGTCAACACCGGCCCGTTCGTTCTGAACGGCAAGAAGGGTCTCGCGGCAAACTCGATCAAGGAGGCGCTGGACTACATTCGCAACGGCAAGGACAAGGTGACGATGGGGCACGCCGGTGTCGGCTCGGGCTCGCACCTGTGCAATATGCTCATCCAGTCCACGCTCGGAGTGAAGGTATCGGAAGTTGCCTACCGCGGGACGGGGCCGGCCATGAATGATCTCGTCGGCGGCCAGATCGACCTGCTGTGCGACCAGTCGACCAACGCCCTGTCGCAGATTCAAAGCGGAACAATCAAGGCGTTTGCCGTCACCTCGCCGGAGCGCATCGCCCAGCTCAAGGATCTGCCGACCATGCAGGAAGCCGGGCTGCCTGGATTCGAGGTCACGCAGTGGCATGCGCTCTACGCGCCCAAGGGCACGCCGAAGCCGGTCATCGACAAGGTCAACGCTGCCCTGGAGAAGGCCTTGGCCGACCCCAAGATCGTCGCACGGTTCGCCGATTTTGGAACCACGCTCTTTCCCGCCGGCAAGCGCGGCCCGGAGGCCACGAACGCCAAGCTCAAGAGCGAAACGGAATTGTGGGCAAAGACCATCAAGGCGGCCGGCTTCCAGCCCAAGTAAGTCTCCGGCATCCGCCTTACTCCGCCTTACTGAGAGAGGCCGTGGCAGAGCCACGGCCTCTTTTATTGCAGCCGCGCCGACAGGGCCGGCCACACCAGCGCCAGCGTGGCGGCCAGCCACAACAGGAAGGACACCGGGCTGCTCCGCTGCAGCCCCCGCAGACGCTCGTAGAGCGCGGCGGGAACTCCGGCCAGCATGAGCGTCCCAAGCACAAGAAGAACCGAGGTGAAATAGAACAGGAGCATCGGAGCCGCGGCAAAGCCCGCCGGAGCGAACGGGCGGATCAGGAAATATATGGAATCGAATGCCGGCGATGTCGGGAGGCCGTTGAGCACGGACAAAGCTGCCGGCACCGCCACCGCGGCAAGATCGAGGCGAGGTCCTCTGCCAGCGTTGCCTTCGCTCATGTCACTCACCACAGCACCGGACGAATGCCGAACGAGACAACGGTAAAGAACAAGGCCAGCCTCGCGAGATACAGCCAACCGATCGCGAACAGCGCCAGCGCGCCCTGCGGCACGGCCTTCGGCGTCACAAACGCCACGGCGGCCAGCACAGGATCCGCGATCCTTCGCAGGAAGCGCACGACGCGACCGTCCTTGAGGATAGGCACCACCACCCAGCGGGCGAGCACCAGGTAGGTCAAAACCGCCAGGACGAGGTTCGGAAGATGGAAGTACCAGTGGGCGAGAATGCGCGCGCTTGGGATCATCGCCTCGATTGACTCATGGGGGTCGGTGAGACTGGGGCGGCAAGAAATCCTGCGTCCGTCACCCGAGCGGGAATTTCAGCTCGAGCACCGTGATCAGGAACGCCGCCGCCTCCAGCACGGCAACACGCGCGGTTAGCTTCGAGATGCGAAAACGCTGGTTGAGCAGGCGCGCCGCACTGCGGAAACCGGGCGCATTCCGCGCCACCGTCGCAAGGTTCTCCAGTCGATGCAGCAATGCTTCCCGCTGCACCTCCAATGCATCGGCCGACACATCGGCCGCGCGCGGGCCCCGCCGCGGCTTCGTCGGACGCCGCGCGGATCGCTTGCCAGTGGGTTCAGCTTTCATTCCCATCGCTTCACTTGTTCCCGTCGCTTCACTTGTACGGCGAGGCAACGCCAGAAAAAAGATTGCGTGGGCAATCGAAGTCGAAAAAATGCAAAACAAAAAATATTTTTCTTTATAATCAATAGTTTAAATCTAAATCATTGAACAAAAGTATGATAGACGAACAGGCAGGCGGCCTCCGCTCAAACGCTGTGGCAGACAATCAGCCACCGCGGTCCCAAGACCCAACATGGGGCTCGCAAGTGGAGGAATCGACTCATGGCAACCGCTACCGCAGATGCGCCCCGCTCCCGGGGGATGACATCCGACGAGAGGCTCGTCATTTTCGCCTCGTCTCTCGGCACCGTCTTCGAGTGGTACGACTTCTACATCTACGGAACGCTTGGCGTCTTTCTCGCCAAGTACTTCTTCTCGAACGTGCCGCCCAACATCGCGTTCATCTTCACGCTGCTGGCGTTCGCGGCGGGCTTTGCCGTCCGCCCGCTCGGCGCTCTCGTGTTCGGCCGCATCGGTGACATCGTAGGACGGAAATACACCTTCCTCATCACCATGATCCTGATGGGCCTTGGCACGTTCTTCATCGGCGTGCTGCCGTCCTATGCGCAGTGGGGTATCATGGCGCCGATCGTTCTGATCGGACTGCGCCTCGTGCAGGGCCTCGCGCTCGGTGGTGAATACGGCGGTGCGGCGATCTACGTCGCCGAGCACGCCCCTCCCGGCAAGCGCGGCTACTACACGTCATGGATCCAGACGACGGCGACACTTGGCCTTTTCATGGCTCTGCTGCTCGTTATCGGCGTCCGCAACATCCTGGGCGAACAGGCCTTCGCGGATTGGGGCTGGCGCGTTCCATTCCTGCTCTCGATCGTCCTGCTGGCGGTCTCGATCTGGATCCGGCTCAAACTCAACGAGTCGCCGGTCTTCCAGAAGATGAAGGAAGAGGGGAAGACCTCGAAGCGCCCGCTCAGCGAGGCTTTCGGCCAGTGGTCGAATGCCAAGATCGCGATTTTCGCGCTCCTCGGCGCAACGGCCGGCGAGGCGGTCGTCTGGTACGGCGGACAGTTCTACGCGCTGTTCTTCCTGACCCAGACGCTCAAGGTCGACGCCACGACGGCGCAGATCATGATCGCCGTCGCGCTCGCCCTTGGCACGCCGTTCTTCATCATCTTCGGCTGGCTGTCCGATAAAATCGGCCGCAAGCCGATCATGATGCTGGGCTTCCTGCTGGCGGTGCTGACCTACGCGCCGATGTCTCCGTTCAACATCTTCAAGGCCATAACGCACTACGCGAACCCGGCCCTGGAGAAGGCGCTGAACGGCTCACCGGTCGTGGTTGTCGTTGATCCGGCACAGTGCTCGTTCCAGTTCAAGATGACGGGCACGGAAAAGTTCTCGACCTCGTGCGACACGGCCAAGGCGGCACTGGTCGCCGCGTCCGTGAGCTACACCAACGAAGCGGGCCCGGCGGGACAACCGGCTGTTGTGAAGGTTGGCGAAGAGACCATCTCGACGACCAATCCCAACTTCGCCAAGGTCCTGTCGGCTGCCATCGCCAAGCATGGCTATCCCGCCAAGGCCGATCCGGCTCAGATCAGCTACGTGCCGACCGTCGCCCTGCTGTGGATCCTGGTCATCTACGTGACCATGGTCTATGGACCGATTGCGGCCTGGCTCGTGGAATTGTTCCCGACCCGCATCCGCTACAGCGGCCTGTCGCTGCCCTACCACATCGGCAACGGCTGGTTCGGCGGCTTCCTGCCGGCCACCGTCTTCGCCATCGTGGCGGCCACCGGCGACATCTATTCGGGTCTGTGGTACCCGGTGGTGATCGCTGCAATGAGCTTCGTCATCGGGCTTCTGTTCCTGCCCGAGACGAAGGATGTCGACATCACCCGCATCTAGCGGTTGTACGGGCGCCGAGCCGGCGTCCGCGCATTTTAAGGAGATGCCCCGCCTCGCGCGGGGCATTTTCTTTTTCAGCAAACTTAAGGACAATCGGTCTTTCGCGCGCGATCCGACGTTTGATCCCGTGTATGAGATCATCGTGACCGCGGCGGGCTGGAATTCCGGGAGGAACGCATGGGCGTTACAGGATGGGTAGTTGTCGGCGTCCTGGTGCTGATCGTTCTATGGCTGATCGGCACCTACAACGGCCTCGTGACGCTGCGTCAGCGCAGCCGCCAGGCCTTCTCCGACATCGACGTGCAGCTCAAGCAGCGCCACGACCTCATTCCCAACCTTGTCGAAACCGTCAAGGGCTACGCGACGCACGAGCGCGAAACGCTCGAAAACGTCATCCGCGCCCGCAACGCCGCCGTCAACGCCCAGGGGCCCGCCGAGCAGGCCGCTGCGGAAAACCAGCTCAGCGCCGGTTTGCGCCAGCTCATGGTTCTGGCCGAGGCTTATCCCGATCTCAAAGCCAACCAGAATTTCCAGCAGCTCCAGTCCGAGCTCTCGGACATCGAAAACAAGATTGCCGCCGCACGCCGGTTCTTCAACAACGTGGCCGCGGAATACAACGCCACGCGAGAGAGTTTTCCTGCCGTTCTGGTTGCCGGACCTCTGGGGTTCGCAGCGCAGGACTTCTTCAACGTCGACGAAACAGAGCGAGCGGCCGTATCCGCCCCGCCGCAGGTCAAATTCTAGCTGGTTGGATCGATCGTGGCTGCTTCGGATGTCGCGCGCGACGATCTTGTCACCATCCGTGACTGGCTGCGCTACTCAGTGAGCCGCTTCAATGCGGCACGGCTCTCTTACGGTCATGGCACGGCAACCGCGCTCGATGAGGCCGCCTATCTGATCCTCTCCGCGCTTGATTTGCCGATCGACGCGCTCGAGCCCTGGCTCGACGCCCGCCTCACGCGCGACGAACGCACGCGCATCGCCGACCTCATCGAGCAACGCATCACAACCCGCAAGCCGGCCCCCTATCTTCTGCACAAGGCCTGGATCGGGGCCCATTCGTTCTATGTCGACGAGCGCGTCATCGTCCCGCGATCCTACATCGGCGAGCTGTTGCGGGATGGCCTGTCGTCCGTTGTCGCGGACGACAGACCACCGGCTCGCATTCTCGACCTGTGCACCGGCTCCGGCTGCCTCGCCGTTCTCGCTGCCCTGGCTTTTCCCGGCGCCCACGTCGATGCGTCCGACCTGTCGCAAGACGCGCTTGACGTCGCGACGACGAATGTTGCCGACTACGGGCTCGATGCGCGCATTTCCCTGATCCGGTCCGATCTCTTCGCGGAGCTCGCCGCCGCGCGCTATGATCTCATCATTGCCAATCCGCCCTACGTCGCCGCGGCGGAAATGGCGGCATTTCCGCCCGAATACCGGCACGAGCCGTCGATGGCGCATGCCGGCGGGCCTGACGGGCTCGACCTCGTGCGTAGGATCCTCAAGGCCGCGCCGGATCACCTTGCGCCTACGGGGCAGCTTGTCGTCGAGATCGGTACGGGTCGCGAGCTGCTCGAAGCCGAGTTTCCGTCTCTTCCCTTCCTCTGGCTCGACACCGAAGGCAGCGAAGGCGAGGTCTTCGCCCTTCCTGCATCGGCCTTTGCCACACGACGGGCGCGAAGCGCACCAAAGTCCGCCGCGAAGCGACAATAAATCCGATGGTGTGACGTCCATCGTTTGCTACCGTCGCCTGTATGTCCTCCGCAACAGGAAATCCTGCGCGAATGTCTAACGACACCTTCAGCAGCCGCTCCTCGCGCCCGCATACCGACGGCCTCTTCTCGCGCGAGGAAGTCCAACTCGCCAATCGCAATTCGGGTCTCCTCCTCGAAGCCTTGCGCCATGACGTGACGCCGGTCGGCCTGCATTACCAGCTCAATCACTTCGACGTCCCTTATGTTGCCTCC
>JBFWWW010000038.1:0-10593 GCA_050245975.1 Hyphomicrobiaceae bacterium
CGGTGGTAGATCTCGCCCTCGAACAGGTAGGTCACCGTGGCGAGACCGATGTGGGGATGCGGCCTGACGTCGATGCCGTTGCCGAGCAGGAATTCCGCCGGCCCCATCTGGTCGAAGAAGATGAACGGCCCCACCATGCGCCGGCCGGCGGAGGGCAGCGCGCGGCGCACCTCGAAGCCGCCGAGATCGCGCGCCCGCGGCACGATCACCTGCTCGATGGCACTGCAGGAGTGCTTGTCGCCCGGTACCGGGTCGGCTGCGTTCTGCCAGCTCATGGTCTGCCTCCAGGTCGTGTCAGGACGTCCTCGGCTCCGGCTTGCGCGACAGCAGCTCGATCGCGTCGGCGAGGTGCTCGTCGGCGATGTTGTGGGCGCCCTTGGCGAGCCGGATGTTGTGCGCCTCGCGCAGCACGTCGGCATGCGTGGCGCCCGCCGGCGGCTCGAACTTGTAGCAGGCGAGCTCCAGCAGCTGCCCCAGCGGCTCGCGGAAATAGATCGAATACATGAAGCCGCGGTCCACCTCGCCCGAGTTGCCGATGCCCAGCGCGTCGAGCCGCGCCTTCGCCTGCGTGTAGACAGCGCGCGAGACGATGAACGCCAGGTGATGCACGTTGCCGACGTTGGTCGGGTTCGGCATCCGGTCGGGCTTCCAGTCCTCGCTCGTGAAGATGGTGATGAGCCGCCCGTCGCCGGGGTCGAAATAGAGATGGTTCTGGTCGGGCGCGTCGAGGTTCGGCTGCTCGAACACCAGCGGCATGCCGAGCACGCCCTGCCAGAAATCGACGGACGTCTGCCGGTTTGCGCCCACCAGCGTGATGTGGTGGACGCCCTGTGTCTGCAGCTTCGTCATCGACGTCTCCTGTACCGCCGTCTAGAACGGCTCGGTCGGGTCGAACTTCGCCCGCCGCTTCTCCACCAGCGCCGTCATGCCCTCCTTGAGCTCCGGCCCAGAGAAGCCCATGAACTCCATGGCGAGCGAGGCATCGAACGTCGGCCCGGCGAGCCGCAGCCAGTTGTTGAGTGCGTGCTTCGTCCAGCGGATCGCGGCCGGCGCGCCGTCGGCAAGCCGCACGGCGATATCGCGCGCCGCCTCCACCACCATGTTGTCGTCCACAACCTTCGAAACAAGGCCGATGCGCTCGGCCTCCTCGCCGGTCAGCGTCTCGCACAGCATCAGGTAGTATTTCGCCTTCGCCATGCCGCACAGCAGCGGCCAGACGATCGCCGCGTGGTCGCCCGCCGCCACGCCGAGCCGCGTGTGCCCGTCGATGATGCGCGCGCGCCGCCCGGCCACCGTGATGTCGGCCACCATCGCCGCGGCGAGGCCCGCGCCGACGCACGGGCCCTCGATCGCCGCCACCACGGGCTTCGAGCAGTTGATGACGTTGTAGACGAGGTCGCTCGCCTCCTTCCAGATGCGGGTGCGCACATGCCAGTCGGCCGCCATCTTCTGGATCATGGCGAGGTCGCCGCCGGCGGAGAACACGCCGCCCTCGCCGCGCAGCAGCACCACCGACGTTTCGGGATCGCGCTCGACGTCGCGGAACACCTCGCCCAGCTCGCGGTGGCCGGTCTCGTCCAGCGCATTGAGCTTGCCGGGCTTCGACATCACGACCTCCAGCACGCGCGGCTTCACGCGCTCGAACTTCAGCGCCTTGTAGTGCGCGTAGCGGTCGGTCATGTGCGGCAACTCCTGAGCGTGTCCCTATTCGATCGAGCGCTCACACTAGCGGCCCCCCGGCGGTGCGCAACCGTGCGCCCGTCCGTCATGCGCATCGTGCCTCAGCCGCCGGCCTCGAGGCGCTCCACCTGCCGCCAGCCGGCTTCCGCGATGGCCCGCGCCCGCGCGCCCGTCTCGGCCGCCGATGCGCTCGCCGCCGTGCCCTCCAGCACGCGCCCCATGATGCCCTGCAGGATCGCGGCGAGGCGGAACATGTTGTAGGCGAGATACGTGTCCCAGTGCGCGATGCCGTCGCGTCCGGTCCGCCGGCAATAGGCCGCGACGTAGGCCGCCTCCGTCGGGATGCCCAGCGCGCCGAGATCGGTCCCCGCCAGCCCGCGGAACTCGCCCGGCGTCAGCCGCCACGCCATCGCGTGATAGGCGAAATCCGCCAGCGGATGTCCGAGCGTCGACAGCTCCCAGTCGAGCACCGCGAGCACCCTGGGCTCCGTGGGGTGGAAGATCAGGTTGTCGAGCCTGAAGTCGCCATGCACGATCGACGTCTCGTCGGCCGGCGGCACGTGCTCCGGCAGCCACGCGATGAGGCGGTCCATCGCCGGGATGGGCTCCGTCTCCGAGGCGCGGTACTGCTTCGTCCAGCGCGCGATCTGGCGCGCCATGTAGTTGCCGGGGCGGCCGAAGTCCTCGAGCGCCACTGCAGCCGGGTCGATCCGGTGCAGCGCCGCGATCACGCGCCCCATCTCGTCATAGTGCGCCGCACGCTCGGCCGCCGTCATGCCCGGCAGCGCCGGGTCCCACAGCACGCGGCCGGGCACGAAATCCATGACGTAGAACGCCGTGCCGATCACGCCCTCGTCCATGCACAGCGCGCGCACGGGCGCGACAGGCACGTCCGTCCCGGCCAGCGCCGTCATGACGCGGAACTCGCGATCGACGGCATGCGCGGAGGCGAGCAGCTTGCCCGGCGGCTTGCGCCGCAGCACGTAGTCGCGCCCGCCCGCCGTCACGCGATAGGTCGGGTTCGACTGTCCGCCCTCGAAGCGGCGCAGCGTCACCGCTCCCGAAAAGGGCGCGACGTTGGCCCTGAGCCAGTCGCCCAGCGCGGTCGCGTCGACGTCCTGTGCGGGGCCGGCGCTCATTTTCCGCGGAACACCGGTTTGCGCCGCTCCATGAAGGCCTTGCGGCCCTCGGCATAGTCCGCGCTGTCGAAGCAGGCCTGCGCCAGCCGGTCGAGCCGGGCGAGATCGCGCTTCGCCTCCGGCTTGCGGATTTCGCTGGCCGACGCCTTGGCGAGCGCCAGCGTCATGGGCGCGTTGGCGCCGATCTGGCGCGTCACCTCGTCCACCACCGCTTCGAGGTCCGCGTCCGCCGCCACGCGCTGCACCAGTCCCATCGCCTCCGCCTCGGCCGCCGAGTACTGCCGCGCCGTGTAGATCATCTCCAGCGTGCGCGGCAGGCCGATGATCTCCGCCAGGCGCCGCACCGGCGCATAGCCGTAGCCGAGCCCGAGCTTGCCGGCCGGCACGCCGAACCGCGCGCCCTCGTTGCAGTAGCGCAGGTCGCAGCAGGCGGCGAGGTTCACGCCGCCGCCGATGCAGTAGCCGGTGATCCTGGCGACGGTCGGCCGCGGGAACTCGTAGAGCGCCTCGTAGGCGCGCGCGGCGGTGGCGTTGTACTGCGCCGCCGCCTCCTGGCTCGCCCGCTCGCTCTCGAACTTGGAGATGTCGGCGCCCGACACGAAGGCCTTGCCGCCTGCACCGCTCACCACGACGGCGCGCACGTCGCCGTCGGCCGCGAACTCCGCCAGCACATCGCCCAGCTTCTGCCACATGTCGCGCGACACCGCGTTGAGTTTGGCCGGATTGTTGAAGACCACATGGCCGATCCCGTCCTTGCGGAAGGCCATCAGTCGTTCGTCGGTCATCGTGCTCTCCATCCCGGTTCGTCGCGCCGTGGTCGCACGACCATAGCGCAACTATTGCGCCGCAACACCGCCTTTGCCGGTTCCGCTTGCGCCGCGCTTGCGCCCCGGCCAAGATCGCCGTCATTGACGCCGCGCCGGCGCGCGGCCACAGAAGCCCACCGACGCCCGAAAAAGCTGGATCCCATGCCGCGCCCTCTCGCCTCGACCGCCCTTGCCCGCTTCACCGTGCTCGACCTGACGCGCGTGCGCTCGGGCCCGACGGCCGTGCGCCAGCTCGGCGACTGGGGCGCCAACGTCATCAAGGTGGAGATGCCGGAGGCCGGCGACGACGGCATGGGCGGCTCGCGCGACGGCCCCGACTTCCAGAACCTCCAGCGCAACAAGCGCAGCATCAGCCTCGACCTCAAGTCGAAGGCGGGCCTCGCCGCCTTCCTGCGCCTTGCCGACAAGGCCGACGTCGTCGTGGAGAATTTCCGCCCCGACGTGAAGACGCGGCTCGGCATCGACTACGCCACGCTGAGCAAGCGCAATCCGCGCCTCGTCTATGCCAGCATCTCCGGCTTCGGCCAGACGGGCCCTTACGCGGGCCGTCCCGGCTTCGACCAGATCGCGCAGGGCATGGGCGGCCTCATGTCCATCACCGGCCAGCCCGGCCAGGGGCCGATGCGCGCCGGCATCCCGGTCGCCGACCTCACCGCCGGCCTGTTCTGCGCCCTCGGCATCCTGACGGCGCTGCTGGAGCGCGACGAGACCGGCAAGGGCCAGTGCGTCGAGACATCCCTGCTGCAGGCGCAGATTTTCATGCTCGACTTCCAGGCCTCGCGCTGGCTCAACGCGCACGAGGTGCCCCGGCAGGCCGGCAACAACCATCCGACCAGCATCCCGACCGGCGTCTTCAGGACATCGGACGGCTACATCAACATCGCGGCGTCGGGTCAGGCGATCTGGCAGCGCCTGTGCCAGGCGCTCGACGCCGATGCGCTGGCCGAACGGCCCGAGTTTGCCACCGCCGCGGCGCGCTCGAAGAACCGCGACGCGCTCAACGCCGAGCTGGAAGGCCGGCTCAAGGGCCGCACCAGCGCGGCCTGGGTGGAGCGCCTCAACGCCGCCGGCGTGCCCTGCGGGCCCATCAATGCGATCGACGAGGTGTTCGCCGATCCGCAGGTCGCTCATCTCGGCGTCGTGCAGAGCCTTCCGCGCCCCGACGGCAGCACCCTCAACGTCGTCGGACAGCCGGTCACCCTGTCGCGGACACCGAGCAAGGTGGTCGGCCTCCCGCCGGCGCGCGGCGCGGACACGCGCGAGGTCCTGGCCGAGTTCGGCTTCAGCGAGGCCGAGATCGCGGAGCTCGCCGCCCGGACCTGACGCCTCGCCGACAAGGCGCTATCCCTCGAAACACAGCCCTCAAAGCACAGCCGAAACTGCCCCGCGCGGAGCTTCCCATGGACATGCAGTACACGACGCTCGGCCGCACCGGCCTCAAGGTGAGCGTCGCCGGCCTCGGCGCCGGCGGCAACAGCCGGCTCGGCATGGATGCCGGCGCCACGGAGGCGGAGTCGGTAGCGCTGGTGCGCACCGCGCTCGACCTCGGCGTCAACTTCATCGACACCGCGGAGGCCTACGGCACCGAGACGATCGTCGGCAAGGCGGTCGCCGCGCTGCCGCGCGACAGCGTCGTCCTGTCGACCAAGAGCCGCATCGAGCAGGCCGGCAAGGCGATGAGCGCCGCCGCCGTCGTCGCCAACCTCGATGCCTCCCTGAAGCGTCTCGGCACGGATCATGTCGATATCTATCACCTGCACGGCGTTGCGCCGGACTACTACGATCACTGCCTGACCGAGATCGTGCCCGCGCTCGAGCGCGAGCGCGCCAGGGGCAAGCTGCGCCACCTCGGCATCACCGAGACGTCGCCGCGCGATCCCGACCAGCACATGCTGCAGCGGGCGGTCGCCGATGCGCCCTGGGACGTCGTCATGCTCGCCTTCCACATGATGCATCAGGTCGCCCGGCGCGCGCTTTTGCCCGCGACGCAGCGCGCGCGCATCGGCACGCTCGCCATGTTCGTCGTGCGCAACATCTTCTCCAGGCCCGACCTGCTGCGCGCGACGCTGCGCGATCTGGCTGCCGCCGGCCGGGTGCCGGGCGAGCTTGCCGAAGCCGACAGGCCGCTGTCCTTCCTCCTCCACGCCGGCGGCGCGGCGAGCCTGACGGAAGCCGCCTACCGCTACGCGCGCCACGAGCCCGGCATCGACGTCGTCCTGTTCGGCACCGGCAGCGTCGCGCATCTGAAGCAGAACGTCGCCGACATCCTGAAGCCGCCTCTGCCGCCCGCCGACGTGGCGCGCCTCGACAGCCTGTTCGGCGCCCTGAGCGGCGTCGGCCTTGACCTTCCCAACCGCCTGCGTTCCGCCGCGCCCAGCCAGGGATGACCGCACCCGTGCCCTCCACCTCACCAGCGCTTGCGGGTTCCCCGCCCAACGACATCGATTCCGCGCGCGCCTGGCGGCGTCTCGGCGCCGCAGTGCTTCTCGGCCTCATCGGCAATGTCGGCATGTGGTCGGTCGTCGTCGCATTGCCCGCGGTCCAGGCCGATTTCGGCCTCAGCCGCGCGGCGGTGTCGCTCGCCTACACCTTTACGATGATCGGCTTCGCCATCGGCGGCGTGCTGACGGGCAGGCTCGCCGACCGCTTCGGCATCCTGCTGCCGATCGTCGGCGGCACGCTGATCCTGAGCGCCGGTTACGTGCTCGCCGGGCTCGCGCCCAACGCCGTCGTCTTTGAGCTGTCCTACGGCCTCCTGATCGGCATGCTCGGCAGCTCGGCGCTGTTCGGCCCGCTCGTGGCGCACGTCTCGCTGTGGTTCAGCAGGCGGCGCGGCATCGCCGTCGCCATCTGCGCCAGCGGCAACTACATCGCCGGCGCCGTGTGGCCGCCCATCATCCAGCACATGATCGAGACCATCGGCTGGCGGCAGACGCACATCGGCATCGGCCTCATCTGCCTTGTCACGCTGCTGCCGCTGTCGCTCGCCTTCCGCCGTCCGCCGCCGGCTTCCGACGCCGTTCCGGCAGCCGGTCCCGCCTCACACGCACGGCCCGCACCCACGGGCCGCCCGCTGCCGCCAAATCTGCTGCAGGTCCTGCTCGTGGTCGCGGGCATCGCCTGTTGCGTGGCCATGTCGATGCCGCAGGTCCACATCGTCGCCTACTGCGGCGACCTCGGCTACGGCGCGGCGCGCGGCGCGGAGATGCTGTCGCTGATGCTGGGCCTCGGCATCATCAGCCGTCTCGCCTCCGGCTTTCTCGCCGACCGCATCGGCGGCCTGCGCACGCTCCTGCTCGGCTCGATCCTTCAGGGGATCGCGCTTCTGCTCTATCTGCCGTTCGACGGCCTGACCTCGCTCTACATCGTGTCGGGCCTGTTCGGCCTCTTCCAGGGCGGCATCGTGCCGAGCTACGCCATCATCGTGCGCGAGTACTTCGACGTCCGCGCCGCGGCCACCCGCGTCGGGCTCGTATTCATGGCGACGCTGCTCGGCATGGCGCTGGGCGGCTGGCTGTCCGGCGTCATCTTCGACCTCACGGGGTCCTACCAGGCCGCGTTCCTCAACGGCATCGCCTGGAACCTTCTCAACGTCTCCATCGTCGTGTGGCTCATCCGCCGCCTCGATCCGCCGATTCTGCGCCGCAGGGGTGCGGTCGGGCATCAGTCCGGCGCAAACCTGCGCACCGTGACAACAGGTGCCTCGATCTGACCTGCGACTTGAGCTATGCAGGCTCGCCCGCCGCGGTCGCGCAGGTGCGCCGGCGGCAACGGAACAGGTTCGCTCCTCGACCCTGACCGGCCGCGCAGCTTGGCGCGGGACGCCTCACGCAGGTCACGCAATGACGCAGGCCGTCCTACCCGCCCACCTTCCCCTTCGGCGTGTGTCCGATTTCTCGCCAGGTCAGGTCGGCGTCCTCTTTTTCGTTCTGCTGCTGCTGGTGTCGATCCCGCTGTGGACCCACCCGCTGCCGCCGCTGTCGGACTACGTCAATCATCTCGCCCGCATGCATGTCATCGCGCGCGGCGCGGCCGACCCCGACCTCAGCCGCTACTACCAGATCCAGTGGGCCATCATTCCCAACGTGATGATGGACGTGATCGTGCCGCCGCTGGCGCGCATGATGCGTGTCTATCTGGCCGGCCAGGTCTTCACCTTCCTCACCTTCGCGCTGATCGTGTCGGGCATGCTGGCCCTGCATCGCGCGCTTTTCGGGCGCTGGTCGGTGGTGCCGTTCATCGCCATGCCGCTGCTTTACAACTACGTCTTCCTCGTCGGCGTGATGAACTACATCTTCGGCATCGGGCTGACGCTGTGGGCCCTGGCGGCGTGGATCTGGCTGCGCGACCGCGCCTGGCCCTGGCGCATGGCCGCCGCCACGCTGTTCGTGATCGCGCTCTTCTTCTGCCACCTGTTCGCCGTCGGCCTTTATGCGCTCGGCCTGCTGGCCTGGGAGCTGTGGCGCCTGTGGCAGCTGCGCGACCGTCCGCTGCTGCCGAGCCTGATCGACTTCTGCGCCAGCGGCATTCCGCTGCTGCCGGTGGTCCCGCTGCTGCTGGCCAGCCCGACCATGCAGCTGGCCACCGACATGAGCTGGGAGCCGCGCGGCAAGATCGACGGCCTCATGTATGTCATCGAGGTCTATTCCGACATCGTGGCCTTCGCCATGACCGCCATCATCGCCGCCGCCGCGGTCTGGGTCGTGCGGCGCAATCTGATGCGCATCCACCCCTACGGCGCGGTCCTGGCCGTTGTCGGCGTCGTCATCTATCTCGCCATGCCGCGCATCCTGTTCGCCAGCTACATGGCCGACCAGCGCCTGCCCATCGCCGTCGCCTTCATGGCGGCGAGCTGCATCGACATCCGCATGCACCACCGCCTCGTGCGGCGCGGCTTCCTCGCCGTGCTGCTGACCCTGCTGGCGGTGCGCGTCATCGAGGTGGATGCCTCCTGGTCCGACCTTTCGGTGACGACGCGCGAATTCAGGGCATCGGTGAAGCGCATCAAGCCCGGATCGAAGGTGCTCGTCGCCTATGCCGACCGCGCCTCCGGCGACGAAGTGGCCGACCTCGGCCTCGTGCACGCGGCCTGCATCGCCATGATCGAGCGCTCGGCGCTGGTGACGACGGCCTTCACCGTCGTCGGCAAGCAGATCATGCATGTGAAGCCGGAGTTCGCCGGCTATGTCGATAGCGAGGACGGCACGCCGCCGTCGGTCGGCCAGCTCGTCCTCGATCTCGACAACGAAGACGACGACGGCGGCCAGACGGACTACTGGCACGGCTGGCACGCGCGCTACGACTATCTCTACGTGCTGTTCACGGAGGACGACGCGCCCAATCCCTCCGCCGACCACCTGACGCTGCTGCAGGACGGCACGCGCTTCCAGCTCTACCGCATCAACAAGGCGCCCGCACCGTCCTGATCCAGCCGGGCCTGATCCAGCCGGGTTATCCGCATCGCCTCAGGCGTGCGCGGAGCCGCGGAAGTCGTTGCGCAGGTACGTCGTCGAACGCGTGCCGGTGCGGAAGAACATCGGCACGTCCATCATCGCCGCCTCGACCCAGGTCTGATCGTCCTGGCGCCGCTCGACGGTCCAGCGGCGCGGGCGGGCGCCGACGCGCTCGATCTTGAGGCGCAGCGCACCCTTCACCGCCAGCTCCAGGTATTCCATCGCCATGTCGACGCTGTCGAAGTCGTCGTGCCAGGCGCCCAGCGTCACGATGCAGGCGCCGTCCGACAGCACGATGCCTGCGTCGAACCCCTCGGCGCCCGAAGCGTGCACGCGCACATGGTCGGCACCGCTCGACAGGCGCACGCCGCCGTGGTCGCGGCAGACGCGCTCCATGCGGCGGCGGATGCGCGCCAGCGTCGCCTCGGACCACGCGCGCGGGCTCTCGCCCTCGGCGCTCCCGAGCGTCTCGATCGTCGTTGCCTGACTGGCGAAGGTCGCCATGATCGCCTGCCTTCTCTCGTCGCCCGCGTCGCATCTCCCGACACGGCGATTTCATGCGAGCGATCGGGTATATTCAATATGCTCCGGGAAACAGAATTAAAATATTCCGCCGCAATACATTCAATTTGAGATAGTCTGCACGCGTTATCCGGCATCATTCGAAGGATGCGCCGCACAAGGCGGATTTATGTGTTTATTTCAATAGCTTGATTGCGTCGTCCGGTCCGTCATGAGCGGCGATGCCTTTGAATAAAATTCTACCGATATTCAAAACCGCGCGGACATCTCCCCTCGCCCATCCCTATTCCATGATGCTCAGATAATATTTCTCGCCGAGATGGCAGTGCGCGCTGCGCCATTCCACGGGGCGGCCGTCGATGTCGTAGACGATGCGGTCGAGCTGCAGCAGCGGCGCGCCGTCCGGCAGCGCCAGGCGCTGCGCGACATCCTTTGTCGCTGCCGCCACGTTCAGCCGCTCTTCGGCCCGCGACAGGATGATGCCGTGCCGCTGCGCCAGCACGGCGATGCGCAGCGGCACGGAGCTGACGTCCCGGACATCGGGAAACAGCGCGCGCGGCAGGCTCACCTGCTCGTCCATGAACGGGACCTCGCCCTGCGTGCGCATGCGTTGCATGCGGATCACCGGCGCGCCGGTCTTCAGCCACAGTCTGCGCTGCTCGAGCTCGGTTGCCTCGCCGAACGACAGCGCCACGCTTACGGGCGTGCCGGTGATGCGATGTCCGTCGGCGCCGCGGATGTTGCTGAAGCGGACGGCCAGCTCGTCCGAGCTGTGGTCGAGCACGAACGTGCCGCGACCCTGCTGCCGGCTCAGCAGGTGCTCGGCCTCGAGGGTGTCGAGCGCCTTGCGCATCGTCCCCGGGCTGACGCCGAGGCTCTGCGCCAGTTCGAGCTCGTTGGGAATCGCCGCGCCGGGTTTCCAGTCGCCTGCAACGATACGCTGCACGAGAAGGTCTCTGACTTGCAGGTACA
>JBFWWW010000038.1:10693-24791 GCA_050245975.1 Hyphomicrobiaceae bacterium
TTGCGCATCGTCCCCGGGCTGACGCCGAGGCTCTGCGCCAGTTCGAGCTCGTTGGGAATCGCCGCGCCGGGTTTCCAGTCGCCTGCAACGATACGCTGCACGAGAAGGTCTCTGACTTGCAGGTACAGCGGCCGTTTCGAGAAATGTGGCTCGGTGAGCATGGCGTCTCCGTGCGAAAATGTTGCAGTCATCGGCAGCGAAATGATCCGTGAAAATGCCGGTATCGGTTCAGGGACAACGCGTATCGACTATCAATCCTACGTTTTGTGCTATCGCGATTCTTACGGTTTGTCATGGCGAGCGCGGCGGCCGCCGCAGCCGTGCCCACAAAAGAAAACGGGCCGCTGTCTTCCAGCGGCCCGTCCTCGCGTACGTCGATTTTGCCGGCGGCTCAGCTGCCGACGGAATCCGTCACGCACTTCTTCACGTTGGAGTCCTTGGCGGCGCCGGCGAGCTTCTTGTCCGCGGCGGCCTTCGTGCAGGTGGCCTTGGCGTCCTTCTCGCACTTGGTCATGAAGCTCGTCAGCGCGGCGCCGGCGAGCTTCTTCTCGGCGGCCTGCGCCTTGCAGGTGGCTGCCTGCGCATAGACCGACGTGGACAGCAGAACGGCGGCAGTAACAGCGGCAAGTTTCAGCATAGCGATCATCTCCCTGGGGTGGCGAAGTACGACATGCCGGCGGACGCGCCGACCGGCATCACTGTGCACGGCAAATCATCATGCGTCGCATGAACGGAGGACCAACTCCGCGTTCATCCCGCATTCATCGATCCGGCCCGCCGCACCCGCCGCCGGCAGCGGATGGCAATGGCTCGCCTGGTCCGGCACGCGCCGGCAGCTCTCGGGAGACTACGGCCAGAGATGGCGCGCCCACAGGAGCGCGATCTCGTCGAGTTCCGGCTCGTCGAAATCGATCAGGCTGCGTGACAGGCGCAGTTTGACGAACTTGTTCTGCCAGCTCCCGAGGTAGAGGTTGCTGGCCATCGGTTTGCCGCCGCGCGGAACGATCTGCGAAAACCGCGAGCACAGGAAGCGCGGCGCATCACCGACATGCATGATCTCGTCCGCGTCGTGCAGGGCCTCATCGACGTTGCTCTCGATCTCGGCCTTGGAGCGGAAGAACTCGCTCACGACCGCATCGGCCCTGATGTCGGCGGGAATAGCGCTGATCCCGAGATCGTAGGCATAGACCGTCATGTGGCGGTCGTAGGGACCCGAGTTGTAGTTGGCGCAATAGCCCCATCCGGCATTCCGGGATTCGATGTCCTCGATCTCCGGGTCCGAGAACCCTCCGATCTCCTGCGGAATCACGAGCCCGAAGAACTGCCCCACATCACCCTCCCCCAACTGACTTTCCGTACACCACCTCATCCAGTAAAGCGGCAAAGCGCACGGCTGGCAATCGGCACCTTTCCCGTCGGCCTGTTCGAGCTTCAGCCGCAGCGATGCGCCATCGCGTGCACGCGCCGCACGATCGGTCAGGTGCCCTTCACTCTGGCGGCAATTCTCGATCGTGCACCGCCTCGACGTCGCATGGGGCCGCACCGGCGCCCGGCTTGAGAGGCAGCCGCAGTACGGTTTCCGCCAGCGGCCGGCCCGTCAGAGCCCGCTCCTGCGCCGGCAGCACGTCGAGGCTCGGCCACAGTCCCGTCAGCAGGGCCGCGGCATAGCCGTCGGCATGGCCCGCAGCCCGCGTTGCCGCCGCCGCTCCGTCGTGGTCATAGTCGAGCCGGTGCGTCGACAGCACGAGCGCATCGTCCTCCACCGCGACGAGCCCGAACCAGACCTGCGCCGTGCCGTCGTTGGCGGGGATGCCGATCACGCCGGGATTGAACCAGACGCTCCCGCCGAGTTTCCTTATGAAGGGCAAGCCGCAGTGGCCGGCGACGACGATCTCGGCCTTCGCCGCGTCCAGCTCCTCGGCGATCGCCGCCCGGTCCGAGGCGAAAACGAAGCGGTTGATCTGCCTGCTGCCGCCGTGAACGACGCGAAAGCGCCACCCGCCGAAGACAAATGCCAGCGACCTCGGCAGCCCGGCCATCCACCGCCGGCTGTCGGCGCCGACGCGCCGGTCGGCAAACGAGAACCAGTCCTTCGCCGCCCGGTCGCACGCCGTATCCTCCGCGAACCCGCATCCGCAGTCGTCGGCGCCGGCAGCAAGCTGCTCCTCGCAGTTGCCGGCAACGACGCGACAGCCCCAGTCCCGGATGGCGCCGATGGTCTCCTCCGGCTCCGCGCAATAGGCCACGACGTCGCCCGTGCAGATCACGTGCGTCGCATCGATGCCCAGCGCATCGGCCCGGCCGCGCAGCGCGGCGAGCGCCCGCAGGTTGGAATACGGCCCTCCGAACACGAGAAGCGACGGCGGCTGTGGCGATCTCATCGGCGCGTCTCTTGCCCTCAAGCGATGGCGCAGGATAGCCCGGTTCCGGCGGTCCGCACGCCGTCATCGAGCCCGCGGAGCCCGCGATCTGACCACGAAATCGTGAAGACCATGAGCCCGCCGGCAGGCGCATGCTGCGGCCGGAATTTGGCCAAGCGGGCAGGCCGCGCATGACATTCAACACGGTCGCAAAAAGCTACAGCGGCGCCGTCGACAGCTACGAGGCGGGACGTCCGAGCTATCCCGCCGCGCTGGTTGCCGCACTGCCCCTTGCCGGCGCCCGCCGTGTCGTCGAGCTCGGTGCCGGCACGGGCAAGTTCACCCGCCTCATGCTGCCGCACCTCTCCGGCAGCGGCCGCATCGTTGCGGTCGAGCCGGTGGCCGACATGGCGGCACGGCTTGCCGGCGAGCCCAAGGTGCAGGTCGTCAACAGGCCGGCATCCGACACCGGTCTGGCGACCGGCTCGGCCGACCTCGTCGTCTGCGCGCAATCCTTCCACTGGTTCGACGACGAGGCTTCGGTTGCCGAGATCGCCCGCCTGCTGCACCCGGGCGCGACGCTGGCGCTCATCTGGAACATGCGCGACAACCGCGTCGGGTGGGTCGGCGAGCTGTCGCGCCTCATCGATGTCCATGCGGGCGACACGCCCCGTCACCAGACGAAGCGCTGGGAATGGATCCTGCGCGACCCCCGCTTCCGCTTCGACCGGGAGCTGGTCGAGGCCTATCCCCACGCCATGTCGCGCGACGGCGTCCACGCGCGCGCGCTTTCAACGAGCTTCATCGCCAGGCTTTCGAGCGCCGAGAAGCAGGCCCTGCGCGCCAGCATCGACGCCGTTCTCGATGCGCACGGCCTCGGCACAACGGGGATCACGATGCCCTACGTCTCGCACCTCTACCTGCTGACGCGGCAATAGCCGCCCGGGCCGCCCGCCTTACGTCTCGCCCGCCTTACTGCGGCCCGCTGCGGATCGGAGCGGGCAACGCGGCAGGCAGCGCCCCGAGGAGCCGCGCGACGGCCTGCATGGCGACGATGTAGCCATAGGGGCCCAGGCCGCAGACGACGCCCGTCACCGCGCTCGACAGTTTCGAATGGCGATGCAGCTCGTCGCGCGCATGGATGTTGGAGATGTGGACCTCGACAATGGGTCCGTCGAAGGCCTTGAGCGCGTCGTAGATCGCGACGGACGTGAACGAGTAGCCCGCCGGATTGATGATGACGGCGTCCGCGCTCTGGCGTGCGGACTGGATGAGATCGACGAGGCGTCCCTCGTGGTTGGACTGCTCGAATGTCAGGGAGGCGCCGATATGCTCGGCGAACGCGCGGCAGCTCGCCTCGATGGCCGCCAGCGTGGTCGAGCCGTAGATGTGCGGCTCCCTCACCCCCAGCAGGTTGAGATTGGGTCCGTTGAGGATCATGAGCCTGGCTGACATGACGGGTTCCTTCGATGACGAGGTCCGGCGCTTTGCGCGACCCGCTCGCAGCCCATGGCGCTGGAGGCGTCGCCTGGAGGCTCGAAAGCACAAATTGCTACGCTTCCCCCGCAGCGTCTATTTGCCTTCGACCGGTTGTAGCGCGAGCTTGAGGACACGCGCGTAGTTGCCGATGGCCAGCTTGCCGATCCGCGCCTCGTCGACGCCCTGCCGCCGCCAATGCTCGACAACGCGCTGCAAGTCGCCGTGGCCGGACAAAAGACCGTACGGCCCCAGGCCGTTGATGTCCGTCCCGAACGCCACATGCTCGTCGCCGAGCCAGCCGGCGAGTTCGAGCATGCGGTCTGCGTACGATTCGGCGGTTCTGCCGATGTCCGACGTCAAAGACCAAAGGCCGACGACGCCGCCCTTGCGCGCGATCTCTTTGGCCACATCGAGCGACAACTGGCGCCGACGCCATACCGGCGCGGAAGAAGACGCGGATGCGGCACGCGCGACCGATCCGTGCGACCAGACGATGGGAGCCCGGGAAACGGACAGCGCATCGATCACCGTCGCCTCCGTGCTGTGCGCCAGATCGACCAGAATGCCGCGCCGGTTGCATTCGCGCACGACCTGCTTGCCGAGTGGACTGAGACCGCGGTGCTCAGGGGGCTCCGTCTGGAGATCGCCCATCGTGTTTCGCGTGTAGTGAACCAGCTGGAGCTGGCGCAATCCCAGGCGATGACCGGCCGAGATTCGGCTGATGTCCGTCTCTATGAAGTTCGCTCCCTCGACGGCCAGGACGATATGAGGCTCGCCGCCCAACGCGCGGTCCACATCGGCAGGACCACGCACAACCTTGAGGTTCTGCTCGACGACATGAGCCTTTATCCGCGCGAGTTCGCGCTGGAACCAACCCAGGGCTTCACCCGTCCGGGGAACCGCTTTTTGTATGTAGGTTTTGACGTCAAACCAGAGAAGATCGCCGACCAGAGACCAGGCCGCCAATGTCGTGTTTCCCGCCGTCAGCGTTTTGGCCAGGGGCCGCGAGTGATACCGGCTGCCGCCGAAAAACGAATGGAAATGCATGTCGCCCGCCAAAACCTTCCCTTGCGCCAAGGCTTGGCCCGGCAGCAGGGGGCTGGCGAGGGCACCGGTCAGAAAGGCACGTCGGTCCATGGGGCAGCCCATTGTCCTGCTCGATCCGCACAGCACCAGATCGTCGATCATGGCTCCATCTCGTGGAACAGAACACGGCCTGCGGCATCTGGCTGCAAGGACTTCAATATGCCTATCGATCGCTCCGGGCCAGATGGACCAGCTCCCCTGGTATAGGCGCCGACCCTGGCTGCCGGAATCTCTGGCGCCTAACAGCCTCAGGAAGCTCGTCAATCGATCCCTGAGCGATTGCGGCCAGCTCTTCCGGGTTGATACGAGCGTCAGGTAGTCCCGCGTCCCTTCGGCCAGCAATATATGCTGCAGCGAGCGGCCGGCCTTCGATATCGTGCGCCGTGGATCAGATCGGTGGATGCGTTCGGAAGGCGGCGATACCACGGCTCGCTGCAGGAGTGCAGCTCGGGCTGCGAGCCAACTCTACCGAAGCCTGGAAATGGTGGGTGATGAAGGACTCGAACCTTCGACCCGCTGATTAAGAGTCTAGCCAGATTGAAATCTCCTGCAATCTGCTGAACGCTACTGCAAGCTGGAAGCTATTGGTCTGACGCGATAAAATGCATTCATGCGCATTCACGAGATTTCGCCAAGCTTCGTCGTTTTGGAACCCCAGTGGAACCCCAGCACGGGAGGTTCAGCGCCATGACGACCGCGACGCTGACCGACCGGCGCGTTGCCGGAGCAAAGCCCGGTGCGCGGCGCTACGTGCTGAAGGATACGCGTGTCACCGGACTCGAATTGCGTGTCAGCCCGCGCGCCGGCAAGTCGTGGTCCCTGGTCTATCGTCGCGCCGGTGACGGTCGGCGCCGGCGCGCGACGATCGGGCCGTATCCCCGGCATTCGCTCGCCGACGCGCGCCAGATCGGACGCGAGTTGCTGGCCCGCATCGGGCGCGGCGAAGATCCCGCCGGCGCCAAGCAGGAGGCCAAGCGCGCGGCCACTTTCGCCCAGCTCGCGACGGCCTATATCGAGCAGCACGCCAAGCGCAAGAAGCGCTCGTGGCGCGATGACCTCGCCATGATCAACCGGGACCTGTTGCCCATCCTTGGCCGCATGAAGGTCGACACTATCGCCAAGCGCGACGTTATTCGTGCCGTCGAGATTGTGGCCCAGCGCGGCGCCCTCATCCGCGCCAACCGGACGTTGACGCTGGCGCGCACCATTTTCAACTGGGGCCTCGCCGAGGATCTCGTGCAGATGAATCCGACATTGGGCATCCGCAAACGGGCACAGGAGCGACCGCGCGACCGTGTGCTCAACGATGGTGAGATCCGAGCGTTCTGGGTCGGCGTGAGCACGGTGCCCCTGATGACGGATGCCACCCGCGATATCCTGCGCCTCGCCCTGCTGACCGGTCAACGGATCGGCGAGGTCACCGGCATGGCGACGAGCGAAATCGATGCGGCTGAACAGGTCTGGACGATCCCTGCCGGCCGGACGAAGAACGGCCGCGCGCACCGTGTGCCCCTGTCGCCGGCTGCCTTCGCCATCATCGAACAGCAGATCCAGACGATGCCGGATGCTGGCGCGCTGTTTCGGGGGCCATCCGGCGAACCCATGGCCGGAGCGGCACCGTCGAAGGCCTTCTGCCGCACGCGCGCGCTGATGGGTCTCGCAGACGTGCGTGTCCACGACCTGCGCCGGACCGTTGCAACCCGCATGGCGGCGTGCGGCGTCGACCGTGTTGTCGTCGGTAAGGTGCTGAACCACGCGACCATCGACCGGGGCACGATCACGGGCATGGTTTATGACCGGTACTCCTATGAGACAGAGAAACGCGAGGCTCTCGAGCGCTGGGCGAGCCGGCTTGCAGACCTGGTCGCACGGCGCCATATGCAGGCGGCATGAACCGTATCGGCCGCAACAGGATTTCGCGCGATGCGGCGCTCGTAACGACGACGACCGCGGCGGGCGACCATGTCGACTGCGAGATCTCCGATGCCGCCATCCAGCGCGTTGCGCGCTGCGTGCCATCCATTGCTCGGGATGAAACCGCTGAATGGTTGCGCGCGGCCGGTGTGGCAGCACAGCTCGACAGGATCGCACTCGCCGAGGGGTTAACGCGGCGCCAGCTCGAGGAGGAACTGCGTCGCCTGTCACGCGGCGACAAGCCGTCAGACGCCGCCGCCCTCGACTGGGTTCTCCAGCGGATTTACGTCATGCGGCGCCAGCACCTGCTGGTCGAGAAATTCGGTTCGCCGCCGATGCCCCGCCTAACACCAAACCAGCACCGAGCGGTCATGCCGGCAATCCACCAGCTCCGGCAGGATGACGAAGCGGCCCGCCGCGATCCCGGTGTATTGCGACGGCTTGTCAGCGATCATCGTGCCGAGCTTCTCCGGCAACCGCCGCATATCGGCGAGGAGCTGCGGCTCCGGTCGGCTCTGAAGCCCGCCCTGGCCAGCCTTGTGTCGAATGCGTGCTCCTTCTGGGTCGGGCCGGCCAAACAGCCGTTCGTGATCGACAAACGCATGATGCAGTTCGTCGACGCGATGCTGCAGACGTTCGGCTTCCGCCTGAAGGCGTCCGCAATCAAGTGGCGCCTCGAGCAGGAGCGCAAGAGCCGGCACCTCCGTTCCTGACAGCACCGCGACGTCGTCCCCGTTCAGCTTCGAATCTCGCCGGGTTTTCCACGACAGCGCACGCGATTGCAGGCAGCTTCCGCGCCATCCCTTGAACGGAGGTCTCAAGTGAAGCGCGAAGCACCCGACAAAATCGAAAATGTCCTAACGCGAGCCGACGTGTGCCGCGCGACAGGGATCAGTGCCACCACGCTCTGGCGCCTTGTGCGCGCGCGCGCGTTTCCCCAACCCTTGCGCCTATCGGCAAATCGGATCGGATTTCGAGCGGCAACCGTGAGTGCCTGGATTGCCAACAGGGAAGCCGCAGCTGCAGATCCCGCGCTCCCGCCGCCCAAGTCCGACACCGCCATGCGGTCTGTCCGACATGTGCGGCGCTCCGGCCGGAGGCGCTGATCATGTCAAAAAGCCCATTCGCCCAGATCGCGCCGGCGCTCCTTGCCCAGGGGTATTCGCCCATCCCGATCATCCCCGGCACCAAGCGCCCGGCCGCAGGTCCCGGTTGGTCCCGCTACTGCGATGGTCCGGCGGACAAACGCCAGATCGCACAGTGGGCTGCCCAGGACGGGCTCGGCGTCGGCGTAGCTCTCGGCAACGGCACCCTCGCCGTTGACATCGACTCGGAAGACCCCGCCGTCCAGGCCGCGATCATCCACGTTATTGGCGCGCCATTGGTTGCGAAGCGCGGCCAGCGCGGCTTCACGGCCTTTGTGCGCGAGCCAACCCTGACCGCGAGCCCGCGCAAGATCAGAGCGGCGAACGCCACCACCGGCATGCTGGCAGAAGTGCTGGGCCGGGGGCAGCAAACGGTGATCCCGCCGACGGTCCATCCCGAGACGGGCGCTGCCTACGCCTGGACGTCTGAGCGGACACTCATCGACACACCGGCCGCCGCACTGCCGGTGGTGCCAGCCGACATCGTTGATCGCCTCGCCGAAGCACTTCGTCCATGGACAGATCGCGGGATCGAGCGCGCCGCCGAAGCGTTGCAGCGGGCGAGCGCGCAATTGTCGGTGGCTCCTGCCGGCCGGCGCAATGACGACCTTTTCCGGCAGGCGCGCGCACTAGCGGATGACGTCCGTCAAGGACGCATCACCGAGCAGGCGGTCAACGACACACTACTGGCGGCGTGTGGCACCAATGGCCTGCTCGCCGAAGAGGGCGACGCCCCGTGCCGGGCGACCATTGCGTCCGGGCTGAAGGGAAGAGGCTCCGAGACCAACGCGCCGTACCGCATTGCGCGCCTTGTGATTTCGCAAGACGAGGCGGCACGGCTGTTCGTCGACCGGCACGACGGCGAAATGCTCTTCGACAGCTCGCGCGGGGCATGGCTGCTTTTCCGCGACGGCCTCTGGCGAATCGATAACCAGTCGGAAATCCAGCACCGAGTCCGGCAGCACTGCCGCGAGATCGATGATGCGAACAGGCCGAAGCTTGGGTCGGCAAGCGCGATTGCCGGCGTGGAGCGCCTCGCCCGGTCCGATCCGCGCGTCGCCGCTGTTACGAGCCAGTTCGACGCGCAGCCCTTCGTGCTGGGCACGCCCGGCGCGTACGTCGATCTTCGCACCGGCGCCGATATGCCACCGGACCCCACGCTCAAGATTTCGCAGTCGACAATCGTTGCACGAGAGTCCGGCGCGCCAGCGCAGTGGCTCGCCTTCCTCGATCAGGCAACGGGCGGCAACCAGGAGCTGGTCGATTTCCTCCAGCGCGTCTTTGGCTACTGCGCTACCGGCGACACGCGTGAACACGCACTCTTTTTTGTCTATGGCAAGGGCGGGACTGGAAAGTCCACGCTCGTCAACACGATGCAGGAGATCTTCGGCACCTATGCCCGCAGCGCGCCCATGGAGATGTTGACCGCGTCGCGCTTCGACCGTCACCCGACGGAGATCGCGATGTTGCAGGGGCGGCGGCTCATTGTTGCCACGGAAACCGAGCAGGGCCGTCTGTGGGCTGAGGCAAAAATCAAGCAACTCACCGGCGGCGACCGGGTCGCCGCCCGCTTCATGCACCGGGACTTTTTCGAGTTCGACCCCGCCTTCAAACTTGTCATTGTCGGCAATCATGCTCCGGCACTTGCGTCGCCGGACGAGAGTGTGCGGCGCCGTTTTAATATCGTCCCCTTCACGCACGCGCCGGAGATCCGCGACATGCAGCTGATCCGCGAAGCGGGTCGGATTCTCAACTGGGTCATCGAGGGCGCAGTGGCATGGCAACAGTACGGACTGGCGCCGCCGCCCCTCGTGGTCAGCGCCACAGACACCTACTTTGAACATCAGGATGTCATCGCGGATTGGTTCGAGGCCGAGTGCGTCCTCGACCTGGACCTTTCCGATACATGCGACCGGCTCTACCGCTCATACGCGCAACACATGCGGGGTATTGGCGAGAGGCCCATGACCGCGAAGGGCCTGGGGCATGAGTTGGGCCGTCGCGGATTTAAACGGGTCCACCTGTCCTCCTCGTACGGCCGACGCAGCCGGGGCTGGCGGGGGCTCAAGGCCTTAAACTGAGCGACATCGCGAGCCGGTGCAGGATCGGTGCGCGAGATTATTACGCTATGTCATAGCGTTAGCTCTTTTGCGCACCGATGGCACCGATATTCGCGTACTTCAGCCTGACACAACACCGGCAAGAAAGCACAGATCGCCGGTGCAGTACGTATCATCGGTATCATCGGTATCATCGGTGCACCCGCGGCGTCCTCAGGCACTCCCCAAGGGTCATCTACGAACAACCCGCGCGCCACCCTTGGCAGCCACCACCCCCCGGCTAACGCTGGTATCCATGATTCGATCCACATCATCCCCGTCACCGAGCCTTTCCAATAAAGCCGTCGCCGGTCTGCTCTTCTGCATCTCTGTCGGCATGCTGATGGTGAGCGTCAGCATCACGTACGATATCGGCCACGCCTTCGGCCGGACGGACGCTCAATCCTTTCGATATGGTATGGCGTGCGCGTTTGCCGATTGCCTCAAGGCCTTGGCTTTTCCGGTATCTGTTCTGGCCTACCGTGCCGGTCGCCACCTCATGGGCGTCGTCGGGCTGGTGGTGTTCGCACTACTGACGGCGTTGTCGTTTTCCTCCACAGTCGGCTTCGGCCTTGCTTCGCGGACGTACGCCGGCGACGTCCAGGTGCTGCAGGCGGAGCAAAACCGGTCAGCTGTCATCGCGCTTCGCGATGATCAACAGGAGCTGGCGCGCATCCGGGCGAGACTGCGCGAACCTGACCTTACTGCCCGTGAGCGCCGTGATCTCGAACGGCATAATCAGGATCTCGCCGGCACCATCGCCGAGCGCCAACGACAGCTCGCCCTGGCGCCGCGCATCATCACCGCAACAACCCAATCGGACGCGCTGGCGCACATACTGGGCCTCGCGCCGGAGACAGTGACGTTCGGGCTCTCTGTTCTCCTGGCTCTGAGCCTGGATATTGGTCCCGCCATCGGATTTGCGCTCGCGGGCGCGCTTCCGAACCACAGCGAACCTTCAAGATCGAAGTCGAAGGTTCGCCCCCGGAAGCCACCTGCGCTGCCGCCGAGATCAAACGCCCCCACCCGACCCTTCGACACCATACCGAACCGTGCAGTGCGGGTTGATCATTCAAACATCGACCGTTCGGTGTCGAACTTTCTGCGCGGACAAACTGTTGGGCGCGGAGCAATCGACGCGACCGAACTGTTCGGCACCTATCAGGCCTACCGCCATACCCTCGGGCTGGCCCCCGTCAGTCAGCGATCCTTCGGCGACGCCATGCGCCGGCTCGGGTATGCCAAGAACCGGCGCACGGCATCCGGTAGGGTGCAGTACATCAACCTATCTCTCGTCGAGAACCTTCGAACGGCCGCTTGACCCTTCGCTCGCCTTGATCGTCAAGGGCAAAAGCCGGCGGAATATTCGGGCAGACATTGTTCGGATGGGCGAACGTTCGCCTGGATACCCGGCCGCACCGCGCGATGACCGTGCGCTATCACGGACCAGGACAAAGTCCTTTACGACTGCACGCTTTCGCGGATCGGATGCAGAGGATCGCTCGCTTTTTACAGCAATCGTGATCGTGACCTGCCTCGGAAGGGCCAACCCGGAGGCTCAACCGGATTGCCCCGCGTCAGACCCGCGCAACAGTTGCCGAAATACGTTGAATATTCCGCCCCTTGGATTGCCGAGCAGGACCTCATCCCGCTCAATGCTCCCGGCGGCGCGCAAACTCGAGACGGGGACACAGCCACCATGTCCGCTGTCACGGCTGTTGACACTAAATTTTCTGCGGAGCGATTATTGAGCCCCGGCGCTGGTGAGCAGATTTTCGCAACAGCTTCAGCGGCGGCGATACGGTATTGTTGAAAGAGGTTATTCCATGAAAGCGATTCTTATCACACTAGCTGCTTTCTCACTTTATACTAGCTTTCCGGCGCGCGCTGAATGGCGCAAGCCTTGGAGCCGAGGCGACGGGCGGGCCATCGTCAATCCGCAAGGCAAAATCGTCCGCGACAGGGATGGGTGCCGACGCGGACGCTCGCACGACAGCTGCATGCGCTGTTGCGGCCGGAACGGCTGGAGTCGTTCGCAGTGCTCAGAATATTGCAGCCACCCGCGATAAAGAGCGGCAGCGGGTCACCTGACACAATGCTCTAGCAGTTGGGCCGAGCATTGCAGTCGGCTGTTTTCTCAGGAGACGTCGATATCCGTCCTTCCTTCAGCCAAAGCCACCTGCAGAAGGAACGACTGCCGCGCATAGTCGGCAGAATCAATTGATGCTCTAAGCAACTGCTGTGCCGCCACCTGCATCAAACCCAGCGCGACAATGACTATGCCGATCGGAATAAGCACAAGACCTAAACTCTGCGGCCCCCCGGCAAGCCCGGCAAGTGCTGTGAGGATGCCGATCCCAACCAATGCCCAGCCAAAGAAGCCGAACAAAACCACAATGCTTGACGCCGTCGCATAGGTGCCGTGGATCTTGATCCCACTTACCTTGACCGACCCCAGCCTTACATCCGGGCGGCGAGCCGACGATCCGAGTTCAGTCATCATGTGCTCATCCTCTTTGCTTGCGGCGACGGGGGGATCGGTTTCCAGCAGGGATCCAGTTTGGTGACGTTCGATATGTGTCGCGCTGTCTTGGTGGGCAGTATCAACGTGCAACGGCGCGGCGGCTCTCAGGGATCGGTCACGCGCGGCTCGGGCGGCGGCGCGGCGAGAGCGCAGGCGAAAAGCGAAGCCGAGTAGAGCCAGCAGGCCTGCAGGCAGAAACAGCAGACCGGCGAGCGCCTCGTCCGGCAGCTTCCGTATGGTCGCAGCAAAATCGCGGACGCTCTTTTTAAGGCGCCCAACAAGGGTTTTCTCTTCTTCCGCAATCCGGCGTCGTTCCTCGGCCTCCGCCGCGATACGCCTGCGCGCATCCGCCTCGGCTGCAGCACGTCTTGCCGCTTCCGCTTCGGTTGCAGCCTTCCTGCGCGCCTCCGCTTCGGCCACCGCCTGTCGTCGTGCCTCGGCATCTGCAGCGGCCCTTTGGCGTCGTTCAGATTCCTCCGATGAGCGCCGGTCGATCTCCGATTGAGTCAGGCACTCATTGGTTGCCGGGACGCAGACAAGCCCCGCGGCACAAGATCGGCCATTGCCGCAGTCGATTGCGTCAGTGCGGATACAGCCGCCGCCACTTGCGCACTTGCTTCCAGCACGGCAGTACCTGCCGTTTCCACAGTCTTCAGCATCCGCGGGAACACAGCCGCTGCTCCCGCACTTCTGCCCCGGAACGCAATAGAATGCGCCGCAATCAAATGAACCCTGTGGCACGCAGCCGAATTTGGTGCACAGTGACCCCGAATTGCAGCAGCGGTCACCGCAGCACGTTTGTCCTGGTTGGCAATAGCGTCCGCCCCCACAGCATGCAGCACCGAGTGGGGCACATCCGCCCCCTGGGCATGCGCCCCACCCAAACGGACAGAACTGCGCCACACGCTGGCCGGCGGTCGGAGGCTGAGATCTGGGCGAACGGGCGGCAATCTCTCCGAATACCGGGCTACCCAAGCTGCAAAGGAATATGAACAGACAAAGCAACCGTAGACCGGTACGACGCGAATCGCCGGCGCAAGCGCTGCGACAGGTGCTGCGCGGGCCCCGTAACCAAGACTTGTCGCCCGAGCGACCATCCATGGCGGTTTCTAGAGAAGCGCAGCGACGACTGTTCCGGACGCATCGAAATAGACTTCAAAGCGCGCGGTGCCTGCCAACAGCATTTGGCCACCGGTCGTCTGGACGTTGACCCACATGGCGCAAATCGAGTGCCCCTCGGGCGTAAAGCCGGCATGCCCCGGTGACATTCGGCCCACTTCTCGAATCTGCCGTCCGGCCAATTCCGTCTTGTACCTTTCGAGAAGTGCTAGCATCAGAGCGTCTTTGACCCGAGGGTCTCCGCAACTGACACGCTGCCCTTGGGCTACAGCTCCGCCGCAGGGCGCGAGCAGCGCGGCAACTGCGGCAGCGGCTGCAAACAATTTGGATGTCTTAGCGGGGCTCGACCACATCAAACCCTCCCACCATTGA
>JBFWWW010000039.1:0-24508 GCA_050245975.1 Hyphomicrobiaceae bacterium
GCCGCGACGCTCGGGCAGGGCGTGCCCTTCGAGCGTGCCGGCACGCTCGACAATGCGATCGCCGCCGCCGCACGTGACGCGGCCGGGTCGCAGGGGGCGGAGCCCGTCGTCCTGCTCTCGCCGGCCTGTGCCTCCTACGACCAGTTCCGCAATTTCGAGGTGCGCGGCGACGCCTTCCGCGCGCTGGTGACGGCACTCCCGGGCTTCGAGCGCAGCGCAAGAGGCCAGCCGTGAGACTGTCCCGGGCCGAGCGCAGCCTTCTCACCGACTGGTGGTTCACCGTCGATCGCGTGCTGCTGACGGCAGTACTGGCACTGGCCGGCGCCGGTGCGATCCTGTCACTTGCCGCCGGACCGGCCGCTGCCTTGAAGCGCGGCCTGCCGCCCCTCTACTTCGTCGAGCGCCACCTCGCCTTTACGGCGCTCGCCGTGCTCGTCATGCTGGCCGTTTCCATTCTCGATCCGCCGCGCATGCGCCGCCTCGCGCTCGTCGTGCTGCTCATTTCCTTCGCGCTGATGGCCGTCATCCTCGTTGCCGGACCGGAGATCAACGGCGCGCGCCGCTGGCTGCGCATCGCCGGCCATTCTCTGCAGCCCTCGGAGTTCGCCAAGCCGGCTTTCGTGCTTCTCTCGGCCTGGCTGCTCGGCGAATCCGAGCGCCGCCGCGATGTGCCGGCCACGTCGTTCGCTCTCGGCCTGCTTCTGCTGTTTGCCGGCATGCTGGTTCTGCAGCCCGACATCGGCCAGACGCTGCTGATCTTTCTTGTCTGGGGAACGCTCTTCTTTCTCTCCGGCCAGCCGATGCTGCGGGCCTTCGCGCTGGCTCTGGTCGGCGCCGCCGGGCTCGTTGCCGCCTATTTCACCTTCCCTCACGTGCACCAGCGTATCGGCCGCTTCCTCGCGCCGGGCTCCGGCGACACCTTCCAGGTCGACCGTGCTCTGCAGTCGATCGTCGAGGGCGGCTTCTTCGGCCGCGGACCCGGCGAGGGGATCGTCAAGACCGTCCTTCCTGACGCGCATACGGACTTCATCCTGTCTGTGATCGCCGAGGAGTACGGCGTGCTCGCCTGTCTTGCCGTCCTCGGCCTCTTCGCCTTCATCGCGCTGCGCGCGCTTGGCCGCGCACGGGCCGAAAGCGACCCCTTCCTGCGCCTTGCCACCGCCGGCCTCGCGCTGCTGATCGCGTTCCAGGCCCTCATCAACATGGGCGTTACGGTGGGCCTGCTGCCGGCCAAGGGCATGACGCTGCCGCTCATTTCGATGGGCGGGTCGTCCACCCTCGCCATCGGCCTCACCCTCGGCCTGCTGATCGGCGTCACCCGCAGGCGTGTCGATCCGGAGCGCCTGAAAAAGCCCACTTTCATGCCTCATCCCATGCTGATCCAGACGCCGGGCAGGATTTCCGAAAGCGCGCCGCAGTGACGACATCATCCGTGATGCTGGCTGCCGGCGGCACCGGCGGACATCTCTTCCCCGCCTTCGCGCTGGCCCAGGAGCTTGGCCGGCGCGGCGTGACCGTCGACCTGATGACGGACATGCGCGCGCAGAAGTACGGCGCGGATTTTCCGGCCCGCACGGTCTACCGCATCCCGTCCGCGACGCTCTCCAAACGCTCGCCGCGCGCTGCCGCGGGCACGGCGTGGACGCTGACGCGCGGCATCGCCGCTGCCGTCCGGCTGCTGGGCACGATCAAGCCCGGGGCGGTCGTCGGCTTCGGCGGCTATCCGACGTTCCCGCCGCTCATCGCCGCCTGGCTGCGCCGCATTCCCACCATCGTGCACGAGCAGAACGCCGTGCTCGGCCGCGCCAACCGCATGCTGGCGCCGCGCGCCCGTGCCATCGCCACCTCCTTCGACCCGACCGGTTTCGTCACCGGACCGTTGCTCGCCAAGGGCCGGCTCACGGGCAACCCCGTCCGCGATCAGGTCATCACCTGGTCGCAGCAGGCCTATCGCGCACCCGACGAGCAGGGGCCGTTCAATCTTCTCGTCTTCGGCGGCAGCCAGGGCGCGCGTGTTTTTTCCGAGCTGGTGCCCACGGCGCTGGCGCGTCTGCCGCAGCCTTTCCGCGCCAACCTGTTCGTTGTCCAGCAGGCGCGCGAGGAGGATCTGGCCGCCGTCGAGTCCGCCTACCGCTCGAGCGGCATCCGCGCCCATGTGTCCACGTTCTTCTCTAACCTGCCCGAGGAGATGTCGAAGGCACACCTCGTCATCGGCCGCGCCGGGGCGTCCACGGTCGCGGAACTCATGGCCATCGGCCGCCCCTCGCTCCTGGTCCCGCTGCCGCACGCGCTCGACAACGATCAGCTCGCCAACGCGACGCGCCTTGCGGAAGCCGGGGGGTGCTGGTGTCTTGAGCAGAAGACGCTGTCGCCCGAGCTGCTCGCGGCGGAGCTGAGCCGGCTCTTTTCCGAGCCGCAGGTCTTGACGGATGCGGCCGCTGCTGCGAAGCGGCTGGGCCGGCCCGATGCCGTCGCCCGTCTTGCCGATCTTGTCGAGGAGCAGATGGGCCGCAGGGCCCGACGCACATAGCGCGTCCGCGCGCAGGGAAAGGGAATGCGACCATGCAGTTGCCGCGCGACATGGGGCCGGTGCACATCCTCGGGATCGGCGGCATCGGCATGAGCGCGATCGCCGAGATCCTGCATGCCAAGGGCTACACCGTTCAGGGCAGCGACCAGAAGGACAGCGCCAACGTCCGTCGCCTGCGCGACCTCGGCCTGCGCGTCTTCGTCGGCCACGACGCCATCAACCTCGTCGGCGCCCGCTACGTGGTCATTTCCTCGGCCGTGAAGCCCGGCAATCCCGAGCTCGACGCCGCCCGCACCAAGGGGCTGCCGATCATCCGCCGCGCGGAGATGCTGGCCGAGCTGATGCGCCTCTACGCCACCGTCTCCGTCACCGGCACGCACGGCAAGACCACCACCACCTCGCTGCTGGCGCATGTCTTTACCGCTGCCGGCCTCGACCCCACCGTCATCACCGGCGGCATCATCAACGACTGGGGCTCCAACGCCCGCCTCGGCAACGGTCAGTGGATGGTCGTCGAAGCCGACGAGTCGGACGGCACCTTCACGCGCATCCCGACGCAGGTCGGCATCGTCACCAACGTCGATCCGGAGCATCTCGACTATTTCCGGACCGTCGAGAACATGCACCGGGAATACGAGGCCTTCCTGCGCAACATCCCGTTCTATGGCCTTGCCGTCGCCTGCATCGATCATCCGGTGCTGTCGGCCATGATCGATCGGCTGGCGCTCAGGTCCGACGGCCGCCGCCTGCTCACCTACGGCACGTCCGCGTCGGCCGATCTCATGCTCGGCACCGTGCGCGCGGAAGGCAACGTCACCGTCTTCGATGCCGAGCTCGGCGCGCGCGTCGCCGGTGGCCCGCGCACGTTGCGCGACTGGCGCGTTCCCGTGCCGGGCCGGCACAATGCGCTCAACGCCCTCGCCGTCATTGCGGCAGCGACGGAAGCCGGCATCTCGGATGTCGCGATCCGCGAGGCGCTGGCGAGCTTCTCCGGCGTCAAGCGGCGCTTCCAGCTCACCGGCACCTGGAATGGCGTATCGATCTACGACGACTACGGCCATCACCCGGTGGAGATTGCCGCCGTCCTGTCGGCTGCGCGTGCCGGTGCGCGCGGCCGCGTCATCGCCATCGTCGAGCCGCACCGCTACACGCGCGTGCGCGACCTGTTCGAGGATTTCGCCAACTGCTTCCGCGATGCGGATGCTGTGATCGTCACGCCGCTTTACACGGCCGGCGAGGCGCCCATCTCCGGCATCTCGCATACGATCCTTGCCGAGGCGATCCGCAAGGGCGGGCATCGCGGTGTCGTGTCCGTCGACAACGCGCGCGACCTGCCGCAGGCGGTGCGCGAGCTTGCAAGGCCCGGCGACATGGTCGTCTGCCTGGGTGCCGGCAACAGCACGGAATGGGCGCACGCGTTGCCTGACCTGCTGGCCGAGCCGCAGCGCATCGAGCGCGCGGGAGGCAAGGTGTGAGCACCGCCAACCTCGCCCAGGACCTTGCCTCGGCGCTGCCCGGGCTGCGCGGCCGACTGATCGCCGGCCAGCCGCTCGCCGACATCACGTGGTTTCGCGTCGGCGGGCCGGCGGAGGTGCTCTTCACCCCGGCCGACGAAGCCGACCTTGCGTTTTTCCTGAAGGGCATTCCGCCCGATCTGCCGGTCTTCGTCGTCGGGCTCGGCTCCAACCTGCTGGTGCGCGACGGCGGCATCCGCGGGGTCGTCATCCGGCTCGGGCGCGGCTTCGGCGCGGTCGAAGCCGGAGCCGACCATACGATCCGCACCGGCACCGCGGTTCCGGACGTCAAGGTGGCGCGCGCGGCCGCTGACGCCGGCGTGCGGGGCCTCGCCTTCTACCGCGGCATTCCCGGCTCGATCGGCGGTGCGCTGCGCATGAACGCCGGCGCGCACGGCCGCGAGACGCGCGACGGGCTCGTCTCCGCCCGCGCCGTCGATCGTACCGGCACGATCCATGTCCTCAGTCTTGCCGACATGGGCTTCTCCTATCGCCATTGCTCGGTGCCGCCCGACTGGGTGTTCACCGAGGCGACATTCCAGGGCCTGCCGGGCTCGACCGAGGCCATCCTGAAAGAGATGAACGATGTCGCCGAGTACCGCGAGGCCAACCAGCCCATCAAGGAACGCACCGGCGGCTCGACGTTCAAGAACCCGCCGGGCGGCAGCGCCTGGAAGCTGATCGATGCCGCCGGCTGTCGCGGCTTCCGTGTCGGCGGCGCGAAAGTCTCGGACATGCACTGCAACTTTCTCATCAACGACCGCGAGGCGAGCGCGGAGGACATCGAGCGTCTGGGCGAGACGGTTCGCGCCAGGGTTCGCGCCACCTCGAAGGTGACGCTGCAGTGGGAGATCATTCGCGTTGGGCAGCCTTTGGCAGGCCGCCCGGTCGGTGAAGCGCTTGCGGAGGGACCTGCGTCATGACGAAGCCCGCGACACGCAAGTATCGCAACGTCGCCGTGCTGATGGGCGGCTGGTCGGCCGAGCGCGAGGTCAGCCTCAATTCCGGCCAGGCGTGCGCTGCCGCACTGACCGAAGCGGGCTACGCAGTGACGCCCATCGATGCAGGTCGCGACATCGCCGCGCGTCTCGCCGCTCTCAAGCCCGACGCCTGCTTCAATGCCCTGCACGGGCGGTGGGGCGAGGACGGCTGCGTGCAGGGCGTGCTCGAGGTGCTCGGCATTCCCTATACGCACTCCGGTCCGCTGGCCTCGGCGGTCGCCATGCACAAGGAGCGGGCGAAGGTGATGATGAGCGCTGCCGGCATTCCCGTGCCGGATGGCCGCGTTGTCGCGCGCTCCGAAGCGGCGAAGGACCATGTGCTGCCGCGGCCCTATGTGCTCAAGCCCGTCACCGAGGGCTCGAGCGTCGGCGTCTTCATCGTGCGCGAGGATCACGCGCATCCGCCGCAGGAGCTGTCCGATCCCAACTGGCGCTTCGGCGAGGCGCTGCTGGCCGAGCGCTACATCCCCGGTCGCGAGCTCACCTGCGCCGTCATGGGCGACCGCGCGCTCGGCGTCACCGAGATCGTCCCCTCGGAAGCGCTCCGGTTCTACAACTACGAGGCGAAGTATTCGGACGGCGGCTCGCTGCACGTGCTGCCGGCCCGGATTTCATCAAATGTTTACGAATTGGTGCAGAAGTTAACGTTGACGGCTCATAAAGCATTGGGCTGTCGCGGCGTATCGCGCGCGGACTTCCGCTTCGACGACACGCCGGGAGGGACGGGAGAGCTGGTTTGCCTGGAGGTGAACACCCAGCCCGGCATGACGGCGACCTCTCTCGTGCCTGAGCTTGCGGCGCACGCCGGGTACTCCTTCCCGGAGCTCGTCGCCTGGATGGTCGAGGACGCGAGTTGCAACAGATAGGGTCCGGCGGCAGGTTTTCCTGGCGGGCGACACGGTCGCCGTCGCCCCGAAACCCGCTGGCACCCGCGCTTCACGGCTCGCTCGCCGCCTCCGCGCCTGCGCGGCCGCACCGCGGCCCGGGCGGCCTGATCAGTTTCGATCGGCTCGTCGGTCCCCTCGCGACTCTCATCCTCCTCGCCACGCTCGTCTATGCGCCGCGACACTGGCGGGCGGAAACCGAAGCGCTGCTGGAGCGCGGTGGCCTCGGCCTCGACGAGGTATCCGTTACGGGACAGAAGTTCACCGACCCGGCTGCGATCTTCGACGCGCTCGATCTCGACCGTGTGCGCACGCTGCTGAGCTTCGACACGCGCGCGGCGCAGGAGCGCATCGAGGCGCTGCCGTGGATTCGCCAGGCGACCATCTCGCGCATTCTGCCCGACCGTGTCGAGATCGCCGTTACGGAGCGGGCGCCGTTCGCCGTCTGGCATCGACCCGACGGCGCCTACCTGATCGACCGCAGCGGCCGCGAGCTCGGCCCCGTGGCCGCCAATGCCGTGGCGGGCCTGCCGCATGTTTCGGGCGCCGGCGCGCCGGCTGATGCCGCGCGTCTGCTCGCCGTGATCGACCGCTATCCTGCCGTCAGCAGCCGCCTCGAACGTGCCGACCGCATCGGCGACCGCCGCTGGACGCTGCGCCTCAACGGCGGCCTCGTCGTGCATCTTCCCGAGCAGGGCGAGGACTACGCCTTGCGCCAGCTCGTCCGCCTCGATGCGAGCGGGGAGGCGCGCCGGTTCTCGGAGATCGATCTGCGCGTCGCGGGCCGCATGCGCGTGCGTGAGCTGCCCGCCGGCCCGGGCGGCGCCAAGGCTGCCGATACGCCATCGACGACGGATCGGAGCTGAACGGTCATGCGCAAGCGCACGATGCAGCTCCCGGCGACAGGACCGCTGATCGGCCTGCTCGATATCGGCACGTCGAAGGTCGTCTGCCTGATCGTCACGCCGGTGTCGGATGCGCCGATGGGCTCCGGCGCGGGCGCCCTGCGCGTCGTCGGCTTCGGCCACCAGCGCTCGCGCGGCATAAAGGCCGGGGTCGTCGTCGACCTCGATGCCGCCGAGCAGGCCGTGCGCGCCGCCGTCACGCAGGCCGAGCGCAGCGCCGGCAGGATGCTGGAGGAGGTACACATCGCGGTCGCCTGCGGCCGGCTGACGTCGAACCATTTTACGGCCAGGACGCAGGTGCAGGCCTCGGTCGTCGGCCCCGACGACATCGCGCGCGTCGATGCCGCCGGTCGCAGCTATGCGGGGCGCGGCAACCGCACGCTGCTGCACCTGAACCCCACCGGCTATCGTCTCGACGGCATGGAGGTGCGCGATCCCATCGGCCTTGCCGGCGATCTGCTGAGCGCCGACCTGCATGCTGTCACGGCGGACGAGACGCCGATCCGCAATCTCCTGCTGCTCGTCGAGCGCTGCTACCTTGCGCCGGCCTCCATCGCGCCTTCGCCCTATGTGGCGGCGCTTGCAGCAACAACCGAAGAGGAGCGGCGTCTCGGCGTCATCGTCGCCGATATCGGCGCGGGAACGTCCGGCATCGCCGTATTCGCCGACGGGAACCTTGTCGGTGTGGACGCGATACCGGTTGGCGGAAACCACATCACCTTCGATATCGCACGCGCGCTGGCCACTCCGGTGCCGGAGGCCGAGCGAATCAAAACGCTTTATGGCACACTGCTGCGGGCTCAGTCGGATATCCACGACATTGTTTCGTATCCGCTGGCCGGCGAAGAGGAGCCGACGCTGCATCAGACGAGCAAGGCGGAGGTTCACGACATCATCTGCCCGCGCGTCGCCAGCACTCTGGAGCTGATCGACGAGCGGATCGTGCGCATGGGGCTCGCGCGCCAGTCGCTGGAGCGGGTGGTCCTGACCGGCGGCGCGAGCCAGCTGGTGGGCATGGGGGAATTCGCCGCCGAGGTGTTCGGCCGACCGGTTCGTATCGGCCGGCCGCATGGCGCCGAGGAGAGGGACGAGGTTCTGGAGAGTCCGGCGTTCGCGGCTGTGTTCGGGCTGGCGCAGGCCGCGCTGGCTCCGGCGCCGTCTCAGATCGAGGCGGGACGGGCGCAGGCGGCGGCAGGCTATTTCGGGCGGATGGGGCAGTGGATCAGGCAGAGCTTCTGAGCATGCGCGCAGGCGCCGCGCAGACATCGCTCCGCTGCACCCCGCAGCCGGCGTCGGGTCATCGTGCGAGGACGACATGAGCATCAAGCTGGAGTTGCCCAAGCTGACGGACCTGAAGCCCCGCATCATCGTGATGGGCATCGGTGGGGCGGGCTGCAACGCCGTCAACAACATGATTTCCGCCGGGCTCACCGGGGTCGACTTCGTCGTCGCGAACACCGACGCGCAGGCCCTCGTCGCGTCCAGCGCCGAGCACCGCATCCAGCTCGGCACCAACCTGACCGAAGGTCTCGGCGCCGGCTCCAAGCCCGAGATCGGCCATGCCGCCGCCGAGGAGGCGGTGGACGAGATCCGCACGCAGATTTCCGGCGCGCACATGCTGTTCATCGCCGCCGGCATGGGCGGCGGCACGGGCACGGGCGCGGCCTCCGTCGTGGCGCGCATCGCCAAGGACCTCGGGGTGCTTACCGTTGCCGTGGTGACGAAGCCGTTCCAGTTCGAGGGCTCGCGGCGCATGCGCATCGCCGAGGCGGGCGTCATCGACCTCAAGGAGTTCGTGGACACGCTGATCGTGATCCCGAACCAGAATCTTTTCCGCATCGCCACCGACAAGACGACGTTTGCGGAAGCCTTCCTGCTCGCCGACCAGGTGCTCTACTCGGGCATCGCCTGCATCGTCGATCTCATCGTCAAGGACGGCCTCATCAACCTCGACCTGGCGGACGTGAAGACCGTGCTGTCCGGCATGGGCACGGCCATGATGGGCACGGGCGAGGCCACCGGCGAGCGCCGCGCGGTGATCGCCGCCGAGGAGGCGATCGTCAATCCGCTCATCGACGACGTGACGCTGCGGGGCGCCAAGGCCCTGCTGCTGTCGATCATCGGCGGGCGCGACCTCACGCTCTACGAGGTGGACGAGGCGGCAAGCCGCGTGCGCCAGGAAGTGGATCCGGACGCGAACATCATCGTCGGCGCCACCTTCGACGAAAGCCTCGGCGACCGCGTGCGCGTATCGATCGTGGCTTCCGGCATGGCCCGCGCGCACGCTGCCGTCACGGCCCCGCAGCGGCCGCCGGCGCCGCCCGTCTCGCAGCAGCAACGCGAGCAGGGCAGCGAGGATTTCCATACACGTCTGAGCCGGGCCATCGAGGGCGAGCCGCCCGCGATCCGCCCCGATGCGCGCCTGCCTCGCGAGTGGCGCGGCCCGGCTGATGTTGTGATCGAGGAAGGGCCGCCGCCCTTTGCCGGTGAGCCGCCACGCGGCTTCCGCCCGCCACCGCCGCCGCCGCAGGGCGACTTCCGCCCCGCGCCTCCGGCCGACATCCGGCGGGGCGTGCCGCGCATGCCGGAGCTCGACGAATTTCCGCAAGTCGGCCAGCGCGACTATCGCTCGAAGAAGGGAATCGCCGGCAGCGAATCACCTCGGGCAACACGCAAGCCCGGATTGCTCGAGCGGCTGACCGGCGGACGTGGAAAACGGGCTGCCGAACGCTCGCAGGCGGTCGAGATCGAGCCTCGCTTCCCGCACGGCGACGATCCCGAGCCGGAAGTCGATTCCGTTGACCTGCCTCAGTTTTTCAACAAGACGAAACGCTAGCGCCGGCGGCCCATGAAGGCCGTGAGGCGAGATAGTAACACAGTGTAAGAAACCGTGATTTGGTTCTCCGGAGTGGCGCACGTATCGTTTGATTCAAGAGCCAAGTGAGTCGCGAACACCACAGAACCGGACAACGGTTCGAGCCGCAAAGATAAGCGGTCAAAACGGTGGCGGACTTGCTGGACAGGGGGGCTCGGGTAAGACCGGTTTGCGTTTCTTCTGCAATCCGATAGGCCTGAGCCAGGGGATCGAGGGACGGCGCAAATGTCCAAGAGATTTGTCGGCGCGCGACAGACAACGCTTGGTCGCGAAGTCGAGCTTTCGGGGACCGGGGTGCACAGCGGCGCTCCCGTATCGATGGTCCTCCATCCGGCGGAAGCCGGCACCGGTTTCAAGTTTCTCGTCAGCAAACGTGGACGCATCGTCGCCGAAATTCCGGCCAGCGTCGCGTCCGTAAAAAACCTGACGCTGTGCACCGTGATCGGTGACGACAGCGGCGTCACGGTCAGCACGGTGGAACATCTTCTCGCCGCGTTGCGCGGCCTCAGCATCGACAACTGCTACATCGAGATCGACAGTCGCGAAGTGCCCATCATGGATGGCAGCGCGGCTGTTTTCGTATCCGCCATCGACGAGGCGGGCATCCGCGAGCTGAACGAGCCGCGCCAGTTCATCAAGGTTCTGAAGCCGATCCGTGTCGAGGACGGCGACTGCTGGGGCGAACTCGTCCCGCACTCGACCTTCAAGCTCGACGTCGAGATCGCTTTCGACACGCCGCTCATCGGCCAGCAGCGCCTGGCGCTGGAGATGTCGCCCGGCGTTTTCCGCAATGAGATTTCCAGCGCCCGGACCTTCGGCTTCATGCGCGACGTGGAAAAGCTCTGGAAAGCCGGTCTGGCGCTCGGCGCTTCGCTCGAAAACACCGTCGCGCTCGCCGACGACCGCATCATGAATCCGGACGGCCTGCGCCATCCGCAGGAGTTCGTTCGCCACAAGATGCTGGACGCCGTGGGCGATCTGGCTCTGGCTGGCTCGCCGCTGCTCGCCTCCTATCGCTCGGTGCGTGGCGGGCATCGTCTCAACGCGCATGTCCTGCAGGCGCTGTTCGCCGATAGCGAGGCCTGGGCTTATGTCCGCGCCCCCCGCGTCCGCGACTCGATCCCGGTGGACCTCAGCGTCGGTTCGGCCGCCGTCAACTACGCGGCCGATCGGAGCTGATCGCCGGCGCATTTGCGGGCGGACCCGCCCGTAATCGACCCGGCGACCTTAATTCCGTACCGTCCGGGGGCTAGTTTTCGATTGTCCTTGTTTTCTGGCTCTTCGCGGCCGCATTGGCGCGCCGCGCGGGGGTATGCTAGGGACAAGGACAGCAACGAGAATCATACGCGGCCGGCGTGCAAGTCGGGGGTGCGGGAGCCGCGGTCAGAACAGGGACGGCCAATGTCATTCAGCCGGTCGATCTTGGGGTGGCCCGCATCCATCGCCCGCTGGGCGTCCGCCATCCTCTTCGCCGTCGCGCTGTCGGCCTGTTCGTCCTCCAACGACAACGCCAAGCTGCTCAATCCCGATCCGCCGGGCAAGATGTACGCCGATGCCGAGTTGATGCTCAACAAGGGCCACTTCTCGGATGCCGCGAAGAAGTTCGAGGACATCGACCGCGATCATCCCTATTCGCCCGAGGCGCGCCGCGCCATCGTGATGGCCGCCTATTCCTTCTACAAGGCGGGCAAGTACCCCGAAGCGATCGCGTCCGCGCAGCGCTATACGACACTGCATCCGGGAACGAAGGAAGCCGCGCTGGCGCATCACATCATCGCGTCGGCCAACTTCGACGAGATCAAGTCGCCGGCGCGCGACCAGACGGCGACGCGAAAGGCGCTGAACGAGCTGCGCGTCCTGCGCCAGCGGTATCCGGACAGCCCCTACTCGAAGCAGGCCGAGAACCGCATTCGCCTCGCGGAGGATCTGCTGGCTGCATCGGAGATGAACGTCGGCCGCTATTATCTGAAGGGGCGCAACTACGGCGCTGCCATCAATCGGTTCAAGGTCGTCGTCACCGACTATCAGACAACCGCGCACGTCGAGGAAGCGCTGTACCGTATCGTCGAAGCCGACCTCGCGCTCGGCATCGCGCCTGACGCGCAGGCCACCGCTGCCGTGCTTGGACA
This sequence comes from Hyphomicrobiaceae bacterium, assembly GCA_050245975.1. GTDB lineage: Bacteria > Pseudomonadota > Alphaproteobacteria > Rhizobiales > Hyphomicrobiaceae > JBFWWW01. The sequence continues at coordinate 11,839 of JBFWWW010000039.1, forward strand.
CAACTTCCCGAACTCGTCCTGGTACAAGGACGCCTACGGCCTGCTGCAGGAGCAGAACCTGTCGCCCCAGCACAATTCGGGGAGCTGGATTGCGAAGGCGTGGAAAACCATCGTTCCGGGCCAGAAAAAGCCTGAGCCTCAGCCGCAGGCCGTGCCGCCGGGGCTGCCGCAGCCCGATCAGCTGCCGCCGGTGCGCGGACCGTCGGAGGACATTCCGACCGCCAGCACGACGCGGTCGCCGACCAAGCCGATGGGTCTCGTCCAGGCGCATTAAGGTTCATCTGAATAGGGACCGCCGGTTTACGGATAGGTGCCGGAGCCTGTCAGCAGGCTGTCGTCGGACGCTTGCGGTCGGTCCGGGGCTTGGGGCACAGTCCCGCGCATGGCGAAGAAAAAAGCATCGGCGCCGGGCGCGGTCGACACCCTCACTCCCGCACAGGCCAAGTCCGAACTCGCGCGGCTGGCGCGCGAGATCGCGCATCACGACGCTCTCTACTACCGCAACGACGCGCCCGAGATTTCCGACGCTGCCTACGATGACCTGCGCAGGCGCAACACCGCCATCGAAGCCCGCTTTCCCGATCTTGTCCGTCCCGACAGCCCCTCGCGCAAGGTAGGTGCCGCTCCGGTCGAAGCCTTCGGCAAGGTGCGCCACGACGTGCCGATGCTGTCCCTCGGCAACGCCTTTTCGGACGCGGATGTGGCCGAGTTCATCGCTCGCGTACGCCGCTTCCTCGGTCTTGGCGACGACGGTCTCGTCGAGGTGACCGCCGAGCCCAAGATCGACGGCCTGTCGATGTCGATCCGCTACGAGAAGGGCGAGCTCGTGGAGGCGGCCACGCGCGGCGATGGGCAGGAGGGCGAGAACGTCACCGCCAACATCCGCACCATCAGGCAGATCCCGCATCGCTTGCGCGGCAAGGATGTCCCAGATCGCATCGATGTGCGCGGGGAGATCTATCTCGGTCACGAGGATTTTCGCCGCCTCAACGCCGAACAGGCCGCCGCCGGTCAGAAGGTCTTCGCCAATCCGCGCAACGCGGCGGCAGGCTCTTTGCGCCAGCTCGATCCGTCGATCACCGCCCGCCGTCCGCTCCGTTTCTTTGCCTACGCCTGGGGCGCCGCTTCCAGCCTCCCTGCCGATACGCAGGCAGGCGTGGTCGGCGCATTCAAGCGGTGGGGTCTGCCCGTCAACCCGCTCATGAAGGTGTGCCGGTCGGTCGAGGAGGTGCTGAAGTTCTATCGCGAGATGGGCGAGCGGCGCGCGGGGCTCGACTACGATATCGACGGCGTCGTCTACAAGGTGAACCGTCTCGACCTGCAGGAGCGGCTGGGATTTGTATCCCGCTCCCCGCGCTGGGCCATCGCGCACAAGTTTCCGGCCGAGCAGGCGACCACCGTCCTGCGCGACATCGAGATCCAGGTCGGCCGCACGGGGGCTCTGACACCGGTCGCCAAGCTCGAGCCCGTCACTGTCGGCGGCGTCGTCGTCACCAATGCGACGCTGCACAACGAGGACGAGATCGAACGCAAGGATATCCGCATCGGCGACACCGTGATCGTCCAGCGCGCCGGGGATGTCATTCCCCAGATCCTCGGCTTTGTTGCAGAGAAGCGTCCGAAGGGAGCGCGCAAGTTCAGCTTCCCGCACGTCTGCCCCGTGTGTGGCAGCCATGCCGTGCGCGAGAGCGACGAGAAGACCGGTCGCACGGATGTCGTTCGCCGCTGTACTGGGGGGCTGATCTGTCCGGCTCAGGCCAAGGAGCGGCTCAAGCATTTCGTCTCGCGCAACGCCTTCGATATCGAGGGGCTCGGCGGCGAGCGCATCGATCTGTTCTTCGACGAAGGCCTCATCCGCACGCCGGCCGATATCTTCACGCTTGCCGCCCGCGACCGCACCGCGCCGGAGCATCTCGCCGATCGCAAGGGCTTCGGCGCCAAGTCGGTCGAAAATCTCTTCAAGGCCATCGAGGCGAGGCGCTCTATTGCGCTGGACCGCTTTATCTATGCTCTGGGCATCCGTCACATCGGCGAGACGACCGCGCGCGATCTGGCCAAGGCGCTGGGCACGTTTGATGCCGTAAGCACTCTCGCCATCGCCGCCGCGAAGGGCGGGCCCGAGAGCGAGGCTTATCGCGACCTCGACAACATCGATGGCATTGGCGCCACCGTCGTCGATGCGCTGGCCGATTTTTTCGGCGAGGAGCACAACACGAAGGCCGTCGATGCGCTCCTCAGGGAGGTGAAGCCGCAACCCTACAAGCGCATTGCTGCAGTCGCTTCGCCGGTCACCGAGAAAACCGTTGTGTTCACCGGCACGCTTGAGCGCCTGACGCGCAGTGAGGCCAAGGCACAGGCCGAGCGCCTGGGCGCCAAGGTTGCGGGCTCGGTATCCAAGAAGACGGACTATGTCGTCGCCGGCGCCGATGCCGGATCCAAGTTGACGAAAGCGCGCGATCTCGGCGTGGCCGTCCTGACCGAGGACGAGTGGCTCGATCTCATCGGCAAGGGCGGCAAGCCCTAGATCGGGTCCGTGAGCGGTGCCGTGGCGGCGTCGAGCCAGACGCGATCCTCGCCCTTGAGCTGCGGCCCGATCAATTTGGCTACGCGGGCATGATAGACATCGATCCAATCCCGCTCCGTCGGAGACAGCAGCGTCGTCAGGATCAGCCTGCGGTCGATGGGCGCCAGCGTCAGGGTTTCGAAGCCCAGCATCTCGCGGTCGCCGCCGGCGATGGCCTCGGGTGGCGTCACAACCAGCAGGTTCTCGATGCGGATGCCGTAGGCGCCCTCCTTGTAGTAGCCGGGCTCGTTCGACACGATCATCCCGGCCTCGAGGGGGACCATGCCGCGCCGGGAAATGCTCTGGGGTCCCTCGTGCACCGAGAGAAAGCTGCCGACGCCGTGTCCCGTGCCGTGGTCGTAGTCGAGCCCCGCCTGCCACAGGCTGCGCCGTGCAAACGGATCGAGTTCGATACCGCGTGTGCCCTTGGGGAAGCGAGCCGTCGCGATCGCGATGTGCCCCTGCAGGACCCGCGTGAACCGGTCGCGCATTTCGGCTGTCGGCTTCCCCACGGCTACCGTGCGCGTGATGTCGGTCGTTCCGTCATGGTATTGCGCGCCGCTGTCGATCAGGAACAGCTCGCCGGCCTGCAGTCTGCGGTTCGTCTTCTCGTTGACCCGATAGTGGACGATGGCGCCGTGCGGTCCGCTGCCGGAGATGGTGTCGAAGCTGATCTCGGCGAGCTGGCCTGTCTCCCGCCGGAAGTTTTCCAGCATTCTCACCGCACCGATCTCGTCGATCCGTCCCGTCGGAGTCTCGCGGTCGAGCCAGGCGAGAAAGCGGGCCATCGCCACGCCGTCGCGCCGGTGGGCGTTGCGGGTGCCCTTGATCTCCGCTTCATTCTTGCGCGCCTTCGGCAGCAGGCAGGGATCGGCGGCGCGGGCAATGCGGCCGGCCTTGCCGCCGAGCTTGCGGTAGAACCACCACGCCGCGCTTCCCGGATCGAGGCGCACGCGCTTGTTTGATGCTTTCAGCCCGGCAATTTTTTTTGCCAGTGTCGCCGGGCTCGTGATGCGGGCCACGGCCTCGACGTGACCGGCAACGTTCGGGCCGATCTTCGCCTTGTCGACGAACAGTTCGGGGCGGCCCTTTGCCGGCACGATGGCGAAGGCGAGGGGCACGGGGTTGTGCGCGACGTCCGAGCCGCGGATGTTGAACAGCCAGGCGATGGAGTCGGGCAGCGTCAGGATCACGGCATCCTGGTTGTCGGATTTCAAAGTCTCCTGCAGTTCGGCGATCTTGCGCGCGGCATCCTTGCCGGCCTGCTCCGCCGGCTGCGGCACGATAGCGCCCGACGGCGGCGCCGGCCGGTCACGACCCCATACGCGATCGATGGGATTGTACGGCAGCGGTTTCAGGATGATGCCGGCAATCTTCAGCGCCGCCGTCAGCGCTTCGATATCGCCGACCGTGTGCAGCCACGGATCGAAACCGACGACGGCGCCGCGCTCCAGATGGCGGATCAGCCAGTCGCTCGGCTTGGCGTCGGGCACCTGCAGGATTTCGAAGACGCGCGTGTCGGTTTCCGAGCGCACCTGCACCGTATAGCGTCCGTCGACGAACAAGGCCGCCGCGCGCCGCGCGACGATGGCAAGACCCGCCGATCCGCCAAATCCCGTGAGCCATTTCAACCGCTCCGCCGATGGCGGCACGTATTCGCCCTGGTGCTCGTCGGCGCGGGGCACGAGCACGGCGTCGACCCGCAGCGTGTCCATCAGCCCGCGCAACTGCTTCACCCGACCCGGCACGGCGTCGGGATTGGAGGTGCTTTCGAACGTCTGGAACATCGCTTGGGCCTTTTGGTGGGCCTGTCGGGTGCGCTTTTGGCGGCGTCCACAGCCCCGTTTCGGAGTCGATTCGGGCAATTATGAACAGAGGATAACTGTTTGTGCGACATAGTGAACTGGCATGCACCTGGTTCATTGCTGCGTTGCCGCATCCAATCTACCGCATCTGCGAAATGGGTATAGATAGAGCGTGCACACACGGTGCGCCGCGATCTGCGGAAAGGGTCCGCAGACACGACCGCGGGGTGAGATTGGGGACTGATATGAGCACGACTGCGACGGCATATGCGCTTCCCGGTTCGGCGACTGCGCCGAAGGCGGAAGAGGCCGGAGAAGGGTTCTTCGACCGCGCATTCAGCCGTCTTGTGGCAGCACGCATGGCCGATGCCGATCGCATGATCCGCCAGCACATGGCGGGCTACAGCGACGATCAGCTGGTCGCAATGGGTCTGTCGAAAGCCGAGATCGCCGAGCTGCGAAAACTTCGACACGTTCCGATGGCCTTCTGGCTGTAATCGGCGACGCGGCCCGCCGTTTGGCGAGCCGCCCGGCGCGTTGAGTTTCACCACCTGACAATGAGAGCGACCGGGACCTGCGCAAATCGCGTCGGCGGCGCCCCTGCCTTGAAGGATGACACGTCATGAAAGCCACAACCTTTGCCTCCTCCGGCGCCGCGGCCTCGGCCGCCGACGTCGCATCGCAGTCCGCGAACTGGTTCGTCCGCACCCTCGGCACGGCCGTCGCCCGTTACCGGGCCGATGCCGCCGATCGCGCGCTGCGGCGCGAGCTTGCCGGCATGGACGCCTTCCTGCTCAAGGACATCGGCATCGCCGAGGACGAGCTGTGGCGCATCCGCCGGCAGCACCGCTTCACCCCGCACGCCTGGCGCTGATTGCGGCTCAGCCGCGCCTTAGCGTTAGCGTCGTCCAGCCGTCGCCTGTCCAGGTCCGCACCACGCGGAGCCCGGCGGCGACGTAGCTGTTTCTGACGGCATCGGCTTGCCCGGGGATGAGCCCCGACAGCACCGCGATGCCGCCGGGCGCCAGGCTGCGCGCGACCGCCGGCGCCATGCGGATCAGCGGGCCGGCCAGGATGTTGGCCATCACGAGGTCGAATCCACCCCCGCCGCGCAGGCGCGGATGCGCCAGGCCCTGCGCCGTCAGAACCGTCACCCGTCTCCCCGCGCCGTTGTGGCGCACGTTTGCACGCGCCACCGCCGTCGCCTGCGGATCGTTGTCGGTGGCGATGACATGCGCATGCGGCATCGCGCGCGCGGCCGCGATGGCGAGCACGCCCGATCCGCACCCCAGATCCAGCACCGACCGGAACGACCTGGCGCGTGTCAGCCTGTCGAGCGCGATGAGGCAGGAACGCGTCGTGGCATGGTGCGCCGTGCCGAACGCCTCGCCGGCGTCGATCTCTATGGCATCGCGATGCCAGCCCGCCGCCGCGCGATCGTGGCTGCCGTAGACCGTGAAGCGGCCGGCTGTGACCGGGGGCAGGGCGGCCTGCGAGATCGCGACCCAGTTCTCGTCCGGCACGACCTCGTGTTCGAGTGGCGACACCGTGCCCGGTGATGCGGCCGCCAGCACGTCGTCCAGACGGCGGAGGTCGGCATCGGGGCCGTAGTAGGCCTCGACGGTATGGCGGCCGCCGTCCTCGAAGTGCGTTACCGCCAGCGGCTCGGGATCGCCCGCCTCGCCGAGAAGGCCGGCCGCACGCCGCGCCGCATCCGCGTTTCGAGCCTCGAGGCGGACCTTCCGGAGGCTGCCGGCCGGTCGCTCGGTCGGGCTCATAGGCCGTTGCCGAACTCGTGCCCTTCTTCCGGCACGGAGTCGGGCAGGTTGTCGAGGTAGCTGTCCCACAGGGCGTCGATATGCTTGGCGCCGTCGGCCGGCGCGAGGGTCGTCAGCGTGCCGTCGGGATGCTGCGTCACGATCCCGTCCGCCACCAGCCGGCGCATGGCATCCTGCACGTCGAAATTGACGGATATCCCGAACGTGTTGAGCAGATAGCGCTCGATCGCCGCGTCCACGTCCTTGAGGTCGGCAACGTTCGCCGTCTCCTTCGCCAGCACGGCGTAGAGCAGCATGTCTTCCTTCGTGTCCTCTTCGGCGGCGCGGTCCGCCAGCAGGGTCATCACGCCGCGGTTGTCCGCCAGCGCATGGAAGTAGAGGTTCTGCACCATCTTCACCATGTAGCGGTTGCGCTGGTTCACGAAGTTGCTCGCCTGGCGCACGGCGATCCCTCCGAGCCCGAGAACCGCGCCGGCGAGCGCGATGGGGTTTGCCGCGGCAACGGCAATCTTGCTCGCGGTGCCGAAAACGCCCATCCCCAGTCCGCCGCCCGCCGTGACGCCGAGCTTGATCTTGTCGAACAGGCGGAAGCGCACCTTCGTGTTGGGAAAACACATCTCGAGGTCGCTGCGCGGCATGTTCTTGAAGAGCTTGATGTAGACGTAGTCGCTTTTCACGTTTGCGGGCAGCACGCTGCGCATGCGCCGCACATGCTTCTCGGCGCTCTTGCGGTCGAGGTTCTGCTCGCGCATCACCTCGCGCACGCGCACCTCCACCGGCTTCAGCTTGAAGACCATCAGCAGCCGCTGGAAGATCGGGACCTCGAAATTCTCCCTGACGAGGTACAGGCGCCGCGCCGAACGCCGGCTTTCCGTCCGGTTCACGGCGCCGCGCGTGTAGATCATGATCTCCTCGAACGCATGCAGGTCGACATGCAGGTCGAGGCCGTAGTGCGAATCCTTCGTCAGGATGATGTGGACGTCCTTTGCATCCACGCGCTCGAAATTGGCGCTCTCGAACAGCTCCCGGAGCTGGCTCATGAGGCGCTTCTGCAGCGACGCGCGCTCGTCCGCGTTGTAGGCGCGGGTGATGAGCAGGTCGCTGTCCGGGCTGAACGGCTCGTAGGTCTGCTGCAGGTCGAGAAGCCGGGCGCCATAGGATTGCTGGCGCCAGTGCGCGAGATAATGGAAGAAGCGTCGCGCCTTGGCGGCCTCGCCCGCACCCCAGCAATGCTCGGCCGCCAGTCGGTCCATCAGCGCCTGCGGCGTCACCGGAATGAACTTCTCGCGGTGCGGCGCGGTGCCGATGCCGATTTCGGCGTGCAAGCCCTCGTCGGGCATCACGGTCGCGGCCGCGCTGCCCGTCATCGGTCCCGCCGGTGCTGTGGCGTCGACTGCTGACATTCCCCCGTTCTCCGCGTTGCCGGTTCTGTGCGGCCGGCTGACCGTTCCATTCAGTTGGGATGGCGCCAAAGAAACAAGGCGGCTCCTTGGCGATTCCCGGAGCTGCCTCGGCGTCCTACGCCTTCTTAGGGGGATGTTCCGGGAGTTGTCGAGGTTTGCCGTGCAACACGTGCGGCTTTTGGGCGGCCGCGGCGGCTCAGCCCCGTTCGACGAAGCTGTCGACGACGCGTTTGCGGCCCTCGGTCTCGAAGTCGATGGTCAGCTTGTTGCCGTCCACCAGGGCAACCCGGCCGTAGCCGAACTTGCGGTGCAGCACGCGGTCGCCGACCGCATAGCCGGCTTCCGGGGCCGTCGAGGCGGCAATGAGCTCGCCATCGAGCGTCAGCGGCCCGCGCTGCCGTTTTCCTTCGTCCTTGGTCCATTGCTGGCGTGCCCGCTGCCAGCCGGGCGTCTGGTAGGGGCTTTCGAACCCGCCCGCCGGCTCGTCGAACCGGCTGCGGCCATAAGGGTTGGTGCGGCCGAAGCCTGCGTGCGCGCCGCCGAACGGGCTGCGCGCCTCGATGACCTCCACGTGCACGTGCGGCAGCTCGTCCACGAACCGCGATGGAGCTGCCGCCTGGAACAGCCCCCGGATGCGCCGGTTCTGCGTGAAGCTGATCTTGGCCTCGCGCCGCGCTCTGGTGACGCCGACATAGGCGAGCCGGCGCTCCTCTTCCAGGCCGGCGAGGCCGCTCTCGTCCATGCTGCGCTGGTGCGGGAACAGCCCTTCCTCCCAGCCGGGAAGAAAGACCACGTCGAATTCCAGGCCTTTTGCGGCGTGCAGCGTCATCAGCGACACGCGGTCGCCGTCGTTGCCGGCCTCCGCATCCATCACCAGCGTGACGTGCTCCAGGAAGCCCGCCAGTGTGTCGAACTCGTGCATGAAGCGCACCAGCTCCTTCAGGTTCTCGAGCCGCGCATGGGCCTGCGGGCTTTTGTCCTGCTGCCACATGGCCGTGTAGCCGCTGTCGTCGAGGATCAGCTCGGCGAGCTCGGTATGTCTCAACGTCGGGATCTGGGTCCGCCACCGGTCGAACGCGGCGACGAGATCGCCGACCGCCTTGCGTGCCTTGCCCGGCAGCTCCTCGGTCTCCGCGATCAGCCGCGCGGCCTCGAACATCGGAATGCGCCGCAGGCGCGCCAGCTCGTGGATGCGCTTGACCGAGGTATCGCCGACGCCGCGCTTGGGCACGTTGATGATGCGCTCGAACTTGAGATCGTTGGCCGGATTGGCCGTCACCTCGAGATAGGCGATGGCGTCCTTGATTTCCTGCCGCTCGTAGAAGCGCGGGCCGCCGATGACGCGGTAGGGCAGTCCGAGCGTGATGAAACGGTCCTCGAAGGCGCGCATCTGCGCGGAGGCGCGCACCAGGATGGCGATCTCGTTGAGCGACGTGCCGTCGCGGCGCAGCGCCTCGATGTCCTCGCCCGCGAGCCGCGCCTCCTCCTCGTCGTCCCACAGGCCCGTCACCGTCACCTTGGTGCCGGGCTCGTCGTCGGTGAAGAGCGTCTTGCCGAGCCGGCCCTTGTTGTGGGCGATGAGGCCCGAGGCCGCGCCCAGGATGTGGCCGGTCGAGCGGTAGTTGCGCTCCAGCCGTATGACCTTGGCGCCCGGGAAATCCGCCTCGAAGCGCAGGATGTTGTCCACTTCCGCGCCGCGCCAGCCGTAGATCGACTGGTCGTCGTCGCCGACGCAGCAGACATTCGCCGACCCCTGGGCCAGCAGGCGCAGCCACATGTACTGGGCGATGTTCGTGTCCTGGTACTCGTCCACCAGGATGAAGCGGAAGCGGCGATGGTAGTCGGCGAGCACGTCCGGGTTCTCGGCGAAGATGCGCAGCACCTCCAGCAGCAGGTCGCCGAAATCGACCGAGTTCAGCTCCTTCAGCCGTTGCTGGTAGGCGGCATAGAGCTGGCGCGACTTGCCCTCCGCGAACGCGGCCGCCTCGCCGGCCGGCACCTTCTCCGGCGTCAGCCCGCGGTTCTTCCAGCCGTCTATGAGCGCTGCGAGCTGGCGCGCCGGCCAGCGGTCCTTGTCGAGCCCTTCGGCCTCGATGACCTGCTTCAGCAGCCGCACCTGGTCGTCGGTGTCGAGGATCGTGAAACCGGACTTGAGGCCGGCCAGCTCGGCATGCCGGCGCAAAATCTTGACGCCGATGGAGTGGAACGTGCCGAGCCACGGCATCCCCTCGACGGCGCCGCCGATGAGATCGGTCACCCGCTCCCGCATCTCGCGCGCCGCCTTGTTGGTGAACGTCACCGCCAGCACCTGCGACGGGAAGGCGCGGCGCGTCGCAAGGATGTGGGCGATGCGCGTCGTCAGCACGCGCGTCTTGCCCGTGCCGGCTCCGGCCAGCACCAGGACGGGCCCGTCGAGCGTCTCGACGGCCAGTCTCTGCTCGGGGTTGAGGCCGGCGAGATAGGGCGCTTCGGCCGTCCTCAGCGCACGCGCCGAAATCGACAGCTCCGCCCCCGGCCCGGTTTCGGAAACCGGCAGGTCGTCGCGGTCGAGGAGCGGCTCGGGCACCGTCCGGCTGCTGTTCTGTTTATGATTCGAAGCCATTGGCGCCACTATATCACGTGCCTCGCGGCTGCAATCGGGCACCCCGCCGCCGCGCGGAACCACCGGTGCAAAGCCGCGGAATTGGGCTGTTTTCAACGGCCTGCCGCTTCCGCCACGAAGTCGGCGATGGCCGCTCCCGCGCCGTCTGCCAGCGGCAGGGCCGGGTCGGCATAGGTGGCGATGTTGGCCGCCCGCTCGTCCGTCGCAACCGCCTTCAGCACATGGTTGGCGTTTGGCAGGAGCACAAGGCGCGCGGTGCCGTTGGCGGCTGCCAGGCGGCGCGCATCGGCCGTTGTCACCTGCAGGTCCCGCCCGCCCTGCAGGATCAGCGCCGGCCCGCGATAGCCGGCGAGCAGCTTTGCCGGATCGTAGGAGAAGGCGCTGATCAGGAACCCCTGCACCTGCGGTGCGAACAGCGGCAGCAGGGACGGGTCGAGCGTGCTCGCGTCGACGCGCCGCCCCGCCTCCAGGGCCGAGATGGCCGCCAGCGCCTGCGGCAGCAGCGGCGCCATCGCCGGATTGGCGCGCAACTGCTCGCGCAGCACATCGCCGAGCGGCCGGCCGGCGCCGGCGACCAGAACGAGCCCGCAGATGCCGCTGCTCGCGTCCTGCGCCGCTGCGAGGGCGACGAGCGCGCCCTCGCTGTGGCCCAGAACCCAGACGCACGCCGCGCCCGTTTCCGACCGGATCGCCTTTACCCAGGCGTGGACGTCGTCGGCATAATCCGGGATCGTCACCGCATTGGGATCGGCCACGGCCCCCGCGCTGGCGAACAGGCCGCGCTTGTCGATGCGCACGCTCGCGACGCCCCGGCCGGCGAGATCCTCAGCCAGCAGACGATAGGTGGCGGCGCGGACGCCGTAGGTGTTGTTCCCGTCGCGGTCGGTCGGCCCCGATCCGGGGATGATCAGCACGACCGGGGGCGCCTTTCCGTCCGCGCGTGGCGCGGGAATGAGCAGGGTGCCCTGCAAAGGGCCGGCAGGCCCCGGCGCTGCCATCGTGCGCTCCTGCGCCGCCGCCGCTGTCATGCCGGGTGCTCCTGCTGCAAAAAGGGCTGCAGCGGCGAGGGCCGCCGCCAGCCTGCCCGCCGCCGCGCCCGTTACCCGCCCCATGCAACTCATTGTCCTGATCGTGCTCCCGCGCGCCTCATTCGCCGCGTAATTTGCGCGTCCAAATCTTGGCCCGACTGTGCGATAACGCTGTGCGGCGGAGATGCCGGCGGTGGTGGCCGGCGAGGGGGTCGCGCCTGTCCGTCTCGCGCGGGTCTCAAGCTGAACCATGTATAAGTGGGTGAGCGTTTCGGCGTGAACAACTTTCTTGTCGCGATCGGCGTCTTTCTCATCGTCGTTCTCGGCGCGCTCTTCGCCGTGCCCGCCTTCGTCGACTGGAACGGCTATCGCGGCGTTTTCGAGGAGGAGGCCTCCCGGGTCCTCGGCCGCGAGGTCCGCGTCGGGGGCGCCGTCAACCTGCGCCTTCTGCCCTCGCCCTACTTCCGCTTCGAGAAGGTCCGCATCGCCGACGCGCCGGGCGTCGCCGGCCAGCCGTTCATCCGCGCCGACAGTCTCACCGTGTGGCTCGCCGTCCCGCCCTTGCTGCGCGGCGTCGTCGAGGCCAACGACATCGAGATCGAGAAGCCGGTGGTCAATATCGGCTTCGACAAGTCGGGAGCCGGCAACTGGCAGAGCCTGGGCCAGGGCAGCACCGCGTCGATCTACCTGCCGCGCGACATCTCGCTGCAATCGCTGAAGCTCAGGCAGGCAACGGTCACGCTGCGCGGCAGCGACGGCGGGCAGGGCCTGCGGCTCGAGGATCTGAACGGCGAGCTGTCCGCGCCGGCGCTGGAAGGGCCCTACAAGTTCCGCGGCACCTTCGGAGCGGGACAGCAGAACGAGATACGCTTTGCGACCGCCAAGCCCGAGCCCGATGGCGCGGTGCGTTTCAAGGGCTCGGTGCGCATCGATTCCGCGGGGCCGACCTACGCGCTCGACGGGCGTCTCGTCGATCCGATGGGGACGCCGCGCATCGACGGCGAGCTGACCGCCACCATTCCGGTGTCCGCGCCGGGCGCCTCGGCAGCCGCCGGCGTCGCGGTTCCCGTCGACACACCCGCCTTCGAGTTCAAGGCTGCGCTCGATGGGCATGCGGGGGGCGCCACGCTGCAGAACATCGCCTTGACGTTCGAGCAGGGTGGACGTCCCCAGCTCCTGAGCGGCGGTGCGCGCGTGGATTGGAGCAGCCGCCTCGCCATCAATGCCGACCTCACCTCGCGGTGGCTCGATCTCAATCGCGTCCTCGGCCTGCGCGAGGGGGACCGGCCGCTCGATGCCTTGCTGGCGTTCGCCGGCCGCCTCGGCGGCGCCCTTCCCGCGGACGCAACCACGACGGCGACCATTGCCGTCGATCAGGCCAACCTCGGCAGCGACAGCATCAGCGGCCTCAGGCTCGGCGTGACGAAGTCCGCCGACAGGCTTGCCATCACGGAGCTCAGCGCCGGCCTTCCCGGCGGCACGCAGGTCGAG
>JBFWWW010000040.1:0-24506 GCA_050245975.1 Hyphomicrobiaceae bacterium
TTGATCGGCGATGCCCTGGTCCGGCATGATCCCGGCGACCCCACCAGCCTCGACGCCGCGCGCGGCGGCCTGCGCACGACGGCGCTGCAGGACCCGCCCTTGAAGCCGCTGTTCGGTTTCGTGAAAACACATGCCTGGACGGATGCCGACCCGCGCACGCACGAAGCCTTCGGCGAGCTGGTGGACATGCTGGGCGGCCAGGTTCGCGACGTCCAGATCGAGCACACGACCGAACGGGGTTCGGCGGCGGCCATCACCATCCAGCTCGTGGAGCTGGCGCACCACTACGGCCCGCTGCTCGACCGCGCACCGGACCAGGTGAGTCCGGGCCTTGCCGGCCGCATCGAGGAGGGCCGGCGCATCCCCGCATCGCAATATGTCGCCGCCCTGCTCTACCGGGCGGATGCCGACCGGGCATTCCGGGAGATATTCCTCAACTACAGCGCGGTCCTGACGCCCGCAGCGCCCGGGCCGGCACCGCAAGGGCTCGAGACCACTGGCAATCCGGTGTTCTGCAATTTCTGGACTTATCTCGGGGTACCGGCCGTCACCATACCGGCCCTGGACGTGGACGGGCTGCCGATGGGCGTGCAGCTGGTCGGCGGGCGGCGTGATGACGGGCGGCTGCTGCGGACGGCCCGCTGGCTTGCCGACCATATAGAGACCGGCTGACCTCAGCCTGCCCTTTTCTTCCGCCGTGCCGTTGGGCATAAGTCGGCGGACGAACGACCGGAGAGAGCGGATGCTGCAGCTTGCGCCAAACCTGAGCCGCCTTGGAACGGAAACCGCATTTGAAGTGCTGGCGCGCGCGGCCGAGCTGCAACGCCAGGGCCGCGATATCATCAATCTCGGCATCGGGCAGCCGGATTTCCAGACACCGGGGCATATCGTCGAGGCAGCCATCAAGGCCCTGCGCGACGGGCACCACGGCTACACGCCGGCCCAAGGCATCCTGCCGCTGCGAGAGGCGGTCTCGAAGGACCTCAAAAGACGCCATGGCGTCGAGGTCGATCCGGGCCAGGTGGTCATCATGCCCGGCGGCAAGCCGACCATGTTCTTCGCCATCCTGATGTTCGGGGCACCCGGCAAGGAGATCATGTACCCCGACCCCGGCTTCCCGATCTATCGCTCGATGATCCAGTACACCGGCGCGACGCCGGTGCCGATCGCGCTCAAGGAGGAGAACGGGTTCTCCTTCAGCGCCGATGAAGTGCTGTCGCAGGTCAAGCCCAACACCAGCCTGATCATCATCAACTCGCCCGGCAATCCGACCGGCGGCGCCGTGCCGAAGGCCGAGGTTGCGCGCCTCGTCGCGGGGCTTGCGAAGCATCCCAATGTCGCGCTGATGTCCGACGAGATCTACAGCCAGATGCTCTACGACGGGCGCGAGCATGAGAGCCTGCTGCGCTATCCGGAGATCGCCGACCGGCTGATCCTGCTCGACGGCTGGTCCAAGACCTACGCGATGACGGGCTGGCGGCTCGGGTTCTCGGTATGGCCGAAGGATCTGGTGGACATCGTGGTCCGGCTCGCGGTGAATTCCCATTCGTGCGTCAATGCGCCGACGCAGTATGCCGGCATCGCCGCGCTGGAGGGGCCGCAGGACGAGGCGCAGAAGATGGTGCGCGCCTTCGACGAGCGGCGGCGCGCCATCGTGCCGATGCTGAACCAGCTGCCGGGCTTCCGCTGCGTGGAGCCGGGCGGCGCGTTCTACGCGTTCCCGAACATCTCAGGGACGGGCATGTCGGCGCGCGAACTGCAGAACAAGATGCTGGAGACGGCCGGCGTCGCGACGGTGGCCGGGACCAGCTTCGGCATCCACGGCGAGGGCTATATCCGTTTCTCCTACGCCAACTCCATCGAGAACATCCGCACCGCCATCCAGCGCATCGGCACCTTGCTGACAGGCTGAGGCCCGGCAACCATTTGTTCACGATAGCGGAGGACAATGGCGGCTCGCCCGAGCCGCGGTTTTCGCGTGCGCCGGCGAACGATCCAACTCCAGCCCGCGCGTGTCATGAGAGGCATCGTCGTATTCCTGGCCATCCTTGCCGCCATCAAGGTCGGCCACCAGGAGTACATGTTCCGCACCGGCACCAAAGAGGCGATCATCGCGGCTTACCGCGAGCGCGCGATCGAAGCCTGCCGCAAGGATGCGGCCGATCCCCAGTCCTGGACCACGCCCAACAGCATCAGCGTCGCCATCGGGCGCAGCGATCTCGACGTGCGGTTCTGGCAGGTGGACAACGAGCTCTGGAACGCGCGCTACCGCAACCCCTACCTGTTCCTCACGGCAGGGCCGGTCAACGGCGCAGCGTTCTGCGAATACGATGTCCTGAACGGCTCGGCGTCGATCCACCCCCTCTGACGTCCCATTCCGGCACAGTCCGCACTGAAAAAGCCCCGGCAGAAGGCCGGAGTGGCCAGGCGCGATTCTTGCTTCGAAGTGTCAGCAGGCAGGCGGCGCACGGCGCGGAGTTGCATCATGGCACAGGCAGAGCGGAAACAGGCGGTGGGGCGCGGCGTCGACCTTGCGGCAGCGCGGGCCACGCTCGACTACCTCCATGCCGAGCTGTCGCGCTTTCCGGGCCTGGAACGGGCCAGGGATGCCATCGCCATGGCTCAGATGGAAATCGCGACCCAGCAGCGTCGCAGCCGGACGATCGTCCCGCTCGGCGTCATGCGCTCGCGTCTCATGCCGCGACGCTCGAACTAGGCCGGAGGCCGGACCGGAGATTAGGCCAGAGATTAGACCGGACCGTCCCGCACCAGGTTGCAGATGCTGCGGAAGAGCGGGCTGCCGGCGTCGGTCACCTGATCAACGATCGTGAAGTGGTTCGTGCCGGGGACGACCATGTCCTCCGCGTCGATTCCTGCCTGTCGCCACGCCGCAGCCATAACGCGACTCTGCCGCAGGAACTCCCGGCTTTCCAAGGCTCCCACTGCAGCGATGAAACGGCTCCCGCGAGGCGGGGCGGAACCATGGAGCGGGCTGACCGAACGGGCCGACGCCGCGTCGAGACCGAGCGCGGCGTTGAGACTGGTGGAAAGCAGAGGGTCGAGATCGAAAACCCCGCTGAGCGAAACGGCAGAACGAAGGCCAGGCGGTGACATGCCAAGATCACGCCAGTCCGTCGCCAGCAGCATCGCCGCCATATGCCCGCCGGCGGAATGCCCCACGACGACGGGAGCCAGTCCGGTGCGATCGGCAACGGCAGCGACGGCGCGGCGCATTTCCCCGACCATGGCCGCGACCGAGGCGGCCGGCGCCAGCGTGTAGGAGGGGACGGCAACGGCAATGTCGTGGTCGAGCAGGGCCGCAGCCACGAACGCGTAGTCCTTGCGGTCGCCGCGCTGCCAATAGCCGCCGTGCACGTAGACCACGAGACCGGCTGGCTCGGCAGTCGGCAGAAACAGGTCGTAGCGCTGACGGTCCGTGGCGCCGTAGGGCAGATCGAGCTTGCAGCGGCCGCCGGCCCGAAGCGCGGCCGACACCTTGGCCCAGCGCGACATGATCGACGAATGCTCCGGCACACGCGCCCGGTTGTCGTACTCGACCTCGTAGTCGGGCTCGCTCATGCCGCGACCGGCGCGGCGCGCGCATCCTCGCGGATCATGTCGGACGCCTTTTCCGCGATCATGATGGTCGGCGCGTTGGTATTGCCGGACACCAGGTTGGGCATGATCGAGGCATCGACGACGCGCAGGCCCTCGAGACCATGCACCTTGAGACGCGCATCGACCACCGCAGCCGGATCGCTGCCCATCTTGCAGGTGCCGCAGGGATGGAAAACGGTCGTCCCGCGCTCGCGCGCGAACCGCATCAGGGCCTCGTCGCTGACCTCGGCGGCGCCGGGCAGGTATTCGCGTTTGACGATACGGGCAAAATCCGGCTGCGCCGCAACGCGCCGTGCCAGCTTCATGCCGTCGAGCGTCACCTGCTGGTCGGTCTCCGCGGCAAGGTAGTTGGAGACGATGCTCGGCTTGGCGGCGGGGTCGGGCGACGTGATGTGGATGGTGCCGCGGCTGTCCGGCCTGAGCTGGCAGATCGACGAGATGACGCCGGAGAAGGGATGCAGTCCCTGCCCGGGCCCTTCCGCGCTCAGCGGCATGAAATGGAACTGGATGTCGGGGTCCTCAAGACCCGGGCGTGAGGGCGCAAAAATCCCGACGACGCCGGCGCCGATGGTGAGGATGCCGCTGCGGAAGGCCGCGTACTCGAGCCCGGTCTTTATCTTCAGCCACGAGCTGTGCCAGACGTCGTTGAGGCTGCCCTTGACGTTGCACTCGTAGACGAAACGGACCTGGTAGTGGTCCTGCAGGTTCTCGCCGACACCCGGAAGCTCATGGGCAACGGGAATGCCGCTGGCCGAGAGCACATGGCCCGGCCCTATGCCGGAAAGCTGCAAAATCTGCGGGCTGCCGATGGCGCCCGCGGCCAGCAGCACTTCCCGTCCGGCCCGCACGTCCCGGACCGCGCCATTGGTCTCACAGCGCACGCCGACCACGCGGCGGCCGTCGAGAATGAGCTTCTGGACGACGGAATCC
The DNA here is from genome assembly GCA_050245975.1 of Hyphomicrobiaceae bacterium. Lineage (GTDB taxonomy): Bacteria > Pseudomonadota > Alphaproteobacteria > Rhizobiales > Hyphomicrobiaceae > JBFWWW01. Next base: position 4,549 of record JBFWWW010000040.1, read on the forward strand.
GTGATGATGTGCAGGTTGGAACGGCCGCGGATGGGGCGGAGATAGGCCACCGCCGACGAGCAGCGGCGCCCGTTGCGATTGGTGAGCTGGTAGTACCCGACGCCTTCCTGGCTGGCGCCGTTGAAGTCGGTCGTATGCGGTATGCCCTCGGCGACGGCAGCCTTGATGAAGGCCTCGCACAGGGGGTTCGACATGCGGACGTCGGAAACGCCGAGCGGCCCGCCGCTGCCGTGATAGTCGTCGGCGCCGCGTTCCTGATCCTCGGCGCGTTTAAAGTAGGGAAGCACCTCGCGGTAGGACCAGCCGACGTTGCCGAGCTGGCGCCAGACATCATAGTCACGCGCCTGCCCGCGGACGTAGAGCAGACCGTTGATGGCGCTGGAGCCGCCAAGCACGCGCCCCCGCGGCCAGGGCACGATGCGCCCGCCGAGATGCGGCTCGGGACCCGAACCGAATTGCCAGGTTACGGCAGGGTTGCTGACGTTGCGGTAATAGCCGGCCGGGATGTGGATCCAGGGATTTGTATCGCGCCCGCCCGCCTCGATCAGCGCCACACGCGTTCGCGGGTCCTCCGTCAGACGGTTGGCAAGGACGCAGCCCGCCGATCCCGCGCCAACAACGACATAGTCGTACACCTGCGTTTCCATGCGTTCCCCCAGTTGCATACGGCGCCGAGGCCGCTTGTTTGCAACCAGTCTAGGGGGAGCGCGGGCGGCTGCCAACGCACAGACGGCGACGCCCGCAGCCGAAGGCCGCGGGCGTGCAAATTGCGGACGCTCAGAGCCTGTCAGGCTGCGGTGCGGCGGGCCTGATGCAGATCGCTCTCGAGGATGCCCTCGGCCATCAGCTTGCGGATATGGCTGATACGCTGGTACTTCGGGCCTTCGAAATCCTCGAGCTTCAGGTTGCTGCTCTTGTAGGCGTTGTAGAGCTGCTGGGCGCCCTTGAGGGCATCCCACTGCGGCTTGAAGGCCGGCAACATGCGGCGGATCTTGTCGCAGCTCACCCGGTAGTTGCGCTTGTCGGGGCCGGCATCGTCGGCGAACGACAGCGCGCAGTTCGGCACAACCTTGGCAACGACTTCCGCAATCTCGCGGATGCGGTAGTTGTGCTCGGACTGGCCGACGTTGAAGGCCTGATTGTTCACGACCTCCGCCGGCGCCTCGAGGGCGGCCAGGAACGCACGCGAGATGTCCTCGATATGAACGATGGGACGCCAGGGCGTGCCATCCGACTTGAGGTGGATCTTGCCGGTCGTCACCGCCCAGGCGACGAGATTGTTGAGCACGATGTCGAAACGGATGCGCGGGGAGACGCCGTAGGCGGTGGCCGGGCGCATGTACACCGGCGCGAAATTCTTGTCGGCGAGGCCGGCGAGCTCCCGCTCCGCCTTCACCTTGGCATCGCCATAAGCGGTGACGGGCGCCAGCTCGGCCGTCTCGTCCAGCACGTCGTTGCCGGCCGAGCCGTAGTTGCTGCAGGACGAAGCGAACAGGAAGCGCCTGGCGCCCGCTTTCTTGGCCAGCGTCGCGCAACGGACCACCGCCCGGTGATTGATGGCGTACGTCATGTCCGGGTTGAGATCGCCGAGCGGGTCATTGGACAGCGCGGCGAGAAAGATGACGGCATCGAAGCCCTTCACGTCCTCGGCCTCGATGTCGCGGACGTCCTTCTCGATCATGGGGACTTCGGCGATGGTGCCGCCCTCGGGATACGTGCAGCGGCGGTAGAGGTCGCTGTCGTAGCCGACCACCTCATGCCCTGCCGCCAGCAGCATCGGCGTCATGACCGTGCCGATGTAACCCCTGTGCCCCGTCACAAGAACGCGCATCCCTCGAACTCCGTCCTGGAAGTGCCGTCAGCGGCACATGATGAGTGTGTGAAATCCCTCTGCAAGGAGAATGCCTGAAAAGACACCCCTGCCAGCGGGCGCATTTTAATCAATTGCCGGCATGTCCGCAGATTTGACCGCGCGCAGCCTTAACGAAGGGTGCCCGTGGATCACCCGGGGTGGTGCCGCACAAAGCGGCGATTGCACAGCGGGCGCGCGCGGAAGCCGCCCGGCATTTACCATGGACGTTTTTGTCACAGGGGGACGAACGGTTCTGTCATGCCTTCTGCATAACAATCGGACTGATCGGCGACGGGGACAGTGCTATGAGCTTTGGCTTGGGGTTAGATGTGGCTGAAAAACCAATGCTCTCTGCGCGCGCTGTCACGACGAACCAGACATTCGACGCCTCGGCAGAGCTCAGGACGAAGGCACACGACCTGATCCCGGGCGGGTCGCACACCTACGCCAAGGGCGACGACCAGTATCCCCTGCTGGCGCCAGGCTTCATTGCCCGAGGCCAGGGCAGCCACGTCTGGGACGTCGACGGCAACGAATACATTGAATACGGCATGGGCAACCGGGCGGTGGGGCTGGGCCATGCCTATCCGGCCGTGCTCGAAGCGGTGATGCGCGAGCTTCCCAACGGCTGCAACTTCACCCGGCCATCGCCGCTCGAGACCGACTGCGCGGAACAGTTCCTGCGCATGATCGACGCCGACATGGTGAAATTCTGCAAGGACGGCTCGACCGCGACGACCGAGGCGTTGCGTCTTGCCCGCGCTGCCACGGGACGCGACCTCGTCGCCTGCTGCGCGGATCATCCGTTCTTTGCCACACACGACTGGTTCATCGGCACAACGGCCATGAACGCGGGCATCCCGCAAGCCGTGCGCGACCTGACGCGCACCTTCCGGTACAACGATATCGCCAGCGCGCGCGCGATGTTCGAGGCCAACGAGGGCGCCATCGCCGCCGTCATCCTCGAGCCGGCCAAGAGCATCGAGCCCCAGGACAACTTCCTGCACGAGTTGCAGGCGCTGTGCCGGGAAAAGGGCGCGCTGTTCATCCTCGACGAGATGATCACCGGCTTCCGCTGGCACAACGGCGGCGCGCAGAAAGTCTACGACATCGCTCCCGACCTCACCACATTCGGCAAGGCGCTCGCCAACGGCTTCTCGGTCTCCGCGCTCGCCGGCAAGCGGGAGTTCATGCGCCTCGGCGGGCTCGACCACGAGCGCGAGCGCGTGTTCCTGCTCTCGACCACGCACGGCGCCGAAACGCACGCGCTCGCCGCCGCCATCGCCAACATGAAGGTCTACGAGAGAGAACCCGTCATCCAGCATCTCTACCGGCAGGGCGACAGGCTCAAGGCCGGGATGAGCGAGGCCATCACGCGGCATGGGCTGGACGGCAAGGTGACGGTCGAGGGTCGCGCCTGCTGTCTCGTGTACGGCACCCGCGACGAAGCCGGGAAGCCGAGCCAGGCCTTCCGCAGCCTGTTCCTGCAGGAGATCATCCGCCGCGGCGTTCTCGCGCCATCCCTGGTCGTCGGCTACACGCACACGGACGAGGATATCGACCGCACGATCGACGCCATCGACGGCGCGCTCGCCGTCTATAAGCGCGCGCTGTCCGACGGAGCGGAGGCGCATCTCGTCGGCCGCCCGTCCGACGTGGTCTTCCGGACGTACAACCAGTCGCCGCTTCAGGCCTAGCGCCGGGTGGCCGACCGCGCATGCCCCAAGCCAAAAAACGCATCGGCATCCTGGGCGCATTCGGGACCGGAAACTCCGGTAACGAAGGCACTCTTACCGTCATGATCGATGCCGCGCGGCGGTTGTGGCCGGACGCGGACCTGGTATCGATCTGCACGCACCCGGACAGCGTCACGGCCGACCACGGCATAGCCGCGATTTCGCTCTATGCCGCGCCGAGGGGAAACGCCTTTCGCGTGTTCAGCAAGGCTCTGCTCAAGGTGCCGTCGGCTCTCGCCGACTTCATGCGCGCGCGCTCGCACACGGCCGATCTCGACCTCCTGCTCATCCCGGGCACCGGCGTCCTCGACGACTACAACACCGGCCCCATGGGGGGGCCCTATCACATCTTCAAATGGTGCTTGGCGGCCCGCCTGTGCCGCACACCGATTGCGCTCGTCAGCGTCGGCGCGGGGCCGATCGCCCACCCGCTGAGCCGCTGGTTCCTGCGCCGCGCGGCAGCAATGGCCGACTACCGGTCCTATCGTGACGAGGCCTCCAAAGAGTTCATGGGCGGCCTCGGGCTCGATACGACGCACGATGCCGTTTATCCGGACCTCGCATTCTCCATGCCGATCCCCGCCAGCAGGTCGGACAACGCAGACACGATCGGCGTCGGGGTGATGACCTATCACGGCTGGCAAAACGGGCCGGACGGCGAGAGAATTTACGCGGACTACGTCGCCAAGATCGGCCGCTTCGCAACAGGCCTCCTGGACAAGGGATACCGCGTCCGGCTGCTGATGGGCGACGATGTCGACCTCGACGCCGTCAGGGACGTCACGAATGCCATTCGTACGGCACGCCCTGATGCGCCCTCCGAGCACATCGCTTTCGCGCCGATACGGACGCTGCCGGAGCTGATGGACCAGATCGCCGAGACCAGCGCCGTGGTGGCGAGCCGCTTCCACAACATCGTATGCGCGCTGAAGCTGGGGCGGCCCGCCGTCTCGATCGGGTACTCGAAAAAGAACGACGTGCTGATGGAGGCCATGGGCCTGGGCACCTTCTGCCAGCGCATCGAGACCCTCGACATCGATCGTCTCGACCGGCAATTCGCCGCGTTGATGCACGACCGGGACGCATATGCCCGACAGATCAATGCGACCGGCGCGGATTTTCGCCAGCAGCTTGCCCGACAGGAAGCCGCGCTGTCGCGGCTTCTGTGATTCCGCCGGTCAAAAAAGGCCAGCCAGCCGGGGCATCAGGCGCTGCCTGACCTTGTCGGCGCGGGCGAGAAGATCCGTGAGCCGCGAGCGGATCGCCTCGTGCGGGGCAACGAGCGCCATCTCGCTTGCGATCGATGGCCGGACCGCCACGACCAGCACGCCGAAAATCGCCGCGCCGAGGCCGATCTGGAGCGCGAGCCTGAGAAGCGGCGGCGCAGAGGCCAGCAGGCTGCCGACCAGCAGCACCACGACCGCCATCGTCGCGGCCAGGGCCAGGGGGACACACAGCGCGGTCGCAAACCGCGCAGCGCTCGGGCCAATGAGACGGCGGACCACCACGAAATAAAAGGGGATCGCACCGGCAGCCAGGACGAGGGCAAGGGCCGTTGCGAGACCGGACGCACCACCCAACCGTGCACCGACATAGCCGGCGCAGATGAGAGCAGCCGTCAACCCGAGGCGCCAGAGGAAGCCGAGACGGGTCTGCCCCTTGGCGATGACGAGAGCGCCGGACAGGGAATAGAACGCGTACCAGATCGTCACGACGCACAGGGCCTGCAGGATCGGCACGATCGGCACCCACTTCTCGCCCAGCAGCGCGGGAACGAATGTCGGGGCGACGGCGAGAAGGCCGAATGCGATGGCTCCGTTCAGCGTCATCATCATCTCGACGGCAAGAAAATAGCCGCGCGCCAGCTGGGCGCCGTCCTTGCGGGCCTCGGCGCGCGAGAAGACGGATGCAGCCGGCATGGCGAGCAGCGGCAGCACGTGCAGCACCGGGATGCTCGCAATGTTATAGGCGACCGAATAGAGGCCGACGCTTGCCGCACCACCAAGCAAGCCGACGATGATCTGGTCGAAGCGCTCGCTCATGCGGACGACCGCCGTCTGCGCCATCTGGAAGACGCCGAAGCGCAGGAAATCGCCGAGCTCATCGAACCGCAGGCGGAAATCCATCGAGTGACGGCGGATGCCGCAGGCGATCGACATGACAGCACGCAGGAGGGACGTCGAGACGAGGCCGACGGCGAGCGACCAGACACCCCAATGCAGAAACGCCAGAACGAAGGTCACCACCGTTCCCCCGATCAGCGCGCCGGCCTCGATCAGGCTCGTGCGCCTGAAATCGAGGTCGCGCTTCATGAGGATCAGAAACGTGAGACCGAAACCCTCGACGGCGAAACACAGCGAGGCCATGCGCAGGACCGGTCCGACGCGCGCATCGCCGAGAATGCCGCCCAGATAGGGCGCGACGATCCACAGCAGCAGGCTGAGGAGGAGGCCGAGCCCGACGTTGAACCAGTAGAGGCTCGAAATCTCCTGCCGCGTCGCGTCCTGCTTGTGGATCAGGGCAAGCTGCGTGCCGGCATCGGCAAGAGGGCTGGCGATGTAGGTGCAGGATACGGCGAGCGCCATGAGCCCGAAATCGTCGGGCTCGAGGAGATAGCGCGCCAGGACGAAAAGGCGCAGCACCTGGACGACGCCGGAGGCAGCAGCGAGCAATCCCGACCAGCGTACGCCGGCGCGGGCACTCGCCTTGAGATCCTCGGGGACGACGTCCTCCATGCGCAACCAGCCTTAGCTCCGGCTGCCGTTGGCGCGCAAGGCGCCCATGCCGGCATACTGGCCCACCTTGCGGCGGATGCGCGTGCCCATGCCATGAACGGTCCGCCCGGCAATGGTCATCAGGCAGCGAATGCGCTGCAGCGGCGTCAGGGACTCCGCATGCAGAACCGCCCGCGCGTAGGCGCTCGAGAGCGTCATCCGGCTGATGGCCCGGCGCTTCTGGCCGGGCGCGGCATATTCCTGCTGCTGCTCCGGCGTCAGGTAGAAGCTGCTTTCCCGGTGGATGCGGCGCAGAAACAGCACGTCATCCAGAGTCTTGAACCGACCCCGCAATGCCAGCTCGCTGAGCAGAACGGTATCGCTGCCGTAGTAGGGCTCGAACAGCCGCGTCTCGAGAAGCACGCTGCGGCGGATCACACCGTAGTGGTGGTCGCCGAAATAGACGTCGCGCCCGAAGGGACGGAAGCGAGCGACCGGATCGGCCTCCTCGGCCACATGGCGGAAAAGACGGAAATCGTAACGACCGAGGTCCGGCTGTTCGCCGGCCTCGCGGAAGCCCACATCGACGTCCTCGCCGTCAGGCCCGATGAAGCCCGTCAGGCCGTGGCACAGCACCAGGCCGGGGTCTTTCTCGAGCTCGGCGATGCAGGCGGCAAAGAACGTCGGCCGCGTCACGTCGTCGTGCCCAGGAAGGAAGAAATACGCGCCGCGGGCCTTGCGGATCAGCAGGTCGGAATTGGCATTGGCGCCGATGTTCGTCTCATTGCGAAAATAGGAAATGCGGGGATCACGCGCTGCATAGGCGAGGCACAGCTCCTGCGTGCGATCCGTCGATGCGTTGTCGGAGATAAGAAACTCGAAGTCGGTGAACGTCTGGGCGAGGATCGACTCGATGAGCTGCGGCAGGTGGCGCTCGCCGTTGTAGACGGGAAGCCCGACCGTGAGTCTGGGAGAGGATCGCGACATGGTGTCAAAGTCCCGCATCGAATGGTTCATGGGGTCCCGGCGCCGGAAAGAGTGCCTGCCCGGCGCTCACTGAGGCGCGGGCGCGCCTGCACCGTGCGGTGGGTGAACCAGCGCTGCGTCCCGGCCTCCTCGGTCGGTGCCGCCGGCGCGGCCTGAGGGAGCCTGTCGCTCAGCCATCCGCCCATGCCCATGACGAAGAACAGGAACATGTACATCTGGCCCCAGTAGTGGACCGTCAGGGCCTGTGCCGAGAGGACCAGCAAGGTCGACGTCCAGCCAAAGCGCGCCGCCCAGACTTGCGGCGAGACAGGCCCGCGCCCGCCCTTGTGCGCGCCACGGATGAGCATCGCCTGGCTCAGCAGGAGTGCCGCGATCGCGGGAATGCCGCCCTGCATGGTCATCAACAGCCAGAAGTTGTCGACCGACGTCGACATGAAGCTCGCCTTTTGCCACGTGTTTATGGCGATACCGAAGATCGGGCTGCTCATCACGGCGGCAGAGCCGTACTGCCAGATGAACAGGCGATAGTAGCCGCTGGCGGGCTCGAGGGTGGACGCGATCAGGATTTCGATGATGCTGCGGCTCGACACCAGACTGATGACGCCCAGCAAGGCAAGCACGACGCCCGCGCTGATCAAAACGCGGTGCGGCAGCGGCCGCGTCACGATCTCCCACCCGCAGAAGGCGATGGCGAGCAGCAGGCCGAGATACGGGCCCGACGACAGCGAGAAGAAGACGGCGCCGGCGATGATCAGCAGCCGCATGGTGCGACTCGCGTCGCCCTTGTAGGCATAATAGACGAGGCCCGCGGCGGCGGCGCAGAAGCTGCCGTAGAGAATGGGATGATCGAAGGTCGAGAAGGGCCGGATGAACCCCAGGCGGCGCGTCGCCGGCCCATAGGAGACTTCGACATACTCCGGCAGCGGCACGCCCATGATCTTGCTGGCGATCTCGTGGGCGAAATAGAACCCGCTCAGACACTCCAGCACCGCTATGGCCCCGACAACGACCACCGTCGTGAAGTAGGCCACGACCACGCGCTTGAAATCCTCCATCGTGCGGACATAGGCGCGGGCGATGAAATAGGAGCCGAGCGCCTCGGCCGTCAGCGAGCCGCCGAGCGCCACGCTCTTTGACGGCTCGTAGTTGATCGTGAAAGCGAGCCACAGCCACAGCGCGTAGAACACGGCCAGGAAATCGAAACTGCGCCAGCGGAACGTGGGGTCGCCGGCGAGCTTCATCACGGCGACCGGCAGCATGACAAGCTCGAGCACGCGCGCAGGGCTCAGCGCGCCGCCGAAGACGTCGAACATGATCTCGGGCGGCAGCGCCAACAGCACGAAATAGAGCGGCACCATCCACCGCGGCTCGGTGATGCCCCGCGCGGCCGCACGGACCGCGACGCCGCCCATACGCGGCACGACATGTTCGGTCATTGCCATGTCAGACCGTTCTTTCGCTCCCTAGCGCCGTCTCGAGGGCTGGGCCCGGGCCCGCACGACCGGTCAACGACCTGGCGCTGCGGATTTTCAACCGCAACGCCGGCTGTTCGACAAGGCGGCTCGACAAGTAGGCCATCACGAGCGTCCCCGCGGCCGACAGGATCAGCACCGGCCAGAACCGTGTCGTCTGCGACGCCACCAGCTGCTGCACGGGAAATGCGTAGAGATAAAATCCGTAGGATATGTCAACGCGCGGCTGAAGCATGCGCGGCGGCTCCAGCCGGCCCACGACGATCACCAGGGGCGCGAAGATCAGGAGGCGGGCAAGCCAGAGATTACCGGTGAGCAGCAGGAGCACGCCGGCCGCAAGACAGGCGAGGCAGCCATAGAGAAAGCCGAAATCCCGCTCGCTGGCGGCAAGGACGGCGCCGGCGAGAAACAGGGTCGCGAAGGTCGCGAGATGGTTGGCAAACACGCCCGGGAGAACAAGCAGGGTAGAGGCCGGCACCGGGAGTATCGCGAGCGCGGCGACCACAAGGGCTGCAAGGATGTAAAGCGCTGCGGACCTGTAGCGCCAGACCAGCAGGACCAGGGCGAGGACGATATAGAGGTCCATCTCGTAAGGGAGGGTCCAGAGCGATCCGTTCATCGCCCGGGGATAGGGATTGGCCTCGAACACACCGGGCAGATTGTATCTGACACCGGCAATGAGGGTCGCGTTGCGCAGCAGGTAGGCCGCCGTCGCGCTGTCGAACAGGTACTGGCGCAGCGGTACCGTGGTCAGCACCAGACCGAGAACGATCGCGAAAATCGTGCAGGCGAGGAGCGCCGGATAGATGCGCAGGACGCGGTTGTAGAGGAAGGCGGCCGACGACCTGCCGCGCATCAGACTGCCGGCATTGAGATAGCCGCTGATGGCGAAGAAGATGTAGACACCGAACGCACCGAACGTGGCATCGAGCCCGGGAAACATCGGCTCGGGCAGATTGAGGATCGCGTGATGATGCGACCACAGCACCGCCGCTGCTGCGACGAGACGCAACAGGTCAAATCCGTTCCCCGATCGGGTGGACGACTGTCCGGCCGATGTCTGCACTGCCTTTCCCCGCCTGATGGCCCTCGCGCCGGCTCGCCCCCGGCGCTCAAAATCTGGACCCAAAGCGTTATACTCTTGTCGCCAAACAGGGGCGGCAAGCCGGGAAACCCGCATCGATGGTTAACTTTTCAGCAACCGCGTCCGATCGCGTGCGTATTCGTTGCGTGCACACGTTAACTCTGGCGACGGCTGACCTCCACGCATTCACCGGAAGTGCGGCATTTGCAGGTTATCGAGGACAAGGGGGCTCGCGATTTCGAGCGGAATTGATGCGGACCGGGGCGGCATGCTTGTAAGCGTTGTGATTCCGACCAACGGGCGTCGGTTGCTGCTGGCGGCAGCGATCGAGAGCTGCCGCGCACAGCGCTTGCCCGACGATACGGAATTCGAGGTCCTGGTCGTTGACAATACGCGCGACGGCGCTGCGCGCGGGATGGTCGAAGGCTACGGCGATCCGCGCCTGCGTTGGATCAGCGAGCCGCGACCCGGCGTCTCGGAGGCACGCAACGCCGGTGTGCGCAACGCTCGAGGGACCCACATCGCGTTCCTCGACGATGACGAAGTTGCACCCGAGCATTGGCTGGCGGCTCTGCTTGCCGTTGCCCGGCGGGGCGCCGTGGCCGTATTTGGCCCGGTCGAGCCCCTATTCGAGACGATGCCCGACGCAGCGCTCCTCCAGATCGCAACGCGACTTTACTCGCGCCGCATCGAGGCCGCCGACGGCGCGGATATCACGGCCTTCAGCGCGCGCCTCGGCACCGGCAATTCGCTGTTCGAGAAAAGCGTCTGCTTTCCCGGCGAGGCGCCGTTTGCCACCGAGCTCAGCGGCCTGGGCGGCGAGGACACCCTGTTCCTGCGCGACCTGATCGGGCGCGGCGTGCGGCTGACGTGGGCCGCCTCGGCCGGCGTCGCCGAGCACGTCCCGGCCGACAGGGTCTCGACGGGGGCATTGGCGACGCGGCTCTTCCGCAACGGGCAGGTGCGCACCTACCTGCGCATGCGCCGGGCCGGATGGGGATGGATCGAAGGTCTGGCCTGGATGGGGATCGGCGCCGCCCAGCTTGCCGGTTATGGCGCAGCCGGGCTTCTGATGTCGCCGTTCAAGCCCGATACTGCCGCCGCGCTACGGCTCAAGGCGCAGAGCGGCGCGGGCAAGCTGGCGTGGATGCGACCGTTCTGGAAGATCAGCTACGGGACAGCCAGCAGCGATGTCCAGACGGCCAGATGGGACGTGACGACGGCAACAGGCGCGCCCGACGCGCCGGTGGTCAGCATCATCGTCATCAGCTACCGCACGCGGGAGATGACGCTCGAATGCCTGCGCTCGATCGTGCGCGAAACCCGCGAGGCGAGTTACGAGATCCTCGTTGTCGACAACGCATCCGATGACGGCTCCGCGGCGGCGATTGCCGCGGAGTTTCCACAGGTCCGCCTTTACGCCCGCACCGACAATATCGGTTTCGCGGCCGCCAACAACGTCGCGGCCGAGCATGCCCGTGGCCGCTACCTGCTGCTGCTCAATCCGGACACCGTGGTTCTCGACGGCGCCATCGACAAACTGATCCAGTTTGCGCGCGAGCGGCCGCAGGCCGGAATCTGGGGGGGCCGGACGCTGTACGGCGACCACTCGCTCAATCCGACATCCTGCTGGCGGCGCATGTCGCTGTGGACCGTCTTTTGCCGGACCACGGGTCTGACCGGCCTGTTCCCCGCCAGCCAGTTCTTCAACCCCGAATCCTATGGCCGGTGGGACCGCTCGACCGTGCGCGAGGTGGATATCGTCACGGGCTGCTTCCTGCTGATCGAGCGCGCGCTGTGGGAACGGCTCGGCGGCTTCGATACCCGCTTCTTCATGTATGGCGAGGAGGCGGACCTCTGCATGCGCGCCAAGAAGCTGTCGGCGCGGCCGACGGTGACCCCCGATGCCACGATCATCCACTATGGCGGCGCATCGGAGCGGGTGCGCTCCGAGATGATGGTGCGCCTGCTGGCGGCGAAAGCCGAAATCATCAAGCGCCACTGGTCAACGGCAACGCGAAAGCTCGGGTTGACCCTGCTCGCCACCTGGCCCTGGACCCGGGCAACCGCCTTGAGCGCGGCAGCGAAACTTCTGCGCCGGCCCAACCTCGCCGAACAGGCCGAGACCTGGCGCACGATCTGGAATGCGCGCGAGCGCTGGCGCCACGGTTACGAGTGAGCGCCCCTATGGCGCGGGGAGAAGCGCATCGGTGCGACCGCGCAGGTAGTACACAACCAGCCCGACATATTCCCGCATGACGAAGTCGAGCTGGTCGAGGCCGACGCCAATGCCCGGCTCCACCAGAAAATCCATCCTGCCGGTGGTGCGATAATCGACGGGCCACGCCTCGACCGTCATGCCGGCGCGCCGAAAGCAGCCAATGGCACGCGGCATGTGCCAGCCCGACGTAATGACCACCCAGCGCTCGCCCGGCTTTGGCGCCAGAAGCTGACGCGTGAACACGGCGTTTTCATAGGTATCGCGCGAGCGATCCTCGAGCGTCAGCCGGCTTTCCGGAACGCCGAGCGCCTCGAGCACCAGTTTCGCCGTCTCGGATTCGGTGCCCGTCGTCGGCAGAATGCCTCCCGCGCCGCCGGAAAACACGATGCGCGCGTCCGGATAGGTCCGCGACAGTGCCGCGGCCTCGACGAACCGCTCCGCCGAATCGTTGAGGCTCGCGAGCTCGCGGCGCGGCTCCGTGCGGGTGTCCTCGACGCCGCCCAGGATGATGAAGCCGGTGACCGGGCGACCGCTTGCAAGATCGGCGCGCGGAAAGCGGTTCTCCAGCGGCAGGAACAGCCACTCGCCGACCGGCGACAGACCGCCGATGACGAGGGCGGCGATCCCCACCACCAGCAAGCACCGCCCCAGGCGCGCGCGCGCCGTGGCGGTGAGGATCGCGCCCGCGATCAGGCAAAGGGCAATGAGCGAGGACGGCTTGAACAGAAACCAGCCGGTCTTCGCAATCACATAGAACACGCGCTGTTCTCCACGGGCTCAGTTCCCGAGCGGCACGCGTACCATGAGCTTGCTGACGATGGCGTCGAAATCACGCGTCCCGATGCCATCATAGCTGGCGGAAAGGTCGAGCGCGAAGCCATTGGCGTTCATCGCGCGCACCCCCAGCTCGACGCGGCCGCGAACACCTTCCGGGCCGGCGAGCGCGCCGTCGACGCCCACCAGATCGTCGGCCGCGAAGTTCCAGATGGCATCGAGCGCGAGGCGCGGCGCGATGGTCGCACCGTCCGGCAGGGCGTAGGTGTAGGACACCTCCGGGCCGACCTTCACCTGCCCCAGCCGCGATTTCACGCCCGGCACGAGCGCACCGAAACTGTCGGTGTAACTCTTCGAATTGTCCTCGATGTAAGAGATCGAGGCACTGGGCCGGATGGTCCACGGACCCGTGTCGAACGTGCCGGTCAGCCGGCCGGACACGAGCCAGCGATCGGTCTCGAACGCGTCGGTGGAAAACAGATAGGGACTGACCTTGTTGCTCGACGCGCCCCAGGCAGCGCGGCCCTGAAGGAAGATGCTGTCGGCCAGGCGCAGCGTGGCGTAAGGGCCGGCCATCCAGCCGTTGCCCGACACGTCGGCCGGCTGCCGCAGCGAGCGCTCGCTCATGGAGTCGAACTGCACCAGCGCGCCAACGAGCAGCGAAGAATTCACCACGTAGTCCGCGCCGGCATAGAGGACGCCGAAATGGCCGCCGAGCCCTGCGCCGGAACGGTCGTCGTTGAAACGGGCGAACCGACCCTCGACCCACACGTCGAAGGGGCTGGGACGACGCGCAGGCAGGGCAGCGCCCAACCCCAGCCCCAGGCCGCTCATGCGATTGGCTTCCGCCGCATCCTGCGCGCGTGCGAGTTGCCGCAAGCTTGCGGAAACGCGCATGTCGGTCACGCCGTCCATCGTGCCCGTGAGACGCACCGGAGACGGCACGCCGGATCGGGATGGTTCGGTCGTGTCCGAGAACGCCGTCATCGCAGTTGCCCGCCGAAGGACGGACGATTGAGAGATGTCGCCGGCCAGACCACCGAGCCGCGAGGCGCCGTCCGTCGCGCCGAAAAGCCCCGCGATCGCCGACGATCCACCGCGCCGCAACTCGGCGAGGCGATCGATCTGCCGGTTTGCATCGGGACCATTGGACAGGAGGAGGTCGTTGCGACGGCTCAGGAAGTTATGGATCGCGGCGACGGCCGATGCCGCGCCGGGATTGACCATCATCGTGTCGTGCGAAACGTTGCCGGCTTCCTCGAAAGACGTGACCTGCACCGCGTTGGTCTTCGTGCCCGGCGCAACGGCCTTCACGTTGATGGAAAAGGTGCAGGCGTTGGTGATGCTGTTGAATGCCGCACCCGACAGCGTGATGACGCTGCTGCCCGACACGGCGGTGATCGTGCCGCCGGGACAGAACCCGCTCAGACCGTTCGGCGAGGCGACGACGAGGCCGCTGGGGAGATTGTCGACAAAGCCGATCTGCGTCCTGACCGGGTGCGGCGGCGTCGTGCCGAGCGCAAATGTCAGCGCCGTCGTGTCGCCGACGTTGAGGGTCGTCGATGAAAAGAAGTTGAACATCTGCAACGTCTGCGCAGCAGCGGATGCCGCGAGACCGATAGACGTTCCCAATACTACGGCGACGGCTACCGCACCAAAACGCGCGACGCCAAGCAACTTCGCCCGCAACAAAATTCCCCCCACCCACAGGCCGGTAAAAATTAACAAGAGACCTCAGCCGACGCGACGTAAGCCTTACTCTGCCTATGATTTTTGCAGCTGCGTGTGGCCCACGGGGCGCAGCATCCCGACATGGCCGGCCCGTTGGAAACGGCATACCGATTCGCGGCTTCAGAAAACCCGCCGCAACACTGAAATCCCCGCTACGCCCGCCAGTGAAAGCCGTTCAAGACCGGACCGGAATCACAGGAAGCCGGTCTTTTCGGCCAGCTCGAGAAGAATGAGGGTCGGCGTGAAAATCATGTAGCGCTTCCAGAGCCGGCGGGGCTCATGCGCCATGCGGAAAAGCCACTCGAGCTTGAGGCGCCGCATCCACAACGGAGCGCGCGGCACGGCATCGGCAAGGAAGTCGAACAACGCACCTACGCCGATGGCAAGGTCGGCGCCCGTCTTGTCAATGTTGTTGGCAATCCACAATTCCTGCTGCGGATTGCCCAGCGCGACGATCACCAGGCTTGCCCGGCTGGCGGTGATATCGGCGATGACCGCCTCGTTCTCCTCGGCCGGAAAGTAGCCGTCGCGCGCGCCGACATACTCATGCTGCGGCGCCATGCGCTGGAGGACGGTTGCCGCCTGCGCGGCGATTCCCGGACGTCCGCCCAGCAGATAGATGCGATAGCGATGCCGCGTCTCCCTGAGGTAGCGCGGCGTGAAGTCGGTGCCGTTGAGGTTGAAGCCGAAGCGCCGCCCGTACTTGATGAGGCTGACGATATCGAGGCCCACACCGTCGTTGAGCAATGTGAAACGGCCAAGGACGGCGCGGTAGGGCTCGCTCTTGCGCAGCAGATAAGCCGTGAAGGTGTTGACGAAGCCGAGGCAGACCTGGTGGTCGGCGACGCCGTCGTCGATGGCGGCAATACAGTCCGCGGGGGCTCCGGAACTGATCCTCACCCCGCAGATCATCCGCTCTGCAACCCCGGATGCGCCGGTTGCAATCGCCATCGTCAGCCCCGTGACCGTCCGACGACGTCTCTATCAGACCCAAAGCCGAGGGTGGAAGCCGTCGCTGGCCGATTGGTAAAGACCACCCCGGATCCTCCCTCACGCACGGTACGCATCTTCCATCGGCAGATCGAAGCACAGCACGGCCGCGACGATGGCGAGATGGACCCAACCGCTCTTTTTCAGGCGCTCCATGACCGCCTGGCCGATCAAGGCCGGGGTGAAGACCATGTACCGCTTCCAGAGACGACGGGGCTCGAGCGCAAGGCGATAGAGCCACTCCAGCTTCGCCCGTTGCATCCAGCGCGGCGCCCGCGGCACGGCGCCCGCCATGAAGTCCAACAGGGCCCCGACCCCGATGATGACGTCTGCGTCGAGCTGCCGCGCATAGGTCGACATCCACACCTCCTGGTGCGGGTTGCCGAAGCCGACGATCACCAGGTTGGCCCGAGCGGCGTTGATGAGGCGCACGACCTCCAGTTCCTCCTGCGGCGTCAGGTGCCCGCGATGGCTGCCGACGTACTTGTGCTGGGGGGCCATGCGGCGGCAAGCCTCGGCCGCGCGCGCAGCCACGCCCGGCCGCCCGCCCAGCATGAACACGCGGAAGCGGTGACGCGAAGTCTTGAGGAAATAGGGCGTGAAGTCGGAGCCGTTGAGATTGAACTCGAACGCGCGGTCGTACTTGATGAGGCTCACGATATCGAGGCCGACACCGTCGTTGAGGAGCGTCAGGTCGCGGCAGGCGGCACGATAGTCATCGTCCGTCGCAAGCAGATAGGCGGTGTGGGTGTTCACGTAGCCGAGGCAGACCGTGTGCCGGGACACGGCCGCATCGATGCGGGCCACCCAGTAAACGGGCGAGCCACAGTAGACGGGCGTGCCGGAAATTTCCCGCCGCGATACGCCTTCTCTTACGACCAGATCCTGCATTGCCGCTCCAAATGCAAAAATTGCCCCCTGCGCGTCAGCCCAGCGCGATCTTGCGGGCGAAAAAGCCCTCCGCATACCGCTCGGCCGCCCTGCACTCCATGCCGCGCAGGCGGGCAAGGCCTCGAAATGTCTCGTCGTCAAACCAATGCTTGGACCGTTGCGTCCCGAAATGCTGCTGCAGGAGCGCCACCTTGCGCGCCATGGCCTTCGCCGAGACCGGCACGTAGAGGTTCGGCCGGCCGACGTCGCCGTCCCACTTGGGGATCTCGTATTCGAGGATCGTGTGATCCCGGAACGTGTTCCAGGTCAGACGGCACACCTCGCGGTGGTCCTGATGCGCGTCGTCCGTGCGATGCGTCAGGATCAGGTCAGGATTGACGCGCGACTTGAGGCCTTCGAACCAGGACTTGATCTCGCTCGCCTCCGACGGAAAGAAGCCGTCGCGGAAAGCGTGGGTCTCCACGTTCGCGGTCCGCGCGCCGACGAGAAAATCGCGCGCGGATGCCTTCGCCTCGCCCTGCCGTTCGCCGGCCGCACTGAGCACGCACCAGGTGACGTCGAGCTCCACGCCGGTGTCGATCCAGTGCAGCAGGCTCGCGCCGGCGCCGATTTCGATATCGTCGGAGTGCGCGCCCAGGCAAAGGACCGACAGGCGCTGGCCGGGTTCGGCCAGGCGCAGCGGTTTCATTGGGCCGCCTCCAGGCGACCGTCGGCCGCGGCAAGCTTGGGCTGCCAGGGCATCTGGCCGCGCTCGACCATGTCCTCCAGCGCCTGCTTCTCCTTCAGAGTGTCCATGGCGCGGAAGAAGCCGTCATGCCGATAGGCGATGAGCTGGCCCTCGTCGATGAGGCGCTGGAACGGCTCCATCACCAGCTCCTCGCCCTCGTTGAGGTAGTCGAAGATGCGGTTGCTGAAGACGAAGAAGCCGGCGTTGATCCAGACATCGGAATCCGCGCTGGCCCTGATCTTCTCGACGCTGCCCTTGTTGTCGAACTCCACCAGGTGGAAGGTCACCGGCGGGCGGACCGCGAGGAAGCAGCAGACCTTGCCCGTCGACTTCAGCAGCTCGACCATCTTCGGCAGCGGCGCATCCGACAGGCCGTCCGAGTAGTTGGCGAGGAACATCTCCTCGTTCTTCACGTGCTCGCGCACGGCCAGCAGGCGCTGACCGATGTTGCGCCACATGCCCGTGTCGACCAGCGTCACGCGCCAGTCCGGCGGCGGCTCACCCAGCAGCTCGACCTTGCGGCCCGAGTCGGAGATGACGCAGTCGGAGAACGACTGCTGACGCCAGTTGAGGAAGAAGTCCTTGATGACGTTGCCCTTGTAGCCGAGGCAGAGCACGAAATCGCGATGCCCGTACTGGCTGTAGTACTGCATCAGGTGCCACAGGATCGGCTGCTGGCCGACCGGGATCATCGGCTTGGGGATGTTTTCCGAATAGTCGCGGATACGCGTTCCCAGGCCACCGCAGAACAGAACGACTTTCATGGCTGGCTCCGCTTCGGGTCGACGACGTGCACCTCGGGGATGGGGACGATGAACTTGCCGCCCCAATCGCCGATGTGGCGCATCTGGGCGACGATCTCGTCCTTGAGATTCCAAGGCAGGATGAACAGGTAGTCCGGCTTGGCCTCGTCGATGGCCTCGACCGGCAGGATCGGCACGTGCATGCCGGGCGTGAAGCGCCCGTGCTTGTACGGATTGCGATCCACCGTGAAGTCGAGGAAGTCCGGGCCGATGCCGCAGTAGTTGAGCAGCGTGTTGCCCTTGCCCGGCGCGCCGTAGCCGCAGATGCGCTTGCCCTCGTCCTTGGCCTTGATGAGGAAGGCTAGCAGGGAGCGCTTGGTCCGCTTCACCTGCTCGTCGAACCGGGCATACGTGTCGATATCGAGGAAGCCCGCGGCCTTCTCGTGCTCGATCAGCGCCGTGACGCGCGGCGAGACCTCGCGGCGCGATGTGGCGCGCGCGAGATAGACGCGCAGCGAGCCGCCATGCGTCCTGAGCTGCTCGACGTCGATCAGCTTGAGGCCGTGCCGCCTGGCCAGGAAGTCGATGGTGACGGCCGAGAAATACGAGAAGTGCTCGTGATAGATGGTGTCGAACTGGTTCTCCGCCATCAGCCGCTCGAGATGGGGGAATTCCAGCGTGATGACGCCTTCCGGCTTCACCAGGATCGCCATGCCGGCGACGAAATCGTTGAGGTCCGGCACCTGGGCCAGCACGTTGTTGCCGGCGATGAGATCGGCCTGCTTTCCTTCCTTCACCAGGCGCTCGGCCAGCGCCGTACCGAAGAACTCCACCAGGGTCGGCACGTTGCGCTTGCGCGCGGCCTCGGCGACGTTGGCGGCGGGCTCGATGCCCAACACCGGGACGCCGAGCGGCAGGAAATGCTGCAGCAGGTAGCCGTCGTTGCTGGCCAGTTCGACGACAAGGCTCGATGGCCCGAGCCCAAGCCGCTCCTTGATGGCGTGGCAGTAGACGCGCGCGTGCTCGACCCAGCTCGTCGAATAGGAGGAGAAGTAAGCGTACTCGGTGAAGATGTGGTCCGGGCTGACGTACGCCTCGAGCTGGACCAGGAAGCACTTGTCGCAGGTCAGCGCGTGGAGCGGATAGAAGGGCTCCATCTGGTTGAGCTGATCCGCCGGCAGGAAGCTCTCGCACAGCGGATGCATGCCGAGATCGGAGAAGGTGTGCGTCAGCGGCGTATTGCAGATGCGGCAATGCGCATTGCGAACGCCCTGCGCAGTCAGCGCCCCACCCGAACGGGACGCACTCGATGCCACATTGTCCTGCACGCCGATACCCCTCTCAACCGTCGCCGGATCCGTGTCCCGCGACGCCACCCCGAATCCAAACGGCCTCCTGCCGGAAGGCCGCTGTGTGCGCCGCCTCGCGCACCCATCCTGACAAGAATGCGCGGCACTATCGCACGCGATCGGCGGACGGGCATTTGGAGCCGGGAAAGACAGTAAATGGGCGCTTGCCCCGATCGTCGAAAGTCGGGGGCATCCCGGCGGCGGCGGCTCCGGCATGCCGCGGCAACCCGGAGCCGCCGCCGTGTGCTATAGGGTTCGCCGATAGGTTTGAGCGGGACGCCGAGCATGCAGGACAGCCCGGGACGGGATACGGCAGGTCCGGATTTCGCCGGCATCGGGGAGCGCGCCTATGCCCTCGCCGCCGACCTGTTTCCGATCTGCCGCAGCATCACCGGCAACGGCGTGCGCAAAACGCTGGCGCGCATGGCACGACATATCGATCTGACCGTGCACGAGGTGGCGACCGGCACGCCCGTGCTAGATTGGACGGTGCCGAAGGAATGGAATATCCGCGCCGCCTACATCAAGGATCCCGCCGGCCGGACGGTTGTCGATTTCAACCAGTCCAACCTGCACGTGATGATCCATAGCGCGCCGGTGCACGCCCGCATGACGCTGGCCGAGCTCAGGCCCCACCTCCACACCCTGCCCGACGAGCCCGACCTGATCCCCTATCGCACCAGCTAT
>JBFWWW010000041.1:0-24316 GCA_050245975.1 Hyphomicrobiaceae bacterium
GTCCGTTCCGGTTGCGTTGGGATGAGTCCAGCCAGCGGACTGTATTGCCGGCTCCGGCATTGCTAGGTTGCCGGACCGAAATGGAGGCGCGCGTGCAAGACCTGAAGAAGCTGATCCGGACGATCCCCGACTATCCAAAGCCTGGCATCCAGTTTCGCGACGTCACGACATTGCTCGGCGATGCGCAGGGCTTCAAAGCGGCCATCGCCCGCATGTCCGATCCCTACCGCACCGTGCCGGTGGATGCGGTGGCCGGCATCGAGGCGCGGGGCTTCATTCTTGGCGGCGCCGTGGCGGATCGTCTCGGTTGCGGCTTTATTCCCATGCGCAAGAAGGGCAAGCTGCCGTGGAAGACCATCGGTCAGGAGTACACGCTGGAATACGGCGTGGACATCATCGAGATCCACGAGGACGCCATCGAGCGGGGCGAGCGCATTCTCATCGTCGATGACCTGATCGCCACCGGCGGCACGGCGGAAGCCGCCGCCAAGCTCATCCGCCGTTCGGGGGGCGAGGTTGTGGGCGCAGCGTTCGTCATCGACCTGCCGGACCTCAACGGGCGCAAGAAGCTCGAGGCGCTTGGCGTGCCGTGCACCGCGCTGATGACGTTCGAAGGACATTGACGAGGGCGCGAGCGACGCATGAAGATCAACGGCAAATCCTATCGGACGATCTGGCTCGATGCCGACGGCTGGTCCGTCTGGATCATCGACCAGACACGCCTTCCTCACCGTTTCGAAACGCTGCGCCTTGCGACGACCGAGGCCGTTGGACATGCCATCAAATCGATGCAGGTTCGCGGCGCGCCGCTGATCGGGGTAACCGCCGCCTACGGCGTGTGCCTCGCTCTGCGCAAGGATGCCTCGGATGAAGCGCTGGATCGCGCCGTCGCATACCTTGGCGCTCAGAGACCCACGGCCATCAACCTACGCTGGGCCCTGGACGAGATGGTCAAGGCGGTGCGCAACCTGCCTCGCGAGCAACGCGTCGCGGCCGCCTACGCGCGCGCGGCACAGATGGCCGACGACGACGTCGAGACCTGCCGGCGCATCGGCGCCAACGCACTGGGGCTGATCCGCGACATCGCGGCCAAAAAGCCGGCCGGGGAACCCGTCAACGTCCTCACCCACTGCAATGCGGGCTGGCTTGCCTGCGTCGACTGGGGTACGGCCACCTCGCCCATGTACCAGGCCCACGACGCCGGCATCCCGCTGCATGTCTGGGTCGACGAGACCCGGCCGCGCAACCAGGGCGCATCGCTCACCGCGTTCGAGCTTGGCTCGCACGGCGTGCCGCACACCATCGTCGTCGACAATGCCGGCGGACACCTCATGCAGCACGGGCTCGTCGACCTCGTCATCGTCGGCACCGACCGCGTGACCGCGAACGGCGATGTCGCCAACAAGATCGGCACCTACCTGAAGGCGCTGGCGGCCAAGGACAATGGCGTGCCCTTCTGGGTTGCATTGCCGCACTCGACCATCGACTGGACGCTGGCCAAAGGCGAGGACATCCCCATCGAGGAACGCGGCGCGGACGAGGTGCTTGTGATGACCGGTCGCACGCGCGATGGGCAGGTCGTGCAGGTGGAGATCGCCGCACCGGGATCGCCGGCGCGCAATGACGCCTTTGACGTGACGCCGGCTCGCCTGGTGACGGGTTTCGTGACCGAGCGCGGACGCTGCGCGGCCACGCCCAAGGGCTTGCGCTCCCTCTATCCCGATGCGTCCTAGCTGACCACGGCGGCCCCGTCGGCATTTCCGGGCTTCTCAGGTCTGGACATCCCGCGCGTGTGCCCTATGTAAAAGCGCCCGCAAGAAGGCGGGGCTGGACGCCGAGGATCGAACGATGCAGAGCCGCTGGAACGAGGCAGACGCGCGCGCCGCCATAGACCGCTATGCGAAGGCCGGGATCGGATCCGATGTGGCGCTCAGAACCTACACGACGCGGCTTCTTGGCGGCGACCCGATGCTCGTCCTGCATGGCGGCGGCAACACATCGGTCAAGACGCGCCTGAAGGATATGCTGGGCGAGACGCACGACGTGCTGTGCGTCAAAGGCTCGGGCTGGGACATGGCGACCATCGAGCCGGCCGGCCTGCCCGCCGTGAAGCTCGCGCCCTTGAAGAAGC
This sequence comes from Hyphomicrobiaceae bacterium, assembly GCA_050245975.1. Lineage (GTDB taxonomy): Bacteria > Pseudomonadota > Alphaproteobacteria > Rhizobiales > Hyphomicrobiaceae > JBFWWW01. The sequence goes on from JBFWWW010000041.1 coordinate 2,132, forward strand.
TGCGCAGCCTCGATCGCCTGTCGGACGAGGACATGGTTAATTTCCAGCGCATCAACCTTCTCGACTCCACGGCCCCCAATCCATCCGTCGAGACGCTGCTGCACGCCTTCATGCCGCACACCTTCATCGACCACACGCACGCGGCCGCCGTGCTCAGCCTCGTGGACCAGCCGAACGGCGAGGACCTCGTGCGCGAGGTCTATGACGGCGAGATGGGTCTGGTGCCTTACGTCATTCCCGGATTCGGCCTCGCCAAGGCCGCAGCCGACGTGTTCGATGCCAAGCCCGATGTGAAGGGCCTGATCCTGCACAAGCACGGCATATTCACCTTCGGCAGCGACGCCCGCGAAGCCTACGAGCGAATGATCGAGATGGTCTCGCGCGCGGAAGCTCGGCTCGCCAAGGGCCGGCGCAATGTGTTCGCGGCTGCGGCCTTGCGGGCAGCCCGTGCTCCCGTCGCAGAGGTGGCGCCGATCGTGCGCGGCGCCTCAGCCGTGCCGCCGAAGGAGGCTGGCGGGGAGCCGACGCGCTTCATCCTCACTTTCCGCACCGGCGCGGAGATCCTCAATTTCGTCAACGCCGCCGATCTGAGCGACATCGCTACGCGCGGCGTGGTAACGCCTGACCATGTCATCCGGACCAAGAACAAGCCGCTGGTGGTGCCCGCGCCCGAAGCCGGCAAGCTCGATGTCTTTGCTGCATCCGTAAAGGCGGCCGTTGCGAAATACGCCGCCGAGTACGATGCCATGTTCGCGCGCGAGAATGCGCGCGTCGGCAACAGCAAGACCAAGCTCGATCCGATGCCGCGCGTGGTTCTGGTGCCGGGCCTCGGGCTGTTCGGGATCGGCCGAACGCTCAAGGATGCGGCGATTGCCGCCGATCTGGCGGAGACGGCCGTCAAGGTCATCACCGATGCAGAAGCGATCGGGCGATACACGCCGCTCCCTGAGAGCGACTTGTTCGACGTCGAATACTGGAGCCTCGAGCAAGCGAAGCTCAAAGGCGCGGTCGCCAAACCGCTCACAGGCCAGGTGGTTGCAGTCACGGGCTCCGGCAGCGGCATAGGCCGCGCCACGGCCGCCGCCTTCGCGGCCGAGGGTGCAGAGGTGGCCGTTCTCGATCGCGACGCGGAGGCGGCTGCCAAGGCCGCCGCTGGTCTCAAGGGATTTGCCGTCGTGTGCGACGTGACGGACCGTGCCTCCGTGCATGGCGCATTTTCGGCGATCGCCGAGAAATTCGGTGGCGTCGACATTGTCGTGTCGAACGCCGGTGCGGCCTGGCAGGGCCGGATCGGCGAGGTGTCCGACGAAGTCCTCCGGAAGAGCTTCGAGCTGAATTTTTTTGCGCACCAGGCGATTGCGCAGGCTGCCGTGGCGATCATGCGGCGACAGAAGACGGGCGGCGCATTGCTGTTCAACATCTCAAAGCAGGCCGTCAATCCGGGACCGGATTTCGGGCCCTACGGCCTGCCGAAGGCAGCAACGCTCTCGCTGATGCGGCAGTACGCGATCGACTATGGCGCGGAAGGCATCCGGTCCAATGGCGTCAACGCCGATCGTATCCGCACCGGACTTCTCACCGACGAGATGGTTGCGCAGCGCTCGAAGGCGCGCGGAGTGAGCGAGGCGGAATACATGGGTGGGAACCTTCTGAAGCGCGAGGTCTCTGCCGCGGACGTCGCGCAGGCCTTTGTCTCCCTCGCCAAGGCGCGCAGCACGACCGGCCACATCGAGACGGTCGACGGCGGCAATATCGCAGCGGCGCTGCGCTAGGCGCGATAGGGCTCCCGGCGCTCAGCCAGGATCTGCGACGTGATGGCAAACACCACCGTGCCGTTCTGATTGCGGCCCTGCACCTCGTTGACGAGCAGGCCGCGCTCGGGGCGGGACTTCAGATCGACCTTCTCTGTCAATCGCGCCCGGAACGAGACGGTGTCGCCGACAAAGACCGGGTGAAACCAGAGCAGGTTGCGGAACCCGGGCGACGGGCCATAGACCGCGATACGGTCACCGCGCGCGCGTGCAGTCGCATTGAGAGCCATGCGGCTCGTGACGACACACCTGATGAAGCTCGAAGCCGTGTGCCAGCCGGACGCACACAGCGCACCGAACAGCGATGTCTTTGCCGCTTCCTCGTCGAGATGGAAAGGCTGCGGATCGAACTGGCGCGCGAAATCAACGATCTCGGCCTTACCGAAGGAATGTTCACCGATATCGACGACCTCGCCGATCCGGCGGTCCTCGAAAAAAATGTCGGCCACCGGCGCGGTGGCGACGGTTCCGTCGTCCCACAGCGTTGGCATCGGTTTCCTGGCCGCCTTTGCAGGAGCGGGCTGCGCTGTTGCCGGATGGCGCATCCGCGTGAGCTGATTGCTGCGCCACGTCGCGACAGGCTCGCCGGTATCCTTGACCATCTCGACCAGGATTTTGGCGAGGCCCACATCGGGTCGCGACGCCAGCACGCGCTTTTCCGTGCAGGTATAGCGAGCCTCCAGGATATCGCCCGGACGCACCGGCTTGATCCATCTCACCTCGTCCACGCCCGGTGAGCCCAGCGAGGCGACCCGGCCGAGCAGACCGTCGACCACCAGGCGCATCATCATCGCGCAGGTGTGAAAGCCGGAGGCGCACAACCCCCTGGTCAGGGTCGCCTTGGCCGCCTCCTCGTCGAGGTGCATCGGCTGGGGATCGAACTGGCGCGCGAACGCGATGATCTCTTCTTTCGTCACCGTCTTGCGACCGAGAGCGACCGGCCTGCCGATCTCGATGTCCTCGTGATGAAGAAGGTCGGTGTCGCGCATGCGCATGGTCCTCGGCAATCCTGGACTGCTTCTCTCGATCCGTCCCGGCTTACGAAAAATGCGCTTGGGACGCAACGGAAGGAACCTTGCGGCGTTTTTCATGAGGGGGAGGCGCAATCAGACAGAAGGACAGGAGCGAGCGATGCCACGTGGCGACAAGTCGAGCTACACCACCAAGCAGAAGCGGAAGGCGCGTCACATCGAGGAAGGCTACGAGGACCGCGGCGTGTCGGAGAAGGAAGCGGCCCGGCGCGCCTGGGCCACCGTGAACAAGGAGAGCGGCGGCGGCAAAAAGAGCGGCTCTGGACGGGGCAAACGGACAAGCCATGCCTCCTCGCGCAAGGGCGGCCGGCTCGGCGGCAAGGCTTCCGCAAGGCGGCCTGCGGCGGCGCGGAAAGCATCGGCGCGCAAGGCGGCGACCACACGGAAGCGGCGCGCCGGCTGAGCGACCGGGTCAGGTCGCCGTGCGGAAATGCATGACGTCGCCGTCCTTGACGACGTACTCCTTGCCTTCGAGGCGCATGCGGCCGGCATCCTTGGCGCCGGTCTCTCCGCCCAGCGACACATAGTCGTCGTAAGCGATGGTTTCGGCGCGGATGAAGCCCCGCTCGAAATCGGTGTGAATGACGCCGGCCGCCTGCGGTGCCTTGGTGCCGTCCACGACGGTCCACGCGCGGGCTTCCTTGGGGCCGACGGTGAAGTATGTCACGAGGCCCAGCAGGCGATAGCCTTCGCGGATCAACTTGTTGAGGCCGGGCTCCTCGAGTCCGAGATCGGCCAGGAATTCCGCGCGCTCCTCCGGAGCAAGGCCCGCGAATTCCGCCTCGATCTTCGCCGAGATGACGACGCAGCCGGCCCCTTCCGCTTTCGCGCGCTTTGCGACGGCCTCGGAGTACGCGTTTCCGGTTGCAGCCGAAGCCTCGTCCACGTTGCAAACGTAGACGACCGGCTTCGAGGTCAGCAGCTGCAGCGCGCGATACCCCGGCTCTTCTTCGTGTGTGAGGACTGCCTGGCGGGCCGGCTTGCCCTCTCGAAGAAGCTCGAGCGCCTTGTCAACGAGGATGATCTGCGCCTTCGCGTCCTTGTCGCCCACCTGCGCCTTCTTGAACAGCGGCGTGCGACGGCGCTCCAGACTTTCGAGATCCGCCAGCATGAGTTCGGTCTCGACGGTGTCGGCGTCGGCGACAGGGTCGATGCGGCCGTCGACGTGGGTTACGTCCCCATCCTCGAAACACCGCAACACATAGGCCACCGCGTCCACCTCGCGGATGTGCGACAGAAACTGGTTGCCGAGGCCTTCGCCCTTGGATGCGCCGCGCACCAGTCCGGCGATATCGACGAACGTCAACCGGGTCGGAATGATCTTCTGCGATTTGCCGATTGCCGCGAGCTTGTCGAGGCGAGGGTCAGGCACGCCGACCTCGCCGACGTTGGGCTCGATCGTGCAGAACGGGTAGTTCGCCGCCTCTGCCGCCGCCGTCTGCGTCAACGCATTGAAGAGTGTCGACTTGCCGACGTTCGGCAGGCCCACGATTCCACACTTGAAGCCCATCAGCTTTCTTTCCTGCGTCCTGCGAGCCACCGCTTCAGGTTGGCGGCCAATGCCCCCTGCCGCTTGGCGGCCCGCTCGCCGGCGGGATGCGGCGCAGAGCTCCTGGTACCGCGCGGCTTTGCCGGCTCTGCGTCCTCTTTTGGCTTCGAAGCCACCTCACCGCTGGCCTCGGCCACGGCCTTCGCGACGTCCGCCATGAAGCGATCGGGCTGTCCGCCGACCAGCCTCCCCGCGGAGCTTGCGATCGCGTCCAGCAACGGCTCCAGCCAGACGGCATCCGCCTTGGCAAAGTCGTGCAGCGCATAGGCCGCAACGAGCTCCTTGACGCCCGGATGGCCGATGCCGATGCGCACACGCTCGTAGTCGTTGCCGAAGTGCGCCGAGATGGACCTGAGACCGTTATGCCCGGCGTTGCCGCCGCCGGTCTTCACCTTGATCCGGCCGGGCGTCAGATCGAGCTCGTCGTGAATGACGATGACGTCCGCCGGCGTGATCTTCAGGAAGCGCGCGGCCTCGCCGACCGCGCGCCCGCTTTCGTTCATGTACGTCTCGGGCTTGAGGAGCAGCACCTTCCGACCGCCGATCTCGCCCTCGGATATCATGCCCTGGAACTTGCGCTTCCAGGGGGAAAAGCCGTGTTCCTCCCGGATGCAATCCACCGCCATGAAGCCGACGTTGTGGCGATTCCGGGCGTATTTGCCGCCCGGATTGCCGAGACCGACGAGAAGCTTCATGAGCCTGGCCCCGCTCCCGGTGCCGCCGCGCCGCTACTTCTTGCCTCCGGGCTTGCCAGCCGCCGGAGCGGCCGCCTTTGCTGCACCTGCAGCAGGCTTCGCGCCGCCGGCTGCAGCTTTGGCATCGCCGGCCGCGGCCGCCGCCGGAGCGGCGCCCTCGCCCTCGGTCGTTGCTGCTGCCGCCTCCTCGGCGGGCTTGGCCTCTTCCTCAGCCTTCGCACCGGCGATGGTTGCCACCGTGAAGTCGCGACCCTGGATGGTCGTCTTGACACCATCCGGCATCTTGACGGCAGAGATGTGGATCGAACGGCCGATCTCGAGGCCCTCCAGGCTGAATTCGAAAGCCTTGGGGATCTTGTCGGCCGGGCATGTGACCTCGACCTCATGGCGCACGATGTTGAGCACGCCACCGCGCTTCAAACCCGGCGACAGACCCTCGTTGATGAACACGACGGGGACGTTGACCCGGATCCGGCTGTTTGCGCCGATGCGCTGGAAGTCGACATGAACCGGGAAGTCCCGCACCGGATCGAGCTGCACATCGCGCGGAATGACACGGTTCGTCTTGCCGCCGACATCGACGTTGATGACCGTCGATAGAAACTTGCCCTTGCCGAGGAGCATGCTCAGCTCTTGCGTGTCGAGCGATACAGTTTCCGGCTCCTTGCCGTCACCATAGATGACAGCCGGCACGCGTCCCTCACGGCGAACGGCGCGCGCGGCCCCCTTGCCGCTGCGCGGGCGTGCCGTGGCCTTGAGCTCACTGATCTCTGCCATGGTCTTGATCTCCAATAGGAAAATGGCCCTGCCGGCCTCCAAGGGTGCCGCAGTACAGGGTTCTCATTGTGCATGAGATGGCGGGTTATAGCGGCGACGCCAGCCGGGCGCAATGGGGCGCCGGGCCCGGCCGGCAGCCCTCAACCCGCGACCCAAGCGGCCGCCAGGCTTGCGTTCGCTCGACAAAACGGTGATCGTTCCCGGACAACATTCGAAACTATCCGCGAAAAAAGGGGAGATGTTGCTTATGAGGCGTACCAGCCAGGCCCTGGCGGGGCTGTCAGCCATTTTGCTCGCCATAGGCGCTGCGGTCGGACCGGCGGAAGCCAGCAAGAAGGACGACACGCTCGTCTGGGCCACCGACCGGGACAACCCCATTGCCGATCCGTTCTATCTCAATACGCGCGAACTGGTCGTGATCGGCCACCAGGTCTGGGACACCCTCGTCATCATCGATCCCAAGACGGCTGAGATCAAACCGCTGCTCGCCACCAAATGGACGTGGACCAGCCCGACGTCGATCGAATTCGACCTTCGGCACGACGTCAAATTCCATTCCGGAAAGGGGATGGATGCCGACGATGTCGTCTATACGCTGAACCACGCGTCCAACAAGGACAACGCGATCGCCAATTTCGCGCTTCTGTCCTGGATCAAGAACGCGGAGAAGATCGACACCTACAAGGTGCGCGTGAACCTGCACAAACCCTTCCCGCCCGCGCTCGCCTATCTCGCCGGTCTCGGCTTCATCATGCAGAAGGGCCACTACGACAACGCGCCGACCAAGCCGGACGGCAAGAAGGATTTCGGTGCGGTGCCGCCCAACGGAACGGGGCCCTACCGCATCACGGAGGTGAAGCCCGGCGACTACATCATGATGGAAAAGAACCCCGCCTACTTCAAGGACGGGTTCAAGGGCGATCCGAAAATATCCAAGCTCAAGTTTCGCACGATCAAAGACGCCAACACGCGCGCCGCCGAGCTGATGACCGGCGCGGTCGACTGGCTCTGGGACGTGCCCAAGGACCAGGCCGAGCGCATGGCAGCCAACCCGGCCGTCAAGGTCGAGAATGCCAAGACGCTGCGCATCTCGTACCTGCAGTTCGATGCGACCGGATCGTCGGGCGAGAAATTCTTCACCGACAAGCGGGTGCGTCAGGCCGTGGCGCACGCCGTCAACAGGCAGTCGCTCACCAAGAACCTGGTCGGCCCCGCCTCCGTCGTCATTGACGCGGCATGCCATCCCGACCAGTTCGGCTGCTCGTCCGATGTGACGAAGTACGACTACAACCCGGACAAGGCCAAGGCCCTTCTCAAGGAGGCCGGCTATCCGAACGGCTTCGAGTTCGATCTCTATGCCTACCGCGACCGCGAGTACACCGAGGCCGTGATCGGCGATCTCGCAAAGGTGGGGATCCGCGCCAAGCTCAACTACATGCAGTACACGGCATTCGTCGAGAACGTGCGCAAGGGCAAGACGCCGATTGCGCATGGCACCTGGGGCTCGAACTCGATTCCCGACGTCGCGGCCTGCACGGGTCAGTTCTTCCTGCTCGGACCGGACGATCTGTCGAAAGACGAGACCGTCAAGAAGCTGATCGGCGAAGCCGATTCACTGACGGAGCCCGACAAGCGCAAGGCCATCTGGCAGAAGGCGCTCGCACGCATCGCCGACGAGGCCTACTGGGTGCCGCTGTTCACCTACGCGAAATATTATGCGTACTCGAAGGATCTCGACTTCACGCCGACGTCCGACGAGATCCCACAATTTTACGCCGCGAAATGGAAGTAGGCGGATTGCCCGCAGCCGCGCAGATCGAGCCGCGGGCTGATGCCACCACGTGAACCATGCGCGCCGACGCTTTCCGGCGCGCATGCCGCCGACACCGGCAAACGGCATCGCGGGGAACCATGCTGGCCTACATCGTCAAGCGCCTCGGCGTCGCGATCCTGGTGGCGGCCACCGTATCCCTCATCACGTTCTCCATGATCTACGTCTCGGGTGATCCGGCCATCGCCATGGCCGGCGACGGCGCCCGGGCCGAGGACATCGAGGTGGTCCGGAAATTCTACGGCTTCGACCGGCCGATCCTGACGCAGTATGTCGACTGGCTGTCGCACGCCGCACGCGGCGATTTCGGCCGCTCCTACACGCTGCGCAAGCCTGTCGCCGATGTCATTTTCGAACGCCTCCCCGTGACGATGATCCTGGGCGGCGCCGCGATACTGTTTGCGCTTGTCCTTGCCATCCCCCTCGGCGTTGCCGCCGCCGTCCGACCCAACAGCATCATCGATCGCTTTGCGCTTGTGGTTGCGGTCGTCGGCCAGGCAATGCCCAGCTTCTGGTTCGCCCTGACGCTCATCCTTTGGCTCGGCGTGACCTGGCGCCTTCTCCCGATCACCGGATCCGACAGCTGGAAGAATTTCATCATGCCGGCGATCGCGCTCGGCTACTACGTCACCCCCGCCATCATGCGACTGACGCGCGCGGGAATGCTGGAGGTGCTGTCGTCGGACTATATCCGCACGGCCCGCGCGAAGGGGCTGCGGCCGATGACGGTGCTCTTCAAGCACGCGCTGCGCAACGCCATCATTCCCGTCGTCTCGCTCGCGGCCGTACAGTTCGGCTTCATGCTCGGCGGCTCGATCATCATCGAGACGATCTTCCAGATCAACGGGCTCGGCTATCTCGCCTGGGAATCGATCCAGCGCAAGGACCTGCCGACCATGCAGGCCATCGTGCTCATTTTGTCCGTGATCTATGTCGGGCTGACCTTGCTCGCCGATCTTCTCAACGCGTTCCTCGATCCTCGGCTGCGGGTAGCATGACATGATCGATGCGGCCGGCGGCGCCACCCGACTTCCAAGCGACGTGATGGCTCCGACCCCGCGCGCGCTGCTGCGCCGGCGCATTCTCTCGCATTGGGGGCTGATGGGCGGCGGCCTCGTCATGCTCGCCGTCGTTGCCGTCGCGCTTCTGGCCGGCGTGCTCGCACCGCACGATCCCCTCGACCAGGACCTTTCGCGCAAGCTGATCCCGCCCATCTGGCATGCGAGCGCCAAGGCGACCTGGACCTATCCGCTCGGGACCGACCAGCTCGGCCGCGATTACCTTTCGCGCCTCCTCTATGGTGCGCGCATTTCGCTTCTTATCGGTTTTGCGGCCATGCTTGTGTCCGGCGCGATCGGCACCACGCTCGGCGTGCTGGCGGGATACTTCGGCGGCCGCGTCGACATGATCGTCAGCTTCATCATCACGACGCGCCTGTCGATGCCGGTAGTCCTCGTGGCGCTGGCGGTCGTCAGCATCGTCGGCTCATCGCTGACGATCGTCATCTGGGTTCTCGGCCTGCTGATCTGGGACCGATTTGCCGTCGTCATGCGCAGCGCAACACAGCAGGTGCGGTCGCGCGAGTACATCACCGCGGCCCAGGCGGTGGGCTGCTCGACAACGCGCATCCTGTTGAGCGAAATCGCGCCCAACGTGCTCAATCATCTCATCGTCGTCGCGACACTGGAAATGGCGCATGCCATCCTCCTCGAGGCCGCTCTGTCGTTCCTCGGGCTGGGCGTTCAGCCGCCGACGCCATCCTGGGGCCTGATGATTTCCGAAGCCAAAGGCATGATGTTCTTCGACCCGTGGCTCATCACCATTCCAGGCATCGCGCTGTTTGCGCTTGTTCTCGCCATCAATCTTGTCGGCGACGGCCTGCGCGACGTCACGGCGCCGGAAAACAGGAGCTGAGGCGGCGATGGACAAGCGCATCCTCACTGTCCAGGGCATGACCGTCGACATCCCCGTGCCGACGGAATCGCTCAAAGCCGTCCAGGACGTTTCGCTGCACGTGGACCAGGGCGAGACCGTCTGCATCGTTGGCGAATCGGGCTGCGGCAAGTCGATCACCGCGCTTTCCATCATGGACCTGCTGCCGGCGCGGGCGACGCGAAGCGCCGCTCGGCTCGAGCTTGCGGGCCGCGACCTGAGAGCGATCGGGAACCGGCAGATGTCCGACATCCGCGGCGACCGGATGGCCATGATCTTCCAGGAGCCCATGACGTCGCTGAATCCGTCCTACACCATCGGCAACCAGCTCGAGGAAGCGTTTTTGCGCCATCGCCGCGGCCAGCGCCGGGCCGCCCGCGAGCGCGCCGAGCACATGCTGGAACGGGTCGGCATTCCGGCCCCGGCGAGCCGCCTCGGACAGTATCCGCACCAGCTTTCCGGCGGGTTGCGCCAGCGGGTGATGATCGCCATGGCGCTGATGTGCAGTCCGGACCTCATCATCGCCGATGAGCCGACGACCGCGCTTGATGTCACGATCCAGGCGCAAATCCTGCACCTGCTGGCGGAAATCCAGCGCGAGTTCAACATGGGGCTGCTGTTGATCACCCATGACCTCGGCATCGTGGCGCGGATCGCGACCAGAGTGATCGTCATGTACGCCGGACAGGTGGTGGAGACAGGCCCGGCGCGGAACATATTCGCCAACCCGTCCCATCCTTACACACGCGGACTGATCGCCTGCATCCCCGTGCCGGGCCGGACACGACGTGGAGCGAGGCTCGGTACCATCCCCGGCATGGTGCCATCGCTCATCGGCGGACAACGCGGCTGCCGGTTTCTCGATCGCTGCCGCTACGCCGTTGCCGGTTGCTATCTCGACGATATTCAGCTCAAGGCGCACGCCGACGGAAGCACAATGGTCCGATGCATCCGCGCCGACGAGCTTGCGGCCGAACCGGCATGAGCGCCCAAGCGACAGCTCCTGCGACAGAAGCAGCGCCCATCCTGGAGGCCCGCAATGTATCGCGCTCGTTCCTTCTCTCCTCCGGCCTGTTCGGCCGCCGCCGTGTGCTGCAGGCGGTTCGCGGCGCGACGCTGTCCATAAAGCCGGGCGAAGCCGTCGCGCTGGTCGGTGAATCGGGATGCGGCAAGACGACCATGGCGCGCATGCTGCTCGGCCTGCTGCCGCCGACCGCGGGAGAAATCGTTCTCGGCGGGCGTCCCATGTCGAGCCTTTCGCGGCGCGAGGTGGCAGGTCTGATCCAGCCGGTCTTCCAAGACCCCTACTCGTCGCTCAACCCACGCAAATCCATCGGCTCCATTATTGCGCTGCCGCTCAAGATCAGGGGTGTCGCGGGCGCAGAAGCCCGTCGCACCCGCGCCGAGGAGATGATGGAACTGGTCGGCCTGCCGCGACGGCTCTACGACAATTATCCGAGCCAGCTGTCCGGCGGCCAGCGACAGCGCGTGGCGATCGCGCGCGCACTCATCAACCGCCCGCGTGTCGTGATCTGCGACGAGCCGACATCGGCGCTCGATGTTTCGGTCCAATCGCAGATCCTCAATCTCCTGCAGGACCTGCGCCAGGACCTGGGGCTGACCTATCTCCTCATCAGTCACAACCTTGCCGTCGTCGAGCACATGGCCACACGGGTGGCGGTCATGTACCTCGGCCGCATTGTCGAGGAGGCGGACACGGAAGCGCTGTTCGGCTCAGCCCGGCATCCCTATACGGACGCTCTTCTTGGCTCGGTCCTCACGCCGGAGCCGGGCCTCGGGATCCCGACCACGCATCTCGGCACCGCCTTTCCGGATCCCCTGCACATTCCCGACGGCTGCAGCTTCAGGCCCCGCTGCCCGCGTGCGCTGCCGGTGTGCGCCGAAACGGCACCACCCGCAATCGCGCAAGCCGACGGCTTCGTCGAATGCCACCTCTACGCTCCGAACCTCCAGGACAGACAGCCATGACAACTGCCCAGACGTCGAAAGGTACACGCGACGGCGCCATCGCACGTGCGCGGCGCTACATCGAGGACGGGACGTTCGAGGCCGACCTTGCCCGCCGCGTCGCACATCGTACCGAGAGCCAGAAGCTGCCCGAAACCCTGCCTCATCTTCATCGCTACCTCGCCGAGGAGATGGTTCCGGCGTTCAAGGCGATGGGATTCGAGACGCGGGTCTTTGACAATCCGCTGCCGGGCGGCGGCCCGATCCTGCTCGCGACACGGCGGGAAGACCCCGCGCGCCCGACGGTCCTGGGCTACGGACACGGCGATGTCATCCGCGGCCTCGAGGATCAATGGACGAAAGGTGCAGGACCCTGGGTTACCGCGCGCGACGGCGACCGGCTCTTCGGGCGCGGGACGGCGGACAACAAGGGCCAGCACACTCTCAACATGACGGCCCTCGACCTCGTCATGGCGGAGCGCGGCGGGCGCCTCGGCTTCAACGCAAAATTCCTGATCGAAATGGGCGAGGAGTCCGGTTCCAAGGGGCTTTCCGAGCTGGTCGCCGCCAACCGCGACCTCTTCAAGGCCGACGTGCTGATCGCCTCGGACGGTCCCCGCGTGAAGCCCGGACGACCGACACTGACGCTCGGCTGCCGTGGCGCGATGAACGTCGATCTCGTTTGCGACCTGCGCGCCGGCGGTCATCACTCGGGCAACTGGGGCGGCCTGATCGCGAACCCCGGCATCATCCTCGCCCACGCCATCGCCGCCATCGTCGGACCGACGGGCGAACTTCTCGTCCCCGAGCTGAAGGCACCCCCGATGAGTGCCGCGGTCAAGGCCGCGCTTGCAGACGTCGAGGTGGAGGGCGGCGCAGATGGCCCGACGGTCGATCCCTGGTGGGGCGAGCCCGGCCACACGCCGGCCGAGCGGGTCTATGGCTCGAACGTGTTCAACGTGCTCGCCTACACCACCGGGACGCCCGGCCGCCCGGTCAACGCCATTCCGCCGTCGGCGCGCGCAAACTGCCAGCTGCGTTTCGTCGCTGGCACGAACGAAGCCGATATCATGCCGGCGCTGCAGCGCCACCTCGACGCCCGCGGCCTCGACCTCGTGAAGGTCATGCCGCCGCCGGCGAGCAATGACGGAACGTTCCGCGCCACCCGCACCGAGCCCGACCATCCCTGGGCCGCATTCGTGCGCCGCTCGCTGCAGCGCTCCACCAATGCCAGCCCGGCCGTGGTGCCGCAAATGGGCGGGTCGATCTGCAACGACGTCTTCACCGACCTGCTGGGAATGCCGACAATCTGGCTGCCTCACTCCTATGCCGGCTGCTCGCAGCACGCACCGGATGAGCACATCCTGATGAGCGTCTCCCGCAGCGCGGCCGAGCTGATGGCCGGGCTCTACTGGGACATCGGCGAAGGCGGGCCTCAGTAGAAGAGGCTGGAGACGCTTTCCTCACGTGCGGTGCGGGCGATCGCCTCGCCAAGCAGCGGCGCGATCGAGAGCACGCGGATGTTGCGCGCGGCCTTCACCGCCTCGGTCGGCTGGATCGAATCGGTAATGACCAGCGTCTTGAGCCTCGAGGATGTGATCTTGGCGATGGCGCCGCCAGACAACACGCCATGCGTGATGTAGGCCATCACCTCGGTTGCGCCGTTGGCGCGCAGCGCGTCGGCCGCGCTGACCAGCGTGCCGCCGCTGTCGACGATATCGTCGAGCAGAATGCAGCGCTTGCCATCGACATCGCCGATGACGTTCATCACCTCCGCCTCGCCGGGCCGCTCCCTCCGCTTGTCGCAGATGGCGATCGGCACGTTGATGCGCTTGGCGAGCGCGCGCGCACGTACGACGCCGCCCACGTCGGGCGAGACGACCACCAGATTGGACAGCTCGTAGCGCTCCTGGATGTCGCGCATCATCACCGGCGCGGCGAACAGGTTGTCGGTCGGGATATCAAAAAAACCCTGGATCTGTCCGGCATGGAGATCCAGGGTCATGACGCGGTCGACGCCGGCGCGCTCGATCAGGTTGGCGACCAGCTTGGCCGATATGGGCGTGCGCGGTCCGGGTTTTCGATCCTGGCGCGCATAGCCGAAATACGGCATGACGGCCGTGATGCGCCGCGCGGACGACCGCTTCAGCGCATCGACGAGGATCAGCAGCTCCATGAGATTGTCGTTGGCGGGAAACGACGTCGACTGCAGCACGAAGACGTCCGTGCCCCGCACGTTCTCCTGGATCTCGACGAAGACTTCCATGTCGGCGAAGCGCTTCACCACCGCCTTGGTGAGCGGAACTTTGAGGCTTTGCGCGATGGCTTCGGCGGCGGCCCGGTTGCTGTTGCCGGCAACGAGCTTGATGTTCAGCCCGCCCTTGCCGCTGCTCGCATCTTTCGTATCGAAGGGCATCGTCGGGCTCCGCTGAGTTTTGCGGGCCTTCTAGCAAGAGGGCCCGGGCGTTGTAAACGGCCCAGGCCCTATTCGATGGTCGTTCTTAATGCTTTCCGGCGCAGCTGCGTCCGGTCTGCCGCGCGTCAGTTGACCGCCCGGTTCGCGGGCAGGAGCTTGACGATACCCTGAGCCGCTGCCGCCGCCGCCGCGTCAGCCGTCTTGCCCCAGCTTCCATCAAGCGAGCCCTCGGGAATCTCGTTCTTCTGCGAGACCGTGCCAAGCTTCTTGCCTTGCGGGTCCTTGACCGTCCAGTCGATCTGGATCGGCTGCTTCCCATCCTTGGCGGGCCCGACCGAAACCTTGCCCTCGACCTTGTAGTTGGTCGCCGACGCTTGCCCGGTGGTTGTCACGCCATGCCGCTTCAGCTCGCGATGAATGGCGTCCGTGAGCGATGTCGTGCCGTCGCCGGGCGCGCCGATGACCGCGGGTATCGTCGCAACGATACTGCCGCCACCAAGGCTGCCCGTCGTCTGGACAGGGGCGGCAGCAGCGATATCACGTTTCTCCGGAGCAGATGCCGTGGCAACCGGCTGCGCCTGGGCGCCGACGCCGGCGGGAACCTGAGCACCGTTGGTCGCGACCGGCACCTGTCCGGTTTGCGCAGGCAGCCAGGCGACAAACGAGTTCGCGGCCTTGGTGGCAATGGACTGGGATATGGCCGGCGTCACCGCCGCCCACGGATCCTTAGCCGCGCCGCCGGGGACAAGCTCCTCGCCCGTGATCCGATTCACCCTCTGGCCATGTGGATCGGTGACGTCCCAGATGTAGGAGACTTTGGTGCTCGCCTTTTCCTTCGCCGCAACGATGTAGCCGCGCAGCGTGTAGTCGACTTTCTCGTCCTTGGCCGTCGCAACGCTCACGCGCTGCTGGCCCACGGTGGACGTGAACGTGGATTGGATCTGCTGCGCGATCTGGTCGGGTGCCCCGATGATCGGCGCCAGCGCGATCTTGGCACGCGGCGTCATCGGCGGCGGCGCCTCCGCCGGCGTCTCGTTCGACGACAGCGACGGCCCGAAAAATGACGAGTTGCCCGTCTCGCAGCCGGCAAGTCCCAGTCCGGCAAGACCGGTAAGCGCAGCGAGCGCAAGTGGCAGATGGATGCGCCGCGCTGCAAGAGCAGCGATGGTCGTCACAATGACGTCCCCCTCTCAGATATCCCGCTGAACCCGGCTGCCGTCGTACAAACCTTGCGGCACTTGTGGTTTTACGGCCGGTACCCCGGTCGAATCCCTAGCCGCTGACTGCAGCCACGTCCAGCCTCAGACAGAGGAAAACTCTGACAGTTCCGCGCCCTCCGTACCAACAGCGCCGACTTTGCTGTGGAGAATTTGGCTAAGTCAAGACGATCGCGGAAATCTGGCGGCCGTAATCGGGCTCTCCGCGAATCAGAGACCCGCGATAGCTGAACAAGGCGTCCGGATTGGTAAACGTGCAGAGGGCACGTCCCTCGACCCCCGCCAGCCCCATCGCGGCCAACCGGTCGAGGACATAGGCCGGCAGGTCGAAATGGGCCCGGACCTTGCCCTCGGGAATGGAGAAGAAGCGCCCGCTGGCGGGATCGGTCGCCAGAAAGCGCGCCTGGAATTCCGGCCCGACTTCATAGGAGGCGACATTGATGCAGGGCCCGACAGCGGCCCGCACATGCGCCCGGCGAGCCCCCAATTCCTCCATCGTGGACACGGCAGCCTCGAGCACGCCGTTGAGCGCGCCGCGCCAGCCGGCATGGGCTGCCGCGACCACCCGCGCGTCCGGGTCGGCAAAGAGAACCGGCACACAGTCCGCAGCCAGCGCACCGATCGCGATACCGGGTGTGGCGGTCACGATGGCGTCGGCGCGCGGCATGGCCTCGCGTGTCCACGGCTCCGTCACCACGACCGCCGTTGCGGAATGGACCTGGTGGCAGGTGAGGAGCCGCTCGCCGGTCGTGCCGAGCCAGGAGGCGACACGCCCGCGATTGGCCGCGACGACCGCGGGATCGTCACGCGATCCGAGCCCGCAGTTGAGCGAGGCGTAAATACCGTTCGAAACACCGCCGGCGCGGGTGAAGAACCCATGCCGGATGCCGTCCGCCACAAGGCAGTCGGCGACGATCGGAGCGGGGTCGGCATTCGCCATCGTGGTCTCTCGCAAATCGATGCGATTGTCCTATCCGAAGGCGGGCAGCGGCGGAAGATGCGGCGACCGCAACGCCAGCACCTTGAAGCGGGTGCCCATCCCTTGCGGCGACAGGAGGCGCGCAATCCCGGCTTCGACCGAGGCCGCATGCTGCGGCGAACTTGCCATGAGGCGGCTTGCCCGCTCGACCGCGCCCAGGCGGCCGAGGAATTCAGCCTGCGTCAGTACGGGACCCACCGCGAACCCCACAGAGCGCGCCTTGTCGGCGAGCGTGCCGAACCGAACGTGCGCCGTGACGTCGGCCAGGCCCGGACCGGCGAAGAGATCGACAGGCGCGTGGCCCTGGACGGCCTGCAGGGTGTCGCCCTGCTCGGTACCGGCCGGCCCGTAGTCGATGAAGAGAGCCACAAGCGGCGCAGCCCTCCGCGCCAAACCGGCGATCAGGTCGTCCTCCCCGGGACGGACCTCCGCAAGAGCACCATCCCGCGGCGGATCGCCGAGACCGGGCGGCGTGGTCCCCGTCGTCTCCGATGAGCCGAAGCGGAAACGTCCGCCAGGCGTCACTTCGACGGTGCGCTCGTTCCATGCACCGCCGCGGCCAATGAATTGCCGGATCGGCAGTGCGTCGAGAAATTCATTCGCGATGAGGATGGCCGGCCCAGCCGGTATTTGATCGAGAGTCTCATGCCAGGATGCGAGGCTGGCCAGGGTCTCGCGTTGTTTCTGCCGGAGCTGTGCGTTCACCTCGATCAGATGAACGTCAACGGCCTGCAGAAATGCCGGCACTTTGCGTGCCGCCGAGATTGCATCGCGCATCAGAGTGCCGCGGCCGGGTCCCAGCTCGGCAAGGCGCACGGGTCGCGGCTCACCCATGAGCTGCCATGTGACTGCGGACCAAAGACCGATCAGCTCGCCGAAGATCTGGCTGATTTCCGGCGCGGTGATGAAATCGCCCTCCATCCCGACGGCCGGCGCGGAACGGTAATAGCCGTGCGCCGGATCGAGGAGGCAGGCCTGCATGAAGTCGTGGACGGTGATGGGTCCGTGCGTCCGGATAGACCGCTTCAGCATCAGGGCAAGCGGCGTATCCGGGTCTCCCGTCATGCCGGCTTGCGCGCGCAGGCCGACCACGCGATCCAGGCGCCGACGGCGATCATCGGCAGCGAATAGACGATGCCGACCGTCAGCGGGCCGATATTCAGGACATGGTCGGGATGCGGCACGCGGTACAATTCGCATACCGAGCGGGCGATGCCGTAGCCGGCGAGAAAGACGCCGCTGACAAGCCCCGGCCGCTTCAACGCATCGCGCCGGTAGATCAACCACCACAGGATGAGGAACAGCGCCGCCCCTTCGAGAGAGGCCTCGTAGAGCTGGCTCGGATGGCGCGGCACGGGGCCGGCGCCGGGAAACACCATCGCCCAGGGCACCGACGTCGGCCGGCCCCAAAGCTCGCCGTTGATGAAATTGGCGAGCCGCCCGAAGAAGAGCCCGATGGGCGTTGCCGCCGCGGCCACGTCGAGCACGTTCCAGACCACCGCCGTTCCAGCCTTGGCCGGCAGGCCGCGCGCAAACAGCCAGATGGCGAGCATCGACCCGACCAGTCCGCCATGGAACGACATGCCGCCGTGCCAGAGCGCCGGGATCTCGGCCGGATGCGCCAGGAAGTACGCCGGCTCATAGAACAGCACGTAGCCCAGGCGGCCACCGACGACGACGCCGAGCGTCATATAGAGCAGGAGGTCGTCGGCCCGCTCGGGCGCAAACGGCTGCTCGCCGTTGATCCAGAGCGACCCGGTACGGATGAGCCGCTTGACGTAGAACCAGCCGATCAGAAGGCCGGCCATGTAGGCCAGCCCGTACCATTTGACGGCGAACGGGCCGATGCTGAAAGCAACTGGGTCGATAGCCGGATAGGTCAGTGTCAGCGGAACCATGTGGGTGCAGATATCCTGTGGCAAGCCGAGCGCCAACCCGTCGCGCGAACACCAGCAGAAAAGCGCTGCGCTCCGACGGCTGCGGGACGTTCTGCCAGCGGTCGGGGCCTGTCAAGGCGGGCGCGCCAACCGGACGCGGTCACCCGGCGCATCGACGCCGCTTGATGCCGGTCGTAGCCCATCCCATAGTCGGAGCAGAGAGCCGGCTGAAAGCCGGTGCGGCGATCAGGATCACGACATGACGCAGACCAACAACAAGTTCCTGGACGAATTCGCGAAGCTGATGACCGACGCCGCAGGCGCGGCGCAAGGCGTCCGCCGCGAGATCGAGACCGTTATGCGCAGCCAGGGCGAGAAACTGCTGCGCGATATGGATGTCGTCCCGCGCGAGGAGCTCGAAGCCGTCAAGGCGATGGCCGGCAAGGCACGCGAGGAGAACGAACGCCTTGCGCAGGAGGTGGCCGCGCTCGGCGCGCGTCTGGCGGCACTGGAGGCACGGCAGCGCTGATTTCCGGCCGGCACAGTGATGCCGATGCACAGCGCGTTGTCCCCGCGCTATCCGCCCTCGATCCCCTGCTCATCCACAGCTTCTACCCGGTTCATCCACAATCTCCGCACCTCGCCGCCGTCGCGCCACCGGCCCGTCACTTTGGCCGTGGACAATAAGTTGCGAACAGTGCCGGCTGCCTTGCGACTCATGGGTCCGTCTGTTTACGTCGCCTTCGTGACGGCGGATGAACGAGGGACCACCGTCATATGTCTGCTTGATACCCGTCATGTGTGCTGCGGGCACGACGCCGCGCGGCGCAGAGGGAACATTGGAACGATAACCAAGGGATGGGTATGGCACCCACGGATACGGCTTCCTACGAGCGCGTCAGCAACCCCGTTGATCTTGTCGAGCAGATTGCCAGCAATCACGACTGGGCGTCGGATCGTACAGCGACGGATGAGCTGACGCTGACTGTCGCCGGCAACTGGACCGACTATCACGTCTCGCTCAACTGGCGCGACGATCTCGAGACGCTGCATCTGGCCTGTGCGTTCGACTTCAAGATTCCCGACAACCGCCTCGGCGAGGTCTACCGGCTGGTGGCGCAGATCAACGAGCAGCTCTGGGTCGGACACTTCGACGTCTGGACCCAGGAAGGGCTGATCATGTTCCGCCAGGGACTGATGCTGAATGGCGCGCTCGCGACGCCGGGCCAATGCGAGGCGCTGCTGCGCGCCGGGCTCGAAGCGTGCGAGCGCTATTATCAGGCGTTCCAGTTCGTCGTCTGGGCCGGCCGGGAGAGCCGTTCGGCGCTGGCCTCGGCCATGTTCGAGACCGAAGGCCAGGCCTGAGTTCCGGTTCCACACGCCTTACCAAGCCGCTCCGGGCGCCTTAAAGTGCTGCCCGGACGCGGTTTGGTGCGCTTTGGATGAGGCTTGGTATGCGTTTGGATGTAAACGGCACGCTCGCCCTGGTGGGCGCGGGCAACATGGGCGGCGCCCTGCTCGCCGGCTGGCTCGAGCGCGGATTATCCCCGTCCCGCATCGTGATCCAGGACCCCGCCCCGCCGCCGGCCATGCAGGACCTGCTGCAGAAGCACGGCATCCGCCCGGTCAGCGACCTGACACAGATCGCCGCTCCTCCCGCCGTGCTGGTGCTGGCGGTGAAGCCGCAGATCATGGACGCCGTCGCCGCGCCGCTGGGCCGCGTTGCCGGTCGCGAAACGGTCGTGCTGTCGGTGGCCGCGGGACGCACCATCGCCGGCTTCGAGCGCATGTTCCCCTCCGGTACCGCCATCGTGCGGTCGATCCCCAACACGCCGGCCTCGGTCGGCCGCGGCATCACCGTCGCGGTTGCCAACCGCCACACCTCGCCTGCGCAGAAGCAGATCTGCGACAGCCTGCTTAGCGCCGTCGGCGAGGTGGCCTGGACCGAGGACGAAGCGGAGATCGATGCCGTTACCGCCGTATCCGGGTCGGGACCGGCCTACGTGTTCTATCTCGCCGAATGCCTGGCGGCGGCGGGCATCAAGGCGGGTCTGAAGCCTGCTCTTGCTCAGCAGCTGGCACGCTGCACCGTGGCCGGCGCGGGCGAGCTGCTGCACCGATCCGACCTGCCGGCGGAAACCCTGCGCCGCAACGTGACATCGCCCAACGGAACGACCTTTGCCGCCCTGCAGGTGCTGATGGATGCGGCCGGCACCGGCAAGGGCCTCGAGCCGTTGCTGACCGAGGCGGTGCTCGCCGCCACCCGCCGTTCGCGGGAACTCGCCCAGTAGCGCGACCGCGAGGCTGGCATTCTCCCTTACGGATACCTAAGTTCAGGCCAGAAAGGCAGGCTCCGAATGACCGACACCGGCGCTCCTGGCACGGCTACGCGCGTGATCGACACCGGCACGCGCAAAGGCCGCGTTCTCGCTGCCGCGCTCAAGCTGGCCGAGACGCGGGACTGGTCCTCGCTGACGCTTCTCGATATCGCGACGGAGGCGAACGTTCCCCTCGCCGCGCTGCGCGAGGACTTCTCCTCCAAAAGCGCCATCGTCACGGCCTTCCTGCGCGCCATCGACGACGCGGTGCTGCAGCACACGCCGACTGCCAGCCCGACTGCCGGCAGCGAGCAGACAAACCGCGACAGGCTGTTCGATGTCATCATGAGCCGCTTCGACGCGCTGCAGCCCTACAAGCCGGCGGTTGCATCCATCGCCAAAAGCGGCCCGGACCTCTCGCTGCTTGCGCCATACCTTGCCTCGCAGCACTGGATGCTGCAGGCGGCCGGCATCGGCACCGACGGCCTCGGCGGCGGGCTGCGCATCGCCGGCCTCGGCTCGATCTACGCCTCCGTGTTCCGCACGTGGCTCGCCGACGACGATCCCGGCATGTCGCGCACGATGGCGGCGCTCGACCAGCGCCTGCGGCGCGGGGAAGGGGCGCTCAAAGGACTGGAAACCGCCGTGGACAGCGTGACCCGGGCCGCCGATGCCATCCCCGGAATGCTGCGCAACGTTTTCTCGGCTCGGCCGCGCAGGGAGAACGGCCCGGAACCGGGCAAGGGTCCCGAGACCGATGCCGAGGCGCAAAAGCCGGCCGACCGGCCGGCGACCGAACCGCCGCCCGCCTAGCGGCGCGACACACGACATGCGGGGGGAAGATATGACGGTGCCGCAGCCGGCCGATCGCATCACGTTCGACGATTTTCTGAAGGTCGACGTCCGCGTCGGCACCATCGTCGCCGCCGAGACCTTTCCCGAAGCGCGCAAGCCGGCTCTCAAGCTGCAGATCGATTTCGGCCCTGCCATCGGCGTGAAGAAGAGCTCGGCGCAGATCACCCGCCACTACAATGCCGAGGCGCTGATCGGGCGTCAGGTGGCGGCGGTGGTGAATTTCCCGCCGCGTCAGATCGGCAAGTTCATGTCGGAGGTGCTCACCCTCGGCTTTCCCGATGCGGACGGCGAGGTGGTGCTGATCGGCCCGAGCCTGCCGGTCCCAGACGGCGGGCGGCTCTACTAGAGGCTTTCCAGCTTGGGTGGAAACGCCCCCACTGTCATCCCTGCCGGGGCGCGCCCTCCTTGTCATCCCCGCCGAAGCGCAGCGGAGAGCGGGGACCCAGAGACCAAAGGCACGCGCTCGCTCGTGAGCTGGGTCCCGGATGGCCGCTGCGCGGCCTCCGGGATGACAGGGAGAGAGCGAAAGTCCCCCCACCGTGTCATCCCAGCCGGGCGCCCCCACTGTCATCCCGGTCGAGCGCAGCGAGAGCCGGGACCCAGCGACTCGCGAGCCGGCCTAAACTGAAACGCTCTAGGCGACCCTCCTCGACCAGGCGACCCTACAGCGGCACGCTGATAACGGCGCGCAGGCCGCCCATCGTGCTCTCGCCCAGATCGACGTCGCCGCCGTGGCCGCGCACGATGTCGCGCGCGATGGCCAGCCCGAGGCCCGAGTTTCCCATGTCCTGGTTCCGGGCATTGTCGAGGCGGTAGAACGGCCGGAAGACGTTGTCGCGCTCGTCCAGCGGAATGCCGGGGCCATCGTCCTCGACCTCGATGCGAAGCCAGCCGCCTTCGGCTGCGGCCTTGATCACCACATTGTCGCC
>JBFWWW010000042.1:0-24027 GCA_050245975.1 Hyphomicrobiaceae bacterium
CTGGCAGGCCGGAGCAGGCGCCGGTCGGACGGCCGGTGCGGGGGCCGGCGCGTTGAGGGCGACGCGCGCATCTGCCAACGCTGCCGACGGCGGGGATGTGCGCCGCTGCGGCAGCGCCGAGGTCGCGGCTATGACAGGCCGCTCGGGCGATTTGCAGAACGTCGACCGGTAGGCGTCGGCGACGGACTCGATGGAGCGCGCATAGGCCTTGTCCGCAGCCCAGCGCCGCGTCAGGTCGCCGAAGCGGACCGGCCGCTTGAGGCGGCGCGATTCCTCGATGATGTCGTCCTGCTTCTCGCGCGTACGGTTCGCGACCGGCTCGGCGACATGCTCGCCGGAATAGGCGAGGAGATGCTGCATCTGCGCCAGAACGCCGGTCGAGACGTCGGGAAAGCTGTCGCCCGGAACGCCGCCGCCGGTCGCGCCGATGCCGGCAAAGTTGTTCTGGCGCGGGCGCACGTCGCCCCAGTCGCCGTTGCCGCGGCGGTAGCTCAGGTAGTTGGTCTCCAGCAGCATCTGGAAGAACGCATAGTCCCAGCGTATGCCGAGGGCCTCGCCGTGTGTCTTGTAGGCAGTCGCGATGGTGCGGAAGCGCGGCTCGAGCGCGGGATTGCGCCGCGTCACCATCTCCATCAGGCGGTCAGGCGTGACGCATACGGGCACCCGGTTCGCGGCGCTGGTGCGGATTTCCGGGGGCTGCCCGGCCGAGGCCGCGCTCGCCAGCGAGGCCGCCAGACCGAGCCCGGCGGCAAGACGCAACAGTGCACCGGTCACGGGTAGAACCCGATGGGGCATCGTCGGCTGGTCCTGTCTTTGCGCGCTCAGCCTTCCGGGCAGAGCTCGAAGGCCTTGTCCAGGGCCTGGTTCTGGTTGGCGTACTGCCCGGCCACCAGACCACCCTTGGCGTAGGCGGCAATGAAGGCTTCCGCCTCACGCGACTCCATGCCCTCGTTGACGTCGAGGACGGTGTAGTTGACCACCTGATCGACCAGCGAGCGGATGATCATCGCCTTCTGTCCGCCATAGCTCGCCGTCCACACGCGGCATTTGCCCGACTTCTCCGGAGCCGGCGAAGCGAGCGCCTTGGCGCTGCCGCCCGCGGAGGCGAGCTCGATGTTGCCGGTGTCGGCGCGCTTCTCTGCGCTCGGCTTTGCGGCCGGTGGCGCGGCGTTGACCTTCGGCGTGACGGTCGCGACCGCAGCAGGCGGAACGACGGCTGCCGTTCTGGTGGCCGGCGGCGTGACGGCCGCGGCGGGAGCCTCGATCACCGGAGCGGCCGAAGCCTGAGGCTGCGCGGGCGGCTCGGCGGCCTGCGAGTTCAGCAGCCGGAACGGCAGCAGGGCCGCGCTGGCGAAGTTGCCGGCCCCGAGGGACGAACGCTGCTCGTTGCCGTCCTTCTTGCCGTCCTCGATGGCGCGGCGGGCAAGCTCGGTGCCCGTGATGCGCTCGGCCGGGGGATCGGCCTCCGGCGGCGGCTCGAGCGTGGCAAGACGTGCGGACGGTTGCCCGCGCGCTTCGGCCATCAGTTCGGGCTGCGGGTCGGGTTTCTGGCAGGCGCCCTGATAGAAGCGTTCGGCGATGGCGGCGATCATGCGCCCGTAGCTCTTGTCGCCGGGCGCCCATTTGGCGCCGAGGTCGGCATAGGAAATCGGCCGCTTGAAGCCCTGCTGCCAGGATGTGAGCACGCCCCAGTCCTGGACTTTGCGCGTGCGATCGGCAACCGGTCTGTCGACGTGCTGGCCGGAATAGAGCAGCACGTGCTCCAGATGCGCGCGTACGCCGGTGGCGACATCGGGAAAGCTTTCGCCCGGCTCGCCGGGACCGGTGGCGCCAAGGCCGGCAAAATTGTTCTGCTGCGCTTTGACCAGTCCAGGCTTCTTGCCGTGCATGAACGTGAGGCCGCCGGTCTCCAGCACCATCTGGAAGAGGGCGTAGTCCCAGCGGACGCCAAGCTTCTCGCCGGTGCGCATGTATTCGGCCGCGATGGTGTCGAAGCGCGGATCGAGCGCCGGATTGCGCTCACGCAGGAACGCCATCAGGCGGCCGGGCGTCGCGCAATGCGGGACTGTGTTGTGGGCTGAGGCTTTGATGTCCGGCAATTCGGAGGCGGCAGCCATAGAGGCGTGGGCCGCGCCGGTCAGAAGGACGCAGAACGCAAGTACATTGGACTTCATCAGTCTTCCCCCGGGTAGTGCGCCGTGCCTTTGCGCACCTGAACGGTCTGCTAAGTTGATAAGGCCTTAACGTTAACGGCCTGTTACCGCGTCCCCACAACGCAGTGATCAACAATCTGAACAGGTTTGCGGCGCCGATGTGGCGGCGAACCCCGGGGAGGGCAAAAAAGGCGTTCCGGCAGGGCCGGTTAGCCGGCGCGGTGGCGCTCGATCTCGATGCCGACGCTGCGCACCGACGGGATCACGTCCGGCTTCTCGATGCGCACGCGCGCCGCCAGCACGCGCGCATCGGCGAGGCAGCTCTGGGCGATGCGCTCGGCCAGCGTCTCCAGCAGGTTCACATGCTCTCTCTGGACGAGGCGCTCGATGCCGTCCACGAGGCGGGCGTAGTCGAGCACGTCGCCGATGCGGTCCGACTGGCCGTCGTAGTCGTCGCGCACATCGAGCTCCACCGAGACGATGATGCGCTGCTCGTAGCGTCGCTCGCGCTCGAGAATGCCGACGCTGACGACCACCTCAAGGTCGCGCACGAAGACTTTTCGCACGCGCCCCGATGATGGGCCCGACGGACGTTCGGAGGACGGTTGGCTCATGGTGCGACCGCTGCTTCGTTCGGGTTCGGGCTCTGTCCTTGACGGCTCATGTCTCTCCGCGGTCCCAATCCACGTCGGGTGTGCGCCAGGCCAGGTGCTGGCCGCCGTCGAGCGCCAGCATCTGGCCGGTCATGGCCGGAGCGTCGAGAATGAACTGCACGGCCTGAGCGATTTCCTCGGGCGAGGTGCCGCGCCCCAGGAGCACGGCCTTGCGCTGCCGGTCGAACTCCTCGGCCGTCTGGTGCGCGCTGGCAAGCACCGGGCCCGGCGCGATCGCGTTGACCCTGATTGCCGGTGCGAGCGCCTGGGCCAGGGTGCGCGTCACCGCCCACAGGGCGGACTTGGACGCGGCATAAGAGAAGAAGTTCGGCGTCGGCTTCCAAACGCGTTGATCGATGATGTTGATGATGTTGCCGGGCGTGCCCGGCGCGGAGCCCTCGGCGAAGGCCTTGGCGAGAAATACGGGCGCCCGCAGATTGACGGCAAACTGCTCGTCCCATTGAGCGACCGTCAGTGTCCCGATCTCGTCGTATCGGAAGAGCGACGCGCTGTTGATCAGGCAGCACGGTGCGCCCAGCGCTTCCGTGCAGGCAGGCACCAGCCTCTGAGCCGCCTCGGCGTCTGCGAGATCGGCCGTCAGGATCGCGGCCGCGGAGCCGGTTTCGCGGATTTGCTCGGCCAGCGAGCGGCTGTCCGCATCCGGGGTCCGGACGTGAACCCCGACATTCCAGCCGCGACTGGCGAAATCGAGCGCCAATACCCGCCCGATACGCCGGGCGGCGCCTGTGATGAGAACGGTTCGTGCGCTGCGACTCATGCTGGTGCGGGCGACTCGGGCGGATGGCTTTCGACGCGCGATGGCGTCGCTCCAGAGATACCGCACTTAAGGCGTCGCGTACCCTATGCCTCAGAAATAACCCGTCTGACCGTGAATGAAGCGGCGGTCCCGGCTTTCCCTGCTGCATTTTTGTGCAAACTACGCATTGAAAATAATCATTTGAATCAGAACGTTGCGTGCCTGCCACGGGGCCTGGGCAAAGCTTGCAAAACCCCAATTGCGGCGTTGTCGGAGCAAGCGTTCTCGCCAATTGTGATTGCAGAATTCATGACCTTCGGGGGATTTGGAAATGAAACTGACGTCCATTTTTGGAGCGGCGGCATTCGCGCTCGGTGCGGCGGTAGCAGCGCAATCTGCGCTGGCGGCCGATCTTGGCGGAAGCATCAAGGACGACCCGATGCCGGCTCCGGCCGCGCGCGAGTTCAAGCTCTCGGCCAACGTCGGCATCGCCAGCCAGTACGTCTTCCGCGGCGTCTCGCAGACGTCTGAGGATCCGGCGATCCAGGGCGGTTTTGACGCCACCTACGGCATCATCTACGCCGGCGTCTGGGCCTCGAACCTCAACTGGGGCGTGACCGACACCCACATCGAGATGGACTGGTACGCCGGCATCAAGCCGGTGACCGGCAAGGTCACCTGGGATCTGGGCGTCATCTACTACACATATCCGGGTTCCAACGACGTGGCGCTTGGCGGCGAGCCCAACTACGTCGAGCTGAAGCTCGGCGCGAGCGGCGAGGTCTGGAAGGGCGGTACGCTCGGCGGCACGGTCTACTACTCGCCGGACTACACGCTCGAGACCGGCAACGTGTGGACCTTCGAGGGCACATTCGCTCAGGAGCTGCCGAAGTTCGGCATGTTCACGCCGACGATCAGCGGTACGCTCGGCTATCAGGTCGGTCACGATGCGTCCTACATTTCGCTCATTGGAAACGGGGACGACAACTACCTCTACTGGAACGCCGGCCTGACGCTGGGCTTCCTGGAGAAGTGGTCGCTGGACCTGCGCTACTGGGATAGCAACCTCGGCAGCAACGCCGGCGGCAAGTCCTTCTGCGACGGCAGCACGAACGGCGGCCATCTGCAGTGCGACTCGCGGTTCGTGGCTTCGCTGAAGTTCACCTACTGAGCGGTTCGAAGCAGCCCTTAGCATGCGACCAGGGCCCCTCGCGGGCCCTGGTTTTTTTGTGCAAAGCGAGACGGACGTCGTCCGCAGGCGCCGCCATTCGCACAAGTGTCGCAATCTTCTGCGAGGCTCGGCGCGTGGTGGGTCGGACCACCGCACGGAAGGAGGCGGATGCCAAGGCTTTGTCCGCGAGGCCCGGCACCCGCCCTGCGGGATGCGTCGATGCCCTCTTCGCCGCATCTTTGCGGGGTCAGCCCGATGCTCATCTTCGACTTCTACCCCGCTGCCGAAGGGGCGCGGGCTGGCCTTTCCCTTCCAACCTCGCTGACGGTGTCCACAGGTCTGACGGCTCGCCGTCTTGCCGTGCTGGCGGCTCTGCTGCTCTATATTTCCGGTCAAGCAGGTCGCAGGCGGGACATGCCATGCTGCTCGCGGTCGCCGGCATTATCGTCCTCATGACGGCTGCAACCATTGCCGCTGCGTTTTTCGTATTTGCACCGCGCATTGCCGAGGGTCGCATTATCTATGATGTCGATCCCGATCTGCCCATGGGCTTCGGATTCAAGATGGCCTGGCTGGCGGTCCGCACCGAGGATACGCGCGGGGTGGCGGCCGCGTTGGGCCTGGCGGGCGTCGAGCGCGTCAACTGGCGTGCGGGTCTCGGCACGGTTTACGACGACCGGCTGGGTGAAACTCATGTCTTCGTGACGCCGCCCGTTGCGGGCTGGACCTTCGTCATCGGTCTGCCGCTGCCGCATCCGGCCGGTGACTCCTATGCCGACAAGATGACGCCGCTTCTGCTGCAACTTTCGCGGCGCTTCGGCGAGGCGCAGTACTTCCTCTCCTTCCCACCGGCCGATCATTTCGCCTGGGCCCGTGCGCGGGCCGGTCGCCTCGTGCGCGCTTTCGCCATTGCCCCTGCCGGGGTGACATGGAGCAGCGGCCACCTCACGGCCGAAGAACGGGCCATGGGAATGGGGCTGTTCGAACTGCGCGGGGTGCGGGGGCGGGAAGGGGACGCCGGAGGCCGGATGCTGCTCTATCCGACGGAACGCCACGTCACCGAACTGGCAGGGCGCTGGGGCCTGGATCCGACACGACTGGACCACGTCCGTGCCGAGCCGGCGCTGGGCCTCATCGGCATCGGGCCTGAGGGCTGGCGCGCGCGGCGCCTCGACGCCGCCGCCTAGGGCCGACCCGCGCTCGCTGCAGGCGCAAGTGAACCAATTGCCCATCGCCGGCGTTATCCAGCCGACCCTTTGCACGCAACCGTGCATATGTGTGGTCTGCGTGCCTCACGCGCTGCGTGTTCCAGCGTTGATTAGCGTGTCGGCTGTGAGGGAACCTCAAATGAGGCACAAGCGCCTCATTTTATTCCGATTTTCGCCAAGGTCGGGGACTAGCCCCGATCCCGGGAGTGGCGCGGTCTTAGTGCCGCGACGGACATCGAATGCGAGGAGCTGGGCAATGACGCATGGGATTTCGGGGCGCTTAGGCGCATGTGTTTTGGCTATCGCGCTGTCGTGCAGCGCTGCGGCGGCGGCAGACCTTGGCGGCGCGCCCATCGTGCGCGAGCAGGACTATCCGCCGATGCGTATCGAGCGGTGGACCGGACTGTATCTCGGCGCGACGGTGGGCGGCGCGTTCGGCACCGCGGACTTCAACGGTCTGTCCGGTACGGGGTCTTATGACCATGACGGCTGGGTGGGGACTGTGCTTGCCGGATACAATTGGCAGTTCGGGCGCACGGTTGTCGGTATCGAAGCTGATATCGGCACCGGCGGTCTTGGCGGCGGAAACGTGGTCGGTTCGGATCTGAACTGGATGGGCTCGGTCCGTGGTCGTCTGGGCTTCCTGGCGACACCGTCGTTGCTGGTCTACGGCACGGGCGGTTTTGCGTGGGCGAACATGGACATCACCGGTGCCGGCTTCGGCACCACCGATTCGCGCACCTTCACCGGCTACCAGGTCGGCGGCGGTCTCGAAATGGCGTTCGCGCCCAACTGGACGGCGCGCGTGGAGTACATCTACACCGGCCTGGGTGCGGAAACGGTCAACACCGGCGGCGGCTTCATCGACCGCATCGATCCGGACTTCCACACGGTCCGCGCGGGTCTCACCTACAAGTTCTGAGCTTTCCAACCTCGGTCTATACGGCGAAGGGCAGCCTGCATCCGCAGGCTGCCCTTTTGCATGTTGCGTCGCTCTCGCAATCGGGCAAGGCCATATTTCCCTATCATCGAGGATCCTCCGGGCGCTTGAGCGCGTTTTGAACCTATCGACGGATCGCGGTCTGCGCTGACGTTGAGGTATCGGACGCGCCGAAGAGCAAGGAGAGAAGACGTGAAACTGACCAGGATTGTTCTACCCGCCGCTTTGACAGTGATGTTTGCCTCCTCCGCGATGGCGCTTGGCCCCACGAGCCCGGCTTCACCCGTGACCGGCGGCAACGTCATCAAAGCGCAGTACGTCGTGAAGAAGAAAGTCGTGAAGCGGCCTGTGGTGCGCAAGAAGGTGATCGTTCGCGAGCGCACAGTTTATGCCCCCGGCTCGCGGCATGCGCATCCCCCGCGCGGCTGGCACCGCTACCACGCACGCCCCCACGACTGGCGTACGCGCGGTTGCATCATCGTTGGCCCGGTCTGGTTCTGCCCATAACGCCAGACAGCGGTTGTCGAGCAAGGGATGGATGCTCAGGCATCCATCCCTTTTCATTTGCCGGAAGGTCGGACGGTTAGAGCCGCCGATCCGGCGGGTTTGCGGGATAGTCGCGCGGCCCCGGCAACGGCTGCTGTGGCTTGATCTTGATGGAATCGCGGTCCGGCGGGGCAGGCTGGGCGCCGAGGCGCACCGGCGGAACATACATGCTGCCCGCCGAGCACAGCTTGCGCTGGTCTTCGTTGCGGCCGCAGGCGCGCAATTGCCCATCACGCCCGAAGCAGATGCGCACCTCGCGCAGCCTGTTGCCGGGCCCGCCGCAGACGACCGCCAGCATGTCCGGCTTCAGCCCGGGATTTGCAGCGACGAACTCCTGCATCAGCTCTTGCGGGCTCACGGTCAGGCGATCCTCGACCGTGACTGCGTAGCGCCGCGGGATGCGGATCTTCTCATAGAGCCGGCGCGCCAGGTCGAAATAGCGATCGACACCGAGCCCCGTGCAGACGCCATGCTTGCGATATTCGTGAAACACCAGCTTGTCGCTCGGCATGATGTCGAGCATGCGGTTTGCGACCGGGCGCGGCACGAAACCGCGATCGGGTGATGGGCAGCTCTCCGGCCAGCCGCGCTCGAACTGCGGCCACAGGCCGTGCAGCACGAACGCGTAACGCTTGCCGTCGCGGCGATGACACTGCGGGTCATAGCCGTCGCGCGGCAGGCCGGCGCAGTAGGACGGGCTCCATGACAGCGACAGCACGTAATAGTCGAACCGTCCCGGCTGGCTGATGAATTTGCCGCGTCCGGGATTGTACTCGCGGTCATACCCGCCGAAGGGAGCCCGGTCGTAGCGTTGCGCAGAAGCCGGCGTGGTCGTCACGGCCAGGCTCGCCACGGTCGCCAGCACGGCGGCAAACCCCAGCAGCACGTCCCGTTTTCGTGCGCTCGTCATAGGTATCAGCATGCACAACTCCCGCTCGCAAAGGCCTGAGCATATCGTCGATCCCGGCAAAACGACGACAGCGTCGCGCCGCCGTCAGGCCGTCTCGGCAAGTTGCGCGATGATACGTGCCCAGCTGCGCGCACCCTTCTGGAACGACGTCAGGTTGTATTTTTCGTTGGGCGAGTGCACGCGATCGTCGTCGACGCCGAAGCCGATCAGCAGGCTGTCCATGCCGAGCTTGTCGCGGAAGGACGTGACGATGGGGATGGACCCGCCGAGCGCGATCAGCGGCGCCGGCTTGTTCCACT
The DNA here is from genome assembly GCA_050245975.1 of Hyphomicrobiaceae bacterium. GTDB lineage: Bacteria > Pseudomonadota > Alphaproteobacteria > Rhizobiales > Hyphomicrobiaceae > JBFWWW01. The sequence goes on from JBFWWW010000042.1 coordinate 8,638, forward strand.
CCGCTTCCAGCGCCTCCGCTGCCTTGGCCAGATAGGGCGCCGTCGTGTCGAATGAAACCGCCTCGCTGCCGCGCGGGTCGATGAAGCGCACCTTGCAGTCGGCCGGCAGGCGCTCGCGCACGAACTCCTGCAGGCCGGCGACGACCTTCTTCGGGTTCTGGCCCGGCACAAGCCGGCAGGTGATCTTCACCGACGCGGTGGACGGGATCACCGTCTTCGATCCGACGCCCTGGTAGCCGCCCGTGATGCCGTTGACCTCCAGCGTCGGGCGCGACCAGATCTGCTCCAGCGCGCTGTAGCCGGCTTCCCCGGCCGGCACCGAGAGCCCGACACCGCCCAGGAACGCTTTGCCGTCGAAGCCCAGGGACTTCCACTGTGCCAGCTGCCGCGCGGTGGGTTTCTTGATGCCGTCGTAGAAGCCCGGGACGCGCACCTTGCCCTTGGCGTCATGCATGGCACCGCAGATCTGCGTCAGCACGCGGATGGGGTTGATCGCCGCGCCGCCGTAAAGACCCGAGTGCAGGTCGCGGCTGGGGCCGGTGATGACGACCTCGACCGCGGCGAGGCCTCGTAGTTGCGTGGTGATGGCCGGCGTGTTGCGATCCCACTGCGCGGTGTCGCAGACCAGCGCGAGGTCGGCCCTGACCTCCTTGCCGTGCTTGGTGAGGAAGCCGGCGAGCGAGGGCGAACTGCATTCTTCCTCGCCCTCGATCAATACGCTCACGGCCACGGGCAGGGCGCCGGCGACCTTGCGCCAGGCGCGCGCCGCCTCGAGGAACGTCATGAGCTGGCCCTTGTTGTCTTCAGCGCCGCGGCCGAGGATGACCTTGCCATTGCCCTTCTCGGTTGCAATGCGCGGCTCGAACGGCGGCGAGTGCCACAGTTCGAGCGGGTCCACCGGCTGCACGTCGTAGTGGCCGTAGAACAGAATGTGGCGACCGCCGTTGCGGGCGGATTTGCTCCGGTCGTGACCGACCACCATCGGGTGCCCCGTCGTCGGCACCGCGCGCGCGTCGAACCCGATCGCCTGCAGTTCGTTGACACACCACTCGGCTGCCTTCTGGCAGTGGGGCGCGTATTGCGGATCGGTGGAGACGCTGGGAATGCGGATGAAGTCGAAAAGGCGCTTCAGCGCCTGCTCGCGGTCGGCATCTAGGGCCTTCAGGACCTGGGGCAGAAGATTGGACATTGGTCGTCTCTTGGATTTGGAGCAGGTAGGGGGACGGCAAGGTGCGCCACTTGCGGGCCGGCGTCAAAGGGCCACGGCGCCGCGCGCTCTGGCATGACTTTGGCATCGGGCGCGGACAGTGCTAAGAGCGCGGCGGTAACGGCCTCGAAAGATGGATGCATTTTATGAGCACTCCCAGCACGAACGGTAAGACGCAGGCGGTATCAGGCGGGACCAAGCGGGTCTACCTGTTCGGCGCCGGCCGGACCGATGGGCAGGCAGGGATGCGTAACCTGCTGGGCGGCAAGGGCGCCAATCTCGCCGAGATGGCGAGCCTCGGCCTGCCGGTGCCCCCCGGCTTCACCATCACCACCGAGGTCTGCACGGCTTTTGCGGCCGCCGGCGGCCGCATGCCCGACGGGCTCGACCGCGAGGTAGACGCGGCGATGGCCGAGACGGGGCGCGCAGTCGGGGCCACGTTCGGCGATGAGGCCGATCCGCTGCTCGTCTCGGTGCGCTCGGGGGCGCGCGCCTCGATGCCGGGTATGATGGACACCATCCTCAACCTCGGCCTGAACGACCGCACCGTCGAGGGTCTCGTTGCCAAGTCCGGCAGCGCGCGTTTCGCCTATGACAGCTATCGCCGCTTCATCCAGATGTATTCCGACGTCGTGCTCGGCGTCGACCATGGGGTGTTCGAGGAGATTCTCGAGAACCACAAGAACCTCAACGGCTATGCGCTCGACACCGATATGACGGAGGATGACTGGCGCCAAATCGTCGCTGCGTACAAGGCGGCTGTCGAGCGCGAGAGCGGGAAGCCCTTTCCGCAGGATACCCGCGAGCAGCTCTGGGGCGCGATCGGCGCCGTCTTCGGCTCGTGGCAGAATGCGCGCGCCATCACCTACCGCCGCCTGCACAACATCCCCGACAGCTGGGGCACGGCCGTCAATGTGCAGGCGATGGTGTTCGGTAATCGCGGCGACCAGTCCGCCACCGGGGTCGCCTTCACCCGCAACCCCTCGACCGGCGAGCGTCGCGTCTACGGCGAGTTCCTGGTCAACGCGCAGGGCGAGGACGTGGTGGCCGGCATCCGCACCCCGCAGCCGCTGACCGAAGCGGCGCGGCTCGAAGGCGACGAGACGCTGCCGTCGCTGGAAAAGCTGATGCCCGAGACCTTCGCCGAGCTGGAGAAGATTTTCGCGCGTCTCGAGCAGCGCTATCGCGACATGCAGGACATCGAGTTTACCATCCAGGAAGGCAAGCTCTGGATGCTGCAGACGCGCTCCGGCAAGCGGACGCTGAAGGCGGCGCTGAAGATTGCCGTCGACCTCGCCGAGGAAGGCGTCCTCACGTCGGAGGAGGCGGTTCTGCGCATCGACCCGCAGGCGCTCAACCAGCTCCTGCACCCCTCGATCGATCCCGACGCGCCCAAGACCGTCATCGCGACCGGCCTGCCGGCTTCGCCCGGCGCGGCCGCCGGCGAGATCGTGTTCGATCCCGATGAGGCGGAAGCCCTGAAGGCGCAGGGAAAGGACGTCATCCTCGTTCGCGTCGAGACGTCGCCGGAGGATATTCACGGCATGCATGCGGCGGCGGCCATCGTCACCGCACGCGGCGGCATGACGAGCCACGCCGCGGTTGTTGCCCGCGGCATGGGCCGGCCGTGCGTGTGCGGCTGCGGCGCGCTCAGGATCGACGCTGCGGCCGGCACGATGACGGTCGGCGGACGCACGCTGCGCAAGGGCGACGTCATTACGGTCGACGGCGGAACGGGCCAGGTGATCGAGGGTCGTGTTGCCATGCGCCAGCCCGAGCTGTCGGGCGAGTTCGCGCGCATCATGGAATGGGCCGACAAGGCCCGCCGCCTCGGCGTGCGCGCCAATGCCGACACGCCGCGTGATGCGCGCCAGGCGCGCGACTTCGGCGCCGAAGGCATCGGCCTGTGCCGCACCGAGCACATGTTCTTCGAGGCCGACCGCATCCTCGCCATGCGCGAGATGATCTGCGCCGACGATGAGGCCGGTCGGCGCGTTGCGCTCGCCAAGATCCTGCCGATGCAGCGCGCGGACTTCGAGGCCCTGTTCGAGATCATGGCCGGCCTGCCGGTCACCATCCGCCTGCTCGATCCGCCGCTGCACGAGTTCCTGCCGCACGAGGAGCGCGAGGCGGTGGCGGTGGCGAAGTCGCTGGGCGTGCCGCTCGACAAGCTGAAGCGCCGCGTCGGCGAGCTGCACGAGTTCAACCCGATGCTCGGCTTCCGCGGCTGCCGCCTCGCCATCCGCTATCCGGAAATCACGGAGATGCAGGCGCGCGCCATTTTCGAGGCCGCCGCGGCCGCCGGTCGCAAGACCGGCAAGCCGGTGGTCGCCGAGGTGATGATCCCGCTCGTCGCCTTCCGCAGCGAGTTCGACGTTCTCCGCAACGTCATCGTCGAAGCCGCCCGCGCCGTGGAAAAGGAGACCGGGCAGGCGCTCACCTACCAGATCGGGACGATGATCGAGTTGCCGCGTGCCTGCCTGATGGCCGCCGAGATCGCCGGCGGTGAAACGGGGGCCGAGTTCTTCTCCTTCGGCACCAACGATCTCACCCAGACCTGCCTCGGCCTGTCGCGCGACGACGCCGCGCCCATTCTCGCCAACTACATCGAGCGCGGGATTTTCGAAACCGATCCGTTCGTGTCCATCGATCAGTCGGGTGTCGGCGAGCTGGTGCGCATCGGCACCGAGCGCGGGCGCGGCGTGCGCGCCAAGCTCAAGATCGGCATCTGCGGCGAGCACGGCGGCGATCCGGCTTCCGTCACCTTCTGTCACGATACGGGGCTGGATTACGTTTCCTGCTCGCCGTTCCGCGTGCCCGTGGCGCGCCTGTCGGCGGCGCAGGCTGCGATCAAGGCGGCCAATCCCGACGCATCGCAGGCGAGCACGGCCTGAGCCGGCTCAGGCTTCGTTGTAGTCGCGCTCGTCGTCGATCCCGCGCCGGCGCGGGATCGGGCCGGTGTTGGTGCTCATCAGCAGCAGGATGAGAAGCATAGGCGGGAACAGGAACGTCCACGCCGCCCAGAACGAATGGTCGCGCCGCTTCATGGCGGCCACGATGCCGGCGACGACCGCGCAGACGAGCGCGGTCAGTCCCCACACGACGATGATGAAGACCGCCATTTCTGTCCTCGCTGCACCGGGTGGCGCATGGCACGGACGACCCGCACACCAGACATGGCGTACCCGTGTGGCAGGATCAAGCCCTCACGGGACTCGCAATCGGCTCAAGGGGCCGGGGCCGATCAGGGCCGGCCGAGCTTGACGCGCACGCCGGGGGCTGCGCGTTCCAGCAGCACATCGCGGCGGAAGCGGTAGAGCTTCGCCGGACGTCCGCCGGTGCGGGCGCGGATGTCGCCGGTCGGCTCGACAAGGCCCATGCTCTCCACAAGGCGCCGGAAGTTCTGCTTGTGCAGGTGCGGGCCAAGGATGGATTCGACGACCTTCTGCAGCTCGTAGAGCGTGAAAGTCTCCGGCAGCAGGTCGAACACCACCGGCCGGTGCTTGAGCCTCGAGCGCAGCCGGCCGATCGCCATCGCCACGACGCGGCGGTGGCCGGGCGACATGATCCTGCCGACAGGTCCGACGTCTGCGCCGGCGGGAAAACGCCGCGCCGCCTCGCCGACGATGCCGGCCTCGCGCAGCAGCTCATAGCGGTCGACGACCTTCTCGTCGTCCCAGGCAGCGCCGTCGAGGCCGAAGCAGATGCCGATCCGTTCTTCGCGCCGCAGAATCGCGGACTTTTCGTCGAGGCGCGGCCGCTGCGCGGCCCAGGCTTGCAAGCGCGGGAGCAGCGCCATGTCGATCAGCTCGGGCCGGCCGTTGCGCCAGTCCTCCCACGGCAGAAACTCGTACCAGCTCCGCCAGTGCGCGGCCTGCGGATTGATGTGGGCGTCGGCGCGCACCAGCGAGAGATAGCCGACCGATACCGTGCGGCGCTCGTCGTCCTCGCCTTGCGGATCGCCGAACGCGGCAAGCTGTTCGGTGCTGCTCAGCGCAAGGCCGGTCTGCGCATGCACCCAGAAACGCATGCCTGCGTCGAGCGAGTCGTGCGTCAGGGGCAGATAGGGTCCGCTCGGCAATTCATCGGCGGCGCGACCGTCGCTACGTGGCCGCGTCAGGACCACCGGCTCGTTGTTGCGCACGGCCAGCACGGCGCCGCGCAGACCGATGTTGACAACGCCGTCGTCCGCAACTTCCCGCGGGAGGGTGGTGCGCAGCCCGGAGGTCTGGCTTTCCATGCGGTGCGCCGAAGACGCCATCCGATCCTCGCTACGTTGTAAGACGGGTCTTGGGCTAAGGCTGGATCGTGGCATTTTTGCGCAGCGGGGGTGCGGCGTGGGCCCGCGCCTTGCCGGTAATATGGTTAGCGGCGGTGCAGGTTGTCAGGCGCCGTGCAGCTCGTGGAACCTGTCGAGGAAGGCGGCCTGGGCTGCACGGGCGGGGATGGCGGTCATCTGCTCCAGGTCGTCCAGCACGTCGCCCGGGAGCTCGTGCGCGTCGCCGAAGAATTTACACGCCTCGTCGGCTGCAAAGCCCGCCAGACGGGTCGCTTCATAATAGGCGCTGATGCGATCGGCCGCCTTGATGGCGGCGGTGACGTCGTCCGGGAGCGGCGAGGGGATGGCATAGCGACGGTGAATCGCGCGCAACAGCTTCGCCTCGAAAGCCTTGTAGTCGAGGCCGATGGCAGCCTTGAACGGGCTGATCAGGTCGCCGATCACATATTCCGGAGCATCGTGCAGCAGGGCGGCAAGGCGGGTGCGCGCCGGCCAGCCCGGATTGAGACATTGCGTGATGCGTTCAACCAGGATGGAGTGCTGCGCGACGGAAAGAGCGTGGTCGCCGACCGTCTGCCCGTTCCAGCGGGCGACCCGCGCGAGCCCATGCGCGATGTCCTCGATCTCGATATCCGACGGTGCGGGCTCCAGGAGGTCGAGCCGGCGTCCTGAAAGCATGCGCTGCCAGGCGCGGGGCGGCTCGGTCGGATGATCGCTGGTCGTGGTCATGTGCGGATCTCAGGGCAGGACAAAGGACCGCTGCAGGCGGGCGCAAGCCGAATGGCGGTGGCAATCGACGATGTGGTCGTTGACGAGGCCGCTCGCCTGCATGAACGCATAGACCGTGGTTGGACCGACGAAGCGAAAGCCGGCGGCCTTCAGCGCCTTGGAGAGATCGCGTGACTGCGCCGTCTCGGGCGGGACCTCGCGCATGCTCGCGTAGCGGTTGATGGTGGGCTTGCCGCCGACGGCACCCCAGACGAAGCGCGCCAGCGTCGTTGTTTCGCGAAGCTTGAGGTAAGCGCGGGCGTTGTCGATGGTGGCGTCGATCTTCAGCCGGTTGCGGACGATGCCGGGATCGGCCATCAGCCGCGCGCGGTCCTTGTCGCCATAGCGGGCCATGCGCTGGGCATCGAAGTTGTGGAACGCACGGCGGAAATTGTCGCGCTTGCGCAGGATGGTCAGCCAGGAAAGGCCCGACTGGAAGCCCTCGAGGATCAGCTTTTCCAGCAGGTCGCGATCATCGGTCTTCGGAACGCCCCACTCCTCGTCGTGGTAGCGCGTGTATTCCGCATCCGCGATGCCGGTCCAGGTGCAGCGTTTGGGCGGTTTCGTCGGCGTCTTGGGGCTCATGCGGGTTCGGTCGGCTTCTGCGGATTGATATCGAACGTGGCCCAGTCGGGCTTGATGACGGTGACGGGCGTCCCATCCACGGTAATAGCGAGCCCCTTGGCAAGCGCTTCGGCCGCACGGTCGAGGCGGACGAGGGCCAGCGCATGTTCCCCGGCGACGGAGCCGACCGCGCCGATGACAGCCTCGCCGATCCTGATCTCGCTGCCCGGGTGCAGCGTCCCCTCGGCTGCGATGGGGACGACGCGCTTGCGCACGGTGGTGCGGTGCGCCATGCGGCTCACGACCTCCTGGCCCACATAGCATCCCTTCGTGAAGGAGACGCCGCCAAGCTGGTCGTAGTCGGCCTCGTGCGGGAAGGTGTCGCCCAGCTTGAAGTCCTTGCCGCCCTCGGGCACGCCGAGAGCGACGCGGTGGGCTTCGTAGTCGGCGGCGCCGGCGGTCATCGCCGCCGGGTCGGCGGGAGCCTGGAGGATCATGCGCCAACCCAGCGCCGGGAGGCGGGGATCCGCGAAGACGATGACGCCGGGCAGGCTTTCAGGCGGCCTGGTGCCGCCCCACTGCACAGCGACCGCGTGCTCAGCCGTCACGTCCACGATCTCGACCTTGGCCCGCAACCTGTAGAGCAGCAGGCGTTTTGCCAGTTCGCCAGTCTTGTCCGCCGCCGTTTCGAGCAGGAAACCGTCGCCCGCGCGGACCACGAAGAAGTCGAACAGGATCTTTCCCTGCGGCGCCAGCAGACCGGCGTGGATCGCCGGCAGCGTTGCCAGATGGTCCATGTCGTTCGTGACGAGGCCCTGCAGCAGCTTGGCCGCATCCGGTCCCGTAACACGGACGACGCCGCGATCTGTCAGCAAGGCCGTCCTGGCCGTGTCCATCATACTCTCCGCGACGTGCGTTCAGGGGCTGTCGCCGTCCGCCAGCGCTGCAGGGCCACGACGGCCCAGATGGCTTCGATGGCCCCGAAAGGCCATGCGCCCTGCAGGAAGCCGTAGACCGAGGCAAGGACGCAGGCCCCTGCGAACGCCAGCACATACCATGTGCTCCGGCTTTCGAGCGCATAGAATACCAGCATCAGCGAGACGGCCAGAAGACCGAACAGTGTCAATGCATCCATGGGTGCCGCCGGCGCTTCCGTGCCTGTGGTTTATGCGCTATGTGGCGCGCGCATGGAATGGCGCAAGGACCTGCGCGGTCGGTGCGGGTGCTGGCAAGGTTGAGAGGTCTTTCAATGGCTGAATCCTACGATCTCCTTCTCCGCGGCGCCACCGTTGTCAACCAGGACGGTACCGGCGTACGGGACGTGGCCGTGCGGGAGGGGCGCATCGCTGCTCTGGGCCAGCTCGGGTCGGCGCGGGCGGCGGAGGTGATCGAGGTTCGCGGCCTGCACATCCTCCCCGGCGTGATCGACACCCAGGTGCATTTTCGCGAGCCCGGCCTCGAGCACAAGGAAGACCTCGAAACCGGCAGCCGTGCCGCCGCGCTCGGCGGCGTGACGGCCGTGTTCGAGATGCCCAACACCAAGCCTCTGACCACGACGGCGGCCACGCTGGCCGACAAGGTGGCGCGCGCGCGCCACCGCATGTTTTGCGACTTCGCTTTCTACGTCGGCGGGACGCGCGACAACATCGATCAGATCCCCGAGCTGGAGGGCCTGGAAGCGTCGGCCGGCATCAAGGTGTTCATGGGCTCGTCCACCGGCGACCTGTTGGTGGAGGACGAAGGATCGCTCGACCGCATTATCGCCCGACTTGGCCGGCGCGCTGCGTTCCATGCCGAGGACGAGGCGCGGCTGATCGCGCGCGCCGGGCTGCGCGAGGCCGGCAACCCCCATTCGCACCCGGTGTGGCGCGACGAGCAGGCGGCGCTCATCGCCACGACGCGCCTCGTGAAGCTGGCGCAGCGGCATCGCAAGCGCGTGCACGTGCTGCACATCTCGACCGCGGAGGAAATGGCCTTCCTCGCGGAGCACAGGGACTGGGCGAGCGTCGAGGTCACGCCGCATCATCTCACGCTTGCGGCACCCGACGCCTACGACCGGCTGGGCACGTTCGCGCAGATGAACCCGCCGGTGCGCGATGCGCGCCACCGCGATGCCATCTGGGCCGCGCTTTCGGCCGGCGTTGTCGATGTGCTGGGCTCCGACCACGCCCCGCACACGCGCGAGGAAAAGGAGCATGCCTACCCGGCCAGCCATTCCGGCATGACCGGCGTGCAGACGCTGGTGCCCATCATGCTCGACCACGTCAACGCGGGACGGCTGACGCTGGAGCGGTTTGTCGATCTCACCAGCCATGGCCCGCAGCGATTGTTCAATATCGCCTGCAAGGGTCGCATCGCCGTCGGCTACGACGCCGATCTCACGGTGGTCGATCTCGCCCGCACGCAGACCATCACGAACGCCTGGATCGCGTCGCGATGCGGCTGGACGCCCTACGACGGTGTTGCCGTCAAGGGCTGGCCCGTCGGCACGGTCGTGCGCGGCCGGCGCGTCATGTGGGACGGGGCGCTCACCGGCGCGGCGACGGGCGAGCCCGTGCGCTTCATGGAAGCCTGAGCCAAGGCTGGACCGGACCTGGACCGAGGGATCGGCGTGCTTGCAGCCTCGCCCGGAATCTCACGGCCCGCAGCGCTTGGGCTGCGGGCCGGTGGCACCCCCCGTTTTTCTTTTCCGGGCCGCCTGCCCGTCAGAACTTGTAGTTGAGCGCGAAGCGCGCAAGTCCGATCTGATGCTCGACGTCATACGGCTTCAACGTCTTGCCGCTGGGCGTCGTGCCAAGGCCGTAGCTTTCCTTGCCGAGATCGCCATAGAGCCCTTCCAGCCGCACAAACCAGTGATCGGCGATGGCATAGTCGACGCCGCCGCCCAGCGTCCAGCCGATGTTGGTTTCGGTCTTGGACAGATTGTAGGGTGCATAGCCGTTTGCGGGACGGCACCATCCGAACGGCACGCCGGCCGGATCGGGACACTCCTGTGACTGCTTCAAACGATCCCACATGAGACCACCGGTGACGTAGGGCATGAACCGGCCCATGGCGAAGCCGAGGCGCGCTCGCACCGTTCCGAGCGCACTGATCGTGCCACCTTCGGTGATGTAGTTGCCGTCGCGCACGGTCGTGTCGAGATTGCCGAACGACACGTCGGCCTCGGCGCCGATGACGATTGAGCTGTTGGAGAGCTGATATTGTGCGCCGATCTGCCCGCCGACGATGCCGCCTTTTAGATCCTGATCGGGGGGACCTGCCGGATAGGGAGGCAGATCGGGTGTTTTGATGGTGGTCGACGCGTATCCGCCATGCAGTCCGGCGTAGATCCCCGTCCAGCTGAAGCGTCCAAAGTCATCGGCCGATGCCGCAGACGCCGAGAGAAGAAATGCAATGGAAGCAGTACCAAGAACGCTACGCCACATAACCCGCACTCCCCAACTTTTACACGACTTATGCACCGCCCCCTTCGCGGGGCCGGCTAAACTCGAAAGGCCGGCAGGCGCCGCCCGGAAGCAGCGCAAGCCACTCTGTTGTCGATGTTTTTTGTGATTTCGATCGCCGTGGCAGGACACGACAATCTGTCGGATTGGGCCAATACGCCCCAGAATTTCATACGCGTACGCACTATCGCCAACCGCACAACTAATTAACAACTTGTTAAAGGATTATCCCCGGCTTTGTTCGGAGCGAAGCCAATTGTGGTCTCTTTGCGGCGAATCGAATTGAACGTGTTTCTGACACCACACTTGTGCCCCTTGAGTGCCAGTTACTCCTCACATCGTTGCGCAGTGAGAAGCATCACTATTGATGTATTTTACATTATTATAGACATGTGATATATGTAAGATGCAGGAGCTTGGATGATCACTGCTGCGCAAATGCGGGCTGCCCGCGCCTTGCTGGGGATCGACCAGAAGCAACTCGCCGAACTCTCCGGCGTGTCGCTGCCGACGATCCAGCGCATGGAGGCCAGCGACGGCGTGGTGCGCGGAGTGATCGACACGCTGATGAAAGTGGTCGAGGCGCTCGACCGGGCCGGCATCGAACTGATCGGCGACAATGCCCTCAGCACCGGCGGCGGACGCGGCGTGCGCCTCAGGGACCCGAAAGCGGCGCCCCGCTCGTCCTGACGGAGGAGCGCTGCGGATCCACCGCGGGCCGTCGCAGGCGGCTCGATTTGCGGAATGCGGTCATGCATGCGAGCCCGAACGCCTCGGCCGTCGTCCAGCTCTATACGCCCAAGCTGGTCACCGTTCTGCGTGAGGGCTACCGCCTCAACGATTTCAAGGCCGATGCGATCGCGGGCCTGACGGTCGCCATCGTCGCGCTGCCGCTGTCGATGGCGATCGCCATCGCGTCGGGCGTAACGCCGGAGCGCGGGCTCATCTCGGCCATCGTCGGCGGCTTTCTCGTCTCCGCGCTGGGCGGAAGCCGGTTCCAGATCGGCGGGCCGGCGGGCGCCTTCATCGTCCTCGTCGCGGCGACCGGCCAGGTGCACGGCCTCGACGGGCTGATCCTGGCGACGTTCCTCGGCGGGCTCATTCTCTTCGCCGTCGGCGCGCTCCGCCTCGGCACGTTCATCAAATACATCCCGTATCCGGTGACGGTGGGCTTCACGTGCGCCATCGCCGTCATCATTGCTGCAAGCCAGCTCAAGGACCTGCTGGGGCTGACGCTGGCCAACGAGCCCGGACCGTTCATTCCCAAGGTCATCGCGCTCGGGCACGCCCTGCCGACAGTCAACGTGTGGGCGGTTGCGCTTGCCGTGCTCGCGGTCGGCGTGATCGCCGGTGTGCGGCGGTGGCAACCGCACTGGCCGGCATTCCTGATCGCGGTCGCTCTCGCGTCGTTGGCGTCCTGGGGCCTGGGACTGCCGGTCGAGACCATCGGCACGCGCTTCGGCGGGATTCCGCAGTTCCTGCCCGCTCCGCACCTGCCGGTTCTGACGCTCGACCGTATCGTCGAGGTGATGCCGTCAGCCGTGTCATTCGCGCTGCTGGGCGGTATCGAGAGCCTGCTGTCGGCGGTCGTGGCGGACAGCATGACGGGCCGCCGTCATCGCTCCAACGCCGAACTCGTCGGTCAGGGGATCGCCAACATCGCCGCGTCTCTGTTTGGCGGCATCTGCGTCACCGGCACCATCGCGCGCACGGCGACCAATGTCCGCGCCGGCGCGCGGGGCCCCGTGGCCGGCATGCTGCACTCGGTCTTCCTGCTTCTGTTCATGCTGGTGGCAGCGCCGCTGGCGAGCTTCATTCCGCTTGCGGCCCTTGCCGGCGTTCTCGCCGTCGTCGCCTGGAACATGGCCGAGAAGCACCAGTTCGCGACCCTTGTGCGTGCATCGGTCGGCGATGCGGTCGTGCTGCTGGCGACGTTCCTGCTCGTCGTCTTCCGCGATCTGACGGAAGGGATCGTGGTCGGCTTCAGCCTCGCCGTGCTGCTGTTCCTGCACCGCATGGCCGGCGCCGTCTCGGTCGATCAGGCGGAGTCGCTCGCCGAGGAAGACGTGCCCGATGTCGTCGACGGCCGGACGCGACCGCCGTACGATCCCGCCCTGGCCACCGATCCCGATATCGCGGTGTTCCGCATTTCGGGCGCCTTCTTCTTCGGGACGGCGTCGTCGGTCTCCGCCGCGCTCGACCGTATCGGCGAGCATCCGGCCGCCTATGTCATCGATGTCTCGGGCGTCCCGATAATCGATTCAACGGCGGCAGCTGTGATGAGCGGGTTTGCGTCCCAGGCCCGGCGCCACCGGGCGGCCGTCTATATTGCCGGCGCCAACAGCCAGGTGCGGCGCATCCTCCTGCAGCACGGCGTACGGCCGCCCGCCGCCCGCTTCAGGGCTACGGTGGCGGACGGCGTTTGGGCGGCGCGCGCAGCCGTAGCCGGCAGGAAAGCAGCCGCCGCGCATGCGGCAGCCGCAAGCGATGCCCTTACGACGGGTCCTGGTCGACATCCGTGACGCGGGCACGCCGGTTCACCTGGTCGCCAACCACCTTGGCGAGGTTGGGCGGCAGGTGCGAAACGACGGTCACCGATGTGCCGACATCGACGCGGCTCGCCAGATCGATCACATGCCCGTTCAGCATGCGGAAGCAGCCCGACGAGGCGGCCTGACCGATGGTCTTGGCATCGTTGGTGCCGTGAATGCGGTAGAGCGTGTTGCCGAGATAAAGCGCTTTCGCGCCGAGCGGATTGCGCAAGCCGCCGGTCATCTTCTCCGGCAGGCGCGGATCGCGCTCGCGCATCTCGGCCGGTGGGTACCAGTCCGGCCAGTCCGCCTTCCGGCTGATGGTCTGCGTGCCCGTCCAGGTGAAGCCGACGCGACCGACCGAGATCGGATAGCGCAGGGCGGTCGTCGCCGTCTGCACGTAGAAGAGCTGCTTTCCGCGCGTGTCGATGATGATGCTGCCCGGCGTGTAGCTCGACGGGAACGAGACGCTTTGCGGCGCGATCGGCGAGATGGACGGGCGACCGCCGCCGTCGAGGACCTTCGGCCCCATCGGACGGCGCGGCTCGTCGTCATCGTCGAACCAGTCGTCCCAGAACGGGGAGTTCGAGCGATAGCCGCGCTGGTAGGGCGGCGTGAACCCGCGCTGGGACTCCCATGAGGAGTTGTTGCCCCACGGGCTCCATCTCTGCGCCTCAGCCGTCGCCGTCTGCGCCATCAGGGCGGCACCGGCGATCAACAGGCCAACGATCATCTCGAAACGCATACGCCACATGACTACGGCCTCAATCTTGTTGTTCGCTGCGGTGGGCTATATCGGGCCGATCCCGCGTTTACCAACCACGCTGCCGAGATTGGTTAGCGTCGCGCGGGCAGAATCCGGCGACAAAAAGGCATCGGGTGGGAGAGGGTCACGAGGCCTGCGCCGGAACCTGAAGTCTCCTGCACGAAAACGGCGTCATTGCGCCCGCGTCAGTCCATGCCAGGTTCCATCCGCGCCGATGGAGAGACGCCAGCCCTGATAGTGCTTGGCGGCGATCATTTTCGCGGCCGCCTCCGCGGGAACCAGCCGCATCAGATCGACGCGGGCGGCGGGAGCAAGCGTGTCGAGCGGCTGCTCGGCGAGATAAGGCCACACGTAGACCTTGTTGTTCTCGATGTCGGCGCCGGCACGCACCACGGCGGGACGCAAGGCGAGGATATTGGCGATCGCGGCCAGCACCTCGTAGCCTTCGCCGTCGGCCGATGTGCTCTTCCAATAGGCAATCGGGTCTGCGCCGGCCGGTGCATCCGTTTCGGGTTTCAGTTCGTTGAACTCCAGCGCAAGCTGCAGATCCTCGATCTTTCCGCTCGCCGCGGCATGCAGGATGGCCTCCCGCATCTCCTGCACGGGTTGCGGCAGCGGGATGCTTTCGGCGGCTGGCGCGGGTTCGGATTTGCCCGCTGCGCGGGGCTCCGCGGCGGGCCGCTTGGGGCCGGCCGCCTTCGGTCCGACCGACCAATAGACAAGGGGGACCAGCGCCAGTAGGAATACGGCCGACAGAATGGTGGTGGTACGGGCATTCTGCTGCATGAGACGTCCTGTTTTGATGACTCCGGTCGCGGATCGGCGCCGCCCCGCTTCGCGGTCGCCAGCGCTGTGCCGCGCCGCCGGCTGCTCGTGCCGGCCTGCGTCCGGCATGGCGGCTTAGTCCGTATGGGAGGGTACATCCCAAATCCGCTCATCATTCCGATCGGGATGGTCATGGGCGTGCTGCTGGCCATGCCGTTCGGTCCGGTGAATCTCCTCGGTCTGCAACGCGCCGTCGAGCGCGGGTTCTTCGGCGGCATGGCGGCCGGCCTCGGCATCATGCTCGGTGACGGCCTCATTGCACTCGGTGCGGCTCTCGGCGTCAACGCCATCTCCGGCGCGATCCGCCAATACCGGACCGCCATCCAGATCGTCGGCGGGCTGGCCCTGCTGCTCGCCGGCGCGCAGATGTACTTCGCGCGCCCCGCGATCGTCACGCCGGCCCAGGCCGAGGCAGCCTCGCTGCGCGACTACGCATGGGACATTCCCAAGACGTTCCTGCTGACGATCACGAATCCCGGCGCCGTGCTGGGGCTTGTCGCCATCTACGGCGGCGTGAGTTCCTTCGTCGAGATCGAATCGCATATCGATGCGCTGACGATGGTGGCCGCCATCATGGGCGGCAGCTTCTGCTACTGGCTGGTGGTGTCGCAGGCGATCGCCGGCGTCCGTCACCGGTTCACGGTGCTGAACCTCGAGAAGATCAACAGGATTGCCGGTCTGCTTCTGATCGGCTTCGGCTGCGTGCTGATCGGCGAGATGATCGTCAAGCACATGCGCTTCTGGTAGCGCCGCCGCCGCGGAGCCGGATCACGAACTCGGCCCGTTATGCCTGTCGGCCTATTGCGTGCGCGACAGCGAGAACTCGCCGGAGCGGACGCGCGGACCCAGACCGTCCACCAGCCCGATCACCGCGTCCTCTCCGAACGCCGCCACCAGATCGGTGAGCGCCGTATAGATCGCAGCGTAAGCCATCATTTCCGGAGCGATCCCGTTGCCCGTACCCTCTTCCCAGGCTTCGAGGATGCAGTCGAGCGCGCGCAGAC